>NZ_JBGCCS010000004.1:0-372724 GCF_041262645.1 Streptacidiphilus sp. EB129
ACGAATGTGATCTGTGCGTTGACGCGGTTGGACGGTCAGGTGGTGGGGGTTGTGGCGAATCAGCCGCAGTCGTTGGCGGGGGTGCTGGACATCCACGCGTCGGAGAAGGCGGCGCGGTTTGTGCAGATGTGTGACGCGTTCAATATTCCGTTGGTGACGATGCTGGATGTGCCGGGGTTCCTGCCGGGGGTGGATCAGGAGCACGGGGGGATCATCCGGCACGGGGCGAAGCTGTTGTACGCGTACTGCAACGCGACGGTGCCGCGGATTCAGTTGATTCTGCGGAAGGCGTACGGGGGGGCGTACATCGTGATGGATTCGCGCAGTGTGGGGGCGGATCTGTCGTATGCGTGGCCGACGAACGAGATCGCGGTGATGGGGGCGGAGGGTGCGGCGAATGTGATCTTCCGGCGTCAGATCGCGGAGGCGCCGGATCCGGAGGTGATGCGGGCGCAGATGGTGAAGCAGTACAAGGACGAGTTGATGCATCCGTACTACGCGGCTGAGCGGGGTCTGGTCGATGACGTGATCGATCCGGCGGCCACCCGGTACACGCTGATCCGGGCGTTGCAGATGCTGCGGACCAAGCATGCCGATCTTCCCGCGCGCAAGCACGGCAACCCGCCCCAGTAACACGGCAACCCGCCCCAGTAACCGGAGGCAGCAGACATGACCACCGTCCTCGAACCCACGACTACCACCGACACCACCACCGATGCCGCGCCGACCGATGCCGCCGCCGGGACCGCCGCCGTGGTCCGGGTCGTCAAGGGCCACCTCGCCGCCGAGGAACTCGCCGCCCTGACCGCCGTCCTCCTCGCCCGAGCCGCCAACCAGCCGGGTTCCGGGGGCTTCGGCAAGGCGCAGGATCTGGCCCGCTGGCAGCGCCCCGAGCGCCGGATCGGCTACAACTCGCCGGTCAGCTGGCACAGCTGAGGACCGCCCAAGCCGACGGCCGACGCTGAGGAGCGCGGAGCGCTGCTGTCCAGCAGCACTCCGCGCCCGTCCCACGTACCGTCAGTTCGCGCCCGTCAGCGCATACCTGTCAGTGCAGATGTGTCAACCGGCGTGTCAGCAGGCACCGTTGTCGGTCCACACCCCGGCCGGGCCGCCAGGGATGTCGTTCTCGGTCCACCACTTGGCGGTCCACTGGTGGCCGTTGTAGCTGACGACCGCACCGCCGTTGTAGGCGACACCGGAGGTCCACGGCGCGGCCGTGCAACTGCCGCCCGTGCCACCGCCGGTGCCACCGCCGGTTCCGCCACCCGTGCCGCCGGTCGGCGGCGTGGTGGTGGGCGGGGTGGTCGGCGGCGTCGCCCCGGCGAACTGCACGCTGAACTTGGTGAAGTCCCACGGCTGTTGCGTCACGCTGCTGCAGGTCCCGGACGTCTGGCCGTTGTTGTCCGGCGGGGTGCACTGCCGGTCGCGGTTCACTGACCAGTTGGTGTAGCGGGCCAGGCCGTTGCTGGTCGCGAAGTTCAGCACCGACTGGAAGTCCGACTGGTAGAAGTACTCGCCGCTGTCACTGCGCCCGTTCATCATGGAGATGCCCTCGTGGGCGTACGCGGTCGCCGAGCTCCAGCCGAAGGTGTTCATCAAGAGCGTGTTGAACGCCTGCAGTGCCGAGATCTGCGAGGCCGCCCCGCTGAAGCCGCCGTCGAACGGCATGATGGAGAAGTTGTTCGGCGTGAAGCCGTCCGTCTTCGCCTGGTTGAGCATCTGCTGGCCGAACCAGCCGGTGCCGGCGGCGGTCCCGGGCGTGGTCACCGAGACGTACAGGCCCGGGTTGTTCTGCTGCAGGATCTGCGCCGCGCCGATCTCGTTGGCGACTGCGGCGGTGTTCTCGTACTCCGGCTCCTCCAGGTCGAAGTCGATCGCGTGCAGCGAGTACTTGTCGATGACCTGCTGGTACGCGGCGGCAGTTGCGGCCGGGGTGCCGCAGGTCTGGCCGAGCTTGGTGCCGCCGTAGCCGCCGATGGAGACCGAGACGTCGCCGCCGGCCGCGCGGATGGAGTCGATGGTCGAGGCGACCGCGGTGTCGCTGGACACCGGTGCGGTCCCGCCCCAGGTCGGGCTGCAGCCACCGCCGTTGGGGGCGAGTACGAAGGCCAGCTGGAAGGCCTTGAGGCCGGTTGCCGCCATGACGTCGGTCGGGTTCGGCGGGTTGTTGTCGAGCGGCATCAGATACGGGGCGGCGGCGTACCAGTTGCTGCCGAGGGCGGCGGTGGTGGTGACGCCGGAACTGTTGGTGCCGGTGACGCCTGCCTGGGCGCTGCCGCCGATCGTGGCGACGAGCCCGGCGGCGGCGAGGCCGCCCGCCGCTATAGCCGCCAGGGCGCGGGAGTGGGTTGTGCGGAACACCTGGGACTCCTCGTGGGGGAGAGGAAGGTAGAGGTCTGTACCAGTGCCCAGAGTGCTTGAGATGTCCACAGTGCGTCAATAGGATGGACTAGACCTAGGACTAGACCAATTCCGCTGCCGCTTCCTCCTCCGCGCGTCCCGTTCAGCCCGCGAGCACCACCGCCACCGTCGTCCCCGGCGCGAAGTCTCCGGCGCCCAGTCCGGCGTAGACGCCAAACAGGGTCTTGGCCTCGTAGCTGAGGTCCAGTGAGATGCCGTGCCGGGAGCGGAAGTCGGCGGCGAAGGCGGTCAGCTCCGGCGTCGTGCGTCCGTACCCGCCGAAGCAGAAGCCGTCCTCGATACGCCAGTTGGGGGTACAGCCGCCGAAGGCCCGCTGCTGCAGCGCCTCGGTCTCGGTGTCGAGTGGGGCGTGTGTCAGTGCGGCGAAGCCCACCGCGCGCTGCCCGGTGCCGAGACCGGCGGCCAGACCGGCCAGGGTGCCGCCGGTGCCGACCGAGCAGCAGACCAGATCCGCGCCGCTGTCCGCCAGCTCCCGGCCCAGGGCCACGCATCCGCGTACCCCGAGGGCGTTGCTCCCGCCCTCGGGGACGACCAGCGCGACGCCGTGCCGCCGGAGCAGCGAGTCCAGAACGGCCTCGGACATCCGGGCCCGCCAGGTGGTCCGGTCGAGGAAGTCGAGCTCCATGCCCCAGGCCGCGGCCTGGGCCAGTGAGGGATTCAGCGGGCGGTCCCGCAGCTCGTCGCCGCGTACCACGCCGATCGTGCGCAGGCCGGCCTCCCGTCCGGCGGCGGCGGTCGCGCGGAGGTGGTTGGAGTACGCGCCGCCGAAGGTCAGCACCGCGTCCTGCCCGGCCGCCCGGGCGGCGGCCAGGTTCGGCAGCAGCTTGCGCCACTTGTTGCCGGGCACGGTGGGGTGCAGCAGGTCGTCGCGCTTCAGCAGCAGCCGCACCCCGGCCTCCTGCAGCCGATCGTCCGTCAGCTCCTGAACGGGGGAGCCGGGGGAGGCAGGAGAGCCAGAGCGGGAGAGCAGGGTCACCCCAGCAGTCCGTAGGCCTGCGCGATGAGCTGGTACGAGCGGTGCCGGGCCTCGTGGCCGTGGATGTTGCTGGTGATCATGAGCTCGTCGGCTCCGGTGCGCTTGCGCAGGTCGTTCAGCCCCACCCGGACCTGCTCCGGCTCGCCGAGGACAACGTTGGCCAGCCAGGCGTCGACGAACTCGCGCTCCGGGGCGGTGTAGGGGTGCGTCTCCGCCTCCTCCGGTGTCGGCACCAGGCCCGGCACCCCGCGCCGCAGCCGCAGCATCGCCAGTGCGCCCGACCCCGCCAGCCGCCGCGCCTGCTCCGCCGTGTCGGCGGCGACCGCACCCACGCCGATCAGCGTGTACGGCTCGGACAGCACGGCGGAGGGCCGGAACGACTCCCGGTACAGGTCGAGCGCCGGGACGGTGTTGCCCGCGCTGAAATGGTGCGCGAAGGCGAACGGCAGGCCGAGCCGCCCGGCCAGCTGCGCGCTGAACCCGGACGACCCCAGCAGCCAGACCGGCGGCCGCCCGCCCCCGGGCACACTGGCCTCACCCGGGACCGCCCGCAGCCGCTGGTACGGGTGGCCCGCCGGGAAGTCGGCGTCCAGGAACCGGGTCAGCTCGCTGAGCTGCTGCGGGAACTCCTCGGCGGTCTCGTCCAGGACGCCGCGCCGCAGCGCGCGTGCGGTCGCCGGGTCGGTGCCGGGGGCCCGGCCGAGGCCGAGGTCGATCCGCCCGGGGTGCAGCGCGTGCAGGGTGCCGAACTGCTCGGCTATCACCAGCGGCGCGTGGTTGGGCAGCATCACCCCGCCCGAGCCGAGCCGGATGGTGCGGGTGGCGGCGGCCAGGTGCGCCAGCAGCACCGCCGGCGCGGAGCTGGCGACGCCGGGCATCCCGTGATGCTCGGCCACCCAGAAGCGGTGGTAGCCCCACTCCTCCGCCTTGCGGGCCAGCTCGGTCGTTGCGGCCAGCGCCTGGCTCGGGGTGTAGCCCTGCCCCACGGTGGCCAGGTCGAGGATCGACAGCGGCGTCTCCGCGCTCCCGCGCGCCCGCCCGGGGATCTGTGCGGCGAGCGGGGGGACGGCGGTCGGGTCGAGGTGGCTCACGGCGGTGCTCCCACGGGTACGGCTGCGGCTGGGCGGGTCTGGTGCTCTTCTGGGCTGGGCTGGCTGGGCGGTGCTGGTCCAGGCCGGCCCTGGCACGGTCGCGTCCAGGGCTGGGCCGTCCCGCGTCGGCGTGGAACACCCCGACAGGCCTGCCAACCGCCCCCCGCCCCGATCTGTTCCCGCCCGCTCCCCTCCCCCCCGTTCCCCCGGTGCCCCGTTCACCCGGGGATGGTCATCAGCACCCTCGCAGGTCAGGTAGAATTTCAGTCGTGCCCAGGCAAGAGCGCAAGCAACAGTCGGGCACCATGCGCCGCTAGCTCAGTTGGTTAGAGCAGCTGACTCTTAATCAGCGGGTCCGGGGTTCGAGTCCCTGGCGGCGCACATTCCAAAGGTAGTTCGACCAGGGCTTTCTCGCTGCGGCGGGGAGGCCCTGGTCGTTTTTGCGCCCGTGGCGGGAGCGCGGGTGCAAGATCGTTTCGTGGTGCCCCTGTCCGAGCCGGCTTCAGCCGCTCGGTCTGCCTCAAGTGCGGGCTCTGGCTTGTTGAAGGGGCGAAGGCGGCTGCTGCCTGGTATGGATGGCGGGTTCCGTCGCAGCTGATCTGGTCCGGCCGCTGTTTCTGGCTCGACCACACCATCGGCGCCTGGATGATCACCCCCACCCCATGACGAAGAGGGCTCCCCGGCCCACGGCTGGGCAGCCCCCTCTCAAGATCTTCAGAACATTCTTAGCGTCGGGATGAGGGCTGGTAGTACAGGCTGAAAGAGGATGTGCCCTGGTACCACGGGCCGCCCGGCTGGCAGGAGGGGATCGAGAAGCCCTCGTAGCCGAAGTAGCTGCCGTTGCTGGACAGGGCGGAGAAGCTGGTGGAGATCTCCACGGTCTTGGTCTGGTGGGCTGCAAAGGTGCCCATCGGGAGTTCGCTGGTGTCCCAGTAAGGCGCGTTGACGTTGTGCCGGCCTCGGTGGAAGGTGAAGTGGATCAGCTTCCACGGCCCGTGGTCGACGCGCCACCACACCGTAGGGGTGCCACTGACATGGCCTGTACCCGCGTCGGCGTATGCGAGCTGCAAGTAGAACAAGGTGTTGTAGCGGGTTGTGGACTGCGTGTTGTGCACAGGCGCGAAGATGTCGATCTTCTGGCCGGCTCTGCGGGCGGTCGGAAGGGGGTTGAGGCTTTGATTGGGAGCCGCAAGGCTGTGGTCCGAGCAACTGGAGGCGGGGGTCTGCTGGTTGCGCGCCGCTGCCCCGGCGCCGCTGGGCATGAGTGCGAGGACGATTGCCGCGGCGCTGGCTGCGATACCGAGACGTACATGCTTCATCGTGGACCCCGCGTGAATTCGCTCGGTTGATTCGGTGTGATCCTAGCGATGCACGGGTCGGCAGCCGACGCAGGGCCCTCCTGGGTAACTCTTTGTCATCCTGACTGATCGTCAGGATGAGCCGGCGGTCGCCGACTGGGTACAGTCAGACGCGGGTGCTTCCGGCGAGATAGGCACACGGCGTCTCGGTGCTCTGGATTGCCCTCGGCTACCTACTGTGAGCGATCCATCTGGCGTCTGGGCTCCCACCGCGCCGGGGAACGGCGGGAGCAGGCGACCCTAGTGGTTAAGGGGGTGTAGTAGCCCTGGATGTCGGCGATCAGGATGGTGTCGGTGCGGCCGTAGCGGTGGACCTTGACGCGGCGCCAGTCCAGTAGTTGAGGGAGGTCGGCCGCGATGCCCAGGCGTGGTTCGCTGGTCCGCGGGCGGCCCTTCTTCCCCGTGCGCGGGGGTGGGAGTTCGTGGAGCGCGGAGGTGTTCGCCGGTGTAGGCGGCGTCGCCGACGGTGTGCACGGCGTGGTCGGGGAAGTGGGCGGCGACGAGTTCGGGCGTCTCGCGGGCCAAGGCGATCTTCCCCGTGTGGCGCGGTCGCCACAGTCGGTCTCCCTGTGATCATTTTTGGCCACTCGTAAGGTCTGTCCGGGGCCGCTGGGCGACGGGGTCGCACAGGGTTACAGGTCGTCGGGCAGTAGCCGAAATCCGTGCTTCCCAGTCAATGGCGTGATGGCGCGGAAGTCCCGGCGGTCGAGGGTGAGGATGGCCTCGGTCTCGAACTGCTCGGCGAGGAGGACGTTTACGGCGTCGGCCAGGTCGAGTCGCAGGGCCGCGTAGCGGTCCTGGATCTTGCGGGCTTTGCGCAAGGTGGCGGCAGGCAATTCGGGCACTGCTACTCGTCCGGTCTGCTCCTGGTGCAGTAGCCAGTCGTTGACTGCGAGTGCCGCTTTCCGGCCGACGTTCCTTGTCGTGATGTGCTCGATCTCCAGCAGTACCAATGGGGATACGACGGTGAGGGCGGCCTTCCGCAAGGCAGTACGGGCGGCCTCGTGCTCGGGGTCTGAGATGTTGAGGGCGGCCACCAGACCGGAGGTGTCGCCGATGATGATCACTCCGGGTTCGCCGCCGCGTCGCTCACGGCCTGATGGATCTCCACGTCGCTGACCGGGTGCCCAAAGTCGAGAAGCGGGATGTCCCAGTCGTCGTCCCAGCGGCGGGTTCGCAGCGCGGCGATGTGGAATGCCTCGCGGAAGTATTCCGACTCGGGCCGGGCCTCGCGTGCTGCGGCTTCCTTGATGAGTGCGAGATCATCTTCGTCCACCATGACGGTGGTCTTCTTCAGAGCCATAGGGTTATGGTACCTCCACCATATCCGTCGTGGGAAACGGTCCGAGCCCGTTCGTCAGGGCCGGTCTGTGAAGCCCTGCTGATGTGGACGACTACGCCCCCGGGCCTGCAGTGGCGCAGTCTGCCGATCGAGGCTGGCAGCGGCCGATGGTGGGAGCGTGGTGGGAGCAGTCCGTCCAGCGGCGTGTAGAGCGGTGTCTTGCCGGCCTCGTGCGCCCGGAAGAGCGGCTCCGCCTCACTGCCGTCGCCGCCGCCCGCGCACGAACGGCGTGCCCTGCGGCAGCGGCTTGTCGTGGATCGCGATCGAGTGCGTCACGCCGTCGACGATCAGCGATTCCACGCTGATCTCGGTACCTCCGACGAACTCCTCGATCAGGATGCCGCCGTCGTAACGGCTCCGGGTCTGCTCGTGCAGCGGGTCGAAGGTGAACCCCTCCCAGGCACCCCGCTGGATCTCCGGAAACGCTGCGGCCAACTCCCCCGCGTCGTGGATCTTCTGCACGAACATGCTGTGACAGCCGATGACCGGTTTGATGATCACCGGGTAGCCGAACCGCTCCGCTTGTTCGGCGGCCTGCCGGACGTCGTTGACCAGAGCGAACTTCGGCTGGGGCACGTCCCCGGCCGCGGCGAACGCGCTGCGCATCGCGAACTTGTCCCGGGCGGTGTAGGCGGTCTGCTCGCTGACCGACGGCACGCCCAGCCGGGCGGCGATCGCGGCGGCGGTCGGAACGCAGAACTCGCTGAGGGTGATGACGCCGCTGACCGGCTCTCTTGTGTACGAGCAGGATGCTCACGTGTATCGCTCTCCCGTCGATCATGCAGGCTGGAGAAGCCGCCGCCTTCGTGGCTCCGCGGCGAGTGAAACGAAGGGCCCCGTATCCGAGTCGTGGAACCCGGGTCGAACCGTCGTTTGAATCATTGCCGGGATGCATTCCTCGCGGTAGCGAAAGGTTGTGGAGGCCGGGCTTAAGCAAACCTTGAGGCTGCGGCGGAGGTCGCGGCCCGTCGTGGGCGGCTCGTGGCAGAATCCCCGGCACCGGCGGCCCCGGCCCCGGCCGGGGCGGACGACGCCATGGACTCGGAGGACAGACAGCATGCGCGGGCCTGACCGCCGCGGTGAGATCGCCGCACTGTACGCGTTCCTGTGCGCGGACCCGGACGACTGGAGCGAACTCGCGCCCCTGGCCGTGGAGCTGAGCGGCCATGACCGGCTGCGCCGGATCGTGGACGCCACCCGGGAGCGGCTCGGCGGTATCGACGAGGTGCGTGACTCCCCCGGGGGACTCCTCGTCTGCGGGCCGTCCGGGCAGGTCCTGGCCTGGGCGCAGGTCGATTCCGCCGGGGTGCTGGTGGGCCTGATGATCGCCCGGGGTGATCAGGGGTACGGACGCAGCGAACGGTGGCGCCGCCGGCTGGCGGTGGCAGTCTTCGGCGCCCTGTGCTGCTACTGGATCGACCTGTGCTGGGATGCCGCGAGCGTCACCGGATGGATCGGCTCGCTCCTCCTCGTCGCGTCCGGCTATGTGCTGCTCGAGGGCTACTCCTTCCTCACCGAGGAGCCGTGGTGGATCCGCCGCCCGGTCGAAGCGGCGGGCCTGGTCGCGCTCGGGTCGGCGTGCCGGCTGCCCGGACTGGACGTCGGCAACGGTGCCGCCGACGTGGCTGCCGGCGGGGCGATGCTGTGCCTGACGACGGGGGCGCTGCTCTGGTCCCGGCGGCACCGGTGGGGCGTCGCCGTGACAGCGCCGATCCGGTTCCCGCTGCGCGGGAACTGGTACGTCGGCCAGGGCGGCGGACGCCTGCTCAACCACCACTTCGGGGTGCCGGAGCAGCGCGGCGCCCTGGACATCGTGCGGGTGGGCGCCGCCGGCAGCCGGCGCGGGGCCGTCGACCGCCTCGACTCCTACCTCGCCTACGGGGCCAAGGTGTACGCCCCCTGCGACGGGCGGGTCGTCTCCGCGGTCGACGGCGTGGAGGACCAGGTTCCGGGCGTGATCCGGTACGGGCCGCTCTACGGCAACCACGTCTTCATCGACACGGGCGCCGAGACGGTCAAGCTCGCCCATCTGCGGCCCGGAACCGTCGCGGTGACCCCGGGTCAGTCGGTCCGCACCGGGGACCTGCTCGGCGAGGTCGGCAACTCCGGCAACACCACCGAACCGCACCTGCACATCCACGCCGAACGCGAGGGCGTCGGGCTGGACCTGCAATTCGCCGACGTCCGGGGCAGCCTGCACCGCGGCCGTACCGTCCACGCCTGACCAGCGGGCCCAGGCCCGGGCCCTGCCGGCCACGCCCCGAACCGTGCCCCAGGGCTCACACCCCGGCTACGCCACCTGTTGCCAGACGGCTCGCCAGCAGGCCGGCCAGATGCGCGAGAGTGCGGTCGGACAGATGGGGCCCGATCAGCTGGAGACCGAGGGGTAGACCGTCCGAGGTGCTGGTGAGGGGGACGGAGGCCGCCGGCAGGCGGACGAGGCTTGCCAGGTTGAGCCAGGTGGTCTGCTCCCAGTACCCGCGGCGCTCACCGTCCACGGTGATGAACCGCTGGGGCAGGGGCGAGCCGGTCTGATCGGGCACGGCAACCGTCGGGGCCGCAGGGGTGACCAGGACGTCGACCTCGTCGAAGTAGGCGTTCCACTGCCCCCGCAGGCGTTCGCGCTCCTCGTTGGCCAGCAGCCATTCCCGGTGGGTCATGGTGCGGGCCCTGAGGTATGTCGCGTACGGAGAGCGGTCGTCGGGTGCCAGGTCCTGGGCGGCGGCAAGGTCGGCGGCGAATGCTTCGGCGGACGCGCCGGCGGCGGAACCGGCGAACATCAGCGATTGGAAGAGGCGGTCGGATTCGGCCATGCTGACCGGCCGGGCCGTGTCATTGACACCGGCACCGCTGTCGCGCAGCGCCTGGGACACCTGCTCGACCAGAGCGCGGGTCTCGGCGCTCACCCTGCAGTACGGGTCGTCTGCCCAGATCCCGAAGCGGTGGTCGCCCAGCTGTCGATGACGGGGAGCGGGCAGCTCCGGTCGCCCTGCGGCGCCGTCGCCGTACGACGGACCTGCCAGCACGCCGAGGGCGAGTTCGAGGTCGGCGGCGCTGCGTGCGACAGGACCGAGGGCCATCATGTCCGACGTCGTGAGCCAGCCGGGCGGGCGGGGAATGTGTCCTCGGGTCGGCACGATGCCGTAGCTGGTACGCAGGCTGTAGACGCCGCAGTAGTGGCCCGGCAGGCGCAGCGAGCCGGCAAGGTCACTGCCGAGGTCCAGGGCACTCAGGTGAGCCGCCACGGCGGCAGCCGCTCCGCCCGACGAGCCACCGGCCGTACGGTCCGGTGCGTGCGGGTTCGGTGTGGTGCCGAACAGGGGGTTGCCGGTCTGGATGTCCTGGCACATCGACGACGTGTTGGTCTTGCCGAGGATGACCGCGCCGGCATCACGCAGTCGCGCCACGGCATCGGCGTCACGTTCGGGCACATGTCCGGCCAGATCCGTCGCCCCGCACGTGGTGCGCAGCCCTGCTGTCTCCAGCGAGTCCTTGACGGTGATCGGGAGCCCGAGCAGCGCCCCACCCGGACGACCGCCTGCCCGCAGCCTGTCTGCGGCTGCGGCTGCGGCCAGCGCACCCTCGCGGTCGACGGTGACCACTGCGTTGGCTTCCGGATGACGGTCGATGCGCGCCAGGTGCGCGGTGGTCAGTTCGAGGCTGGAGACATCTCCTTGCTCCATGGCCTGCAGTTGCTCGCTCGCGGAGCGGTCCGTGATGTCCATGTGGATGCATTTCCCTTCTCACAGCGTGCGCGTCGATCCGCCGTGCCCTCGGCGCGGGTGCGTCCGCCGCAGCACCACGCGCCGAGGGTCGTCAGGCGTGCAGGTTCAGCGACGAACTGGAGAACCGGGCCTGCGTGATATAGGCCCCCGGGTCTTCCCGTCCGGACTTCGCCAGCATCGAATACCCGTAAGGCGCATTGGGGAACAGGTAGTAGGCACCGAGGCGGGCACTCTTCGTGAACGTGATCCGCACGGAGACGTGCGCCCAGAAGCCCGGCCGGTAGACCAGCCGCGATTTCGACGGAATCTGCAGGTAGTAGCTGCCGTTGCCCCAGCTGCCCGAGGTCGGCTCCCACTTGTTGGTCACCGGATCGAGCCAGTCCACCCGCACCCCGCCGGTGCGCGAGAGACTGATCCCGTCGTCCAGCACCTGGATGCTGTCCGGCGACCGCTCCATGTACCACATGGTCACGGTGATCGATGTCCCGCGCTTCACGTGTGCCGGAACACCGTTGATCGCCTCGTAGAGACTGCCGATGTCGCGGGGCTGCGCGCCGGCGGCGTGCGTCGCCGCTGCTGCGGTGCCGGCCCCCGCGCCCAGACCGGCCAACAAGCCGACGGCGGCGACGAGCCCCACGCTGCGGCGCAGGGCACTGTGAATCCGCACGATCCCTCCCTCTTGATCGAACCTCGACCCGGCGCAGTCTAGGCGCCTCCGCGCAACGCCGAGGCGGTGCCCGTCGAGGAAGCCGAGCTCCGCGGCATGGCCCTGGAGCAGTCGCCGGTCGGTGTCGGCACCACCGAAGCAGCGCGGCGTGAGCTGAGCGAACGCACTGTGGTGGATGTCGTGCGCGCCGAGGCTGCCGAGCGACTGGAGGCTGCAGCGCGGTTGACCACGCCCGCGCACGCTGAACGAGCCGCGCGGCTCCGCGCGGAGGCCGCCGTGCTGCTTCGCCTTCTCGACGGTCCCGGTACCGCATAGGGCACGGCGTCCCGTCGCATCCGAAGCGATGCAGGAGCAGGGCTGGGAACAGCTCCTGTGTCGTGCCGCGTGTCCGCAGTGTCGACATGTGTCAACGCCCTTTCCTTCCAGTCGACTTACCGACCGGGGGGAGGCGACCCCCGCCGATGAGCGGGGTTGTGGTGGAGGTCCTGTGTGCGCTGGAATACGGGGGCTTGTCGGGACGGGTGTTTCAGAGGCGTTCATGTGTCCGTATTGGCACGTGTGGGTCTGGTATGCCCCCTGACGTCTGATCAGACGAAGGGAAGTTCATGACCGAGTGGCGCAGACTACAGTTCGCCGCTGTCACGCTCACTGCCGCATCCGTGGTTCTCAGCCTCGGGACCTCGGCCAACGGTGCTCCGCTGCTCTCCTCACCGAGTGCCTCGACGCTCTCGGCCAGTGGTGCGCCGGTACCGGTGATCGTGCTGCTCAGGGACCAGATACCCAGTGCCCCGGCCACCGCCGGGCATCTGGCCGCACGCAGGCAGCAGACCGCCGCGGCGCAGGCCCCGCTGATCGCGGAGGTGAAGCGTAACGGCGGCACCGACATCAAGAGCTTCGTCGTCGGCAACGCCTTCTCCGCGAAGGTCAGCCCGGCGCTCCGGGCCGCCCTCGCGGCCGACCCGGCGGTCGCCTCCGTGGTCCTCGACGAGACCGTCTCGGTGACCCCGCCGACGCCCCCGGCCGACAGCACCGCCGCGGCCCGCGGCAAGAACTCCGCCGGGACGGCTCCCAGGAGCGCGCAGTCCTCCAGGGCGGCCAACGCCGCCGTGCCGCCCGCCGAGCAGAACGCCACCAACACGGTCTGCCCGAGCGACCCGGCGAAGCCGCTGCTGGAGCCCGAGGCGCTGTACTCGACGCACACGGCGAGCTCCCCGGGTTCCCCGGGCGCCGGCCAGCTGGCCGACGGCACCGGCGTCAAGGTCGCCTACATCGCGGACGGCCTGGACGTGAACAACCCGGACTTCGTCCGGGCCAACGGCACCCACGCGATCGTGGACCACCAGGACTTCTCCGGCGACGGCTGGGACACGCCCAGCGGTGCGGCCGAGGCCTTCGGTGACGCGTCCGCGATGATCGCGCAGGGCCGCCAGGTCTACGACGTCTCCAAGTTCGTCAACGCGAGCCGCGGGCTCCCGGCGGGCTGCAACATCCGCATCCAGGGCATCGCGCCCGGCGCCTCGCTGGTGGCCCTGAAGGCCGGCGGCAACCTGTTCCCCAACTCGGCGATCCTGCAGGCCATCGACTACGCGGTCTCGGTCGCCCATGTCGACGTGCTGAACGAGTCGTTCGGCAGCAACGTGGTCCCGGACAGCGGCGCGCACGACACCATCTCGCTCTTCAACGACGAGGCGGTCGCGGCGGGCGTCACGGTCACGGTGTCCAGCGGTGACGCCGGCGTCAACGGCACCATCGGCACCCCGTCGACCGACCCCAAGATCATCTCGGTCGGGGCCTCGACGGACAACCAGAACTACCAGCAGACCGGTTACGGCGCCGCGGGCTTCTCGAACGGCACCTGGGCGGACAACCGGATCTCGGCCCTCTCCTCCGGCGGTGTCACGCAGGGCGGAAAGACCGTCGACCTGGTGGCTCCCGGTGAGTCCGACTGGGCGCTCTGCACGCCGGACACCTCCAAGTACACCGAGTGCACCAACTACAACGGTGGCGCGGCCTCGATCCAGTCGTTCGGCGGGACCAGCCAGGCCGCCCCGCTGACGGCCGGTGCCGCCGCGGTGGTGATCGAGGCGTACCGCAACGGACACCACGGCGCCTCGCCGACCCCGGCCGTGGTCAAGGCCCTGCTGACCGGAACCGCCCAGGACCTCGGCCTGCCGGCCACGGAGCAGGGCGCGGGTCTGCTGAACGTGCGTGCGGCCGCCGAGGCCGCCGAGGGCTACCAGGCGGGCACGGGCGCCGCCGCGAGCGGGACCGTTGCGGTCACCTCCGGCCAGGTCGACATCACCGGTCACCCGGGTTCGACCCACACCGCGGACGTCACCGTCGCCAACACCAGCAGCAAGCCGCAGACCGTCAGCGGCGGCACCAGGACCTTCGTCCCGCTGTCGGACGCCCAGCAGACGGTGGCGCTGAACTCGACCACCGACCCGACCTTCCCCTATGCCACCAACGGCGCCCCCTGGGTGTCGCACAAGGTGACCTTCACCGTCCCGTCCGGCGCCGACCGGCTGGCCGCGTCGATCGCCTGGCAGGGCGCGCCGCAGCAGAACGGCGACACCACGGTCACCCCGGTGGTCCGGGTGACGCTGCTCGACCCGTCGGGCCGCTACGAGACCAACAGCCGTCCGCAGGGTGGCCCGGTCTCGCCGAACTTCGGCGTGGTGGACGTCCCGAGCCCGGTCGCGGGCACCTGGACGGCGGTCCTCTACACCCCGGCGGGTACGGCCGGATTCACCGGTCCGGTCTCGCTGGACACCGCCACCCAGCGCGCGGTGCCGGCCGGCGGGGTCAGCCCGCAGGTCACCACGCTGGCCCCGGGCCAGAGCAAGACCCTGCACGTGAAGCTCACCACCCCGGCGACCGGCGGTGACGTCGCCGAGTCGATCACCGTGGCCAGCTCCAACGGCCGCACCACCAGCGTGCCGGTCATCCTGCGCAGCCTGGTGAACGTCTCGAACACCGGCGGCAGCTTCACCGGCTCGATCACCGGCGGCAACGGCCGGGCCTCGTCCCCCGCGCAGAGCTTCACCTACGCGTTCGACGTCCCCAAGGGCAAGCGCGACCTGCGGGTGGGACTGACGCTCGGTCAGGACCCGAACGTGCTGCTGCAGGGCGCGCTGATCAGTCCGAACGGGACCCCGGCGGACATCGAGAGCAACGGCCAGATCAACGGGCAGGGCGTCGTCACCGGCACCGGGCTCGGACTGTCGACCACGGCGGTCAACCCGGCGGCCGGCCGCTGGCGCTTCGTGGTCATCGTGCTCAACCCGGTCAGCGGTGCCGAGCTCAGCCAGTCGTACACCGGGACGGTCGGCTTCGACCAGGACCGGGCCGCCGCGCCCGGCCTGCCCACCAGCGTCCGCACCAAGCTGGCGGCCGGCAAGGCGACCACGGTCACGGTGACCTACACCAACAACACCGCGGCCACCCAGCAGCTGCAGGCGGACGGCCGGCTGACCAAGCTGGTCGACCTGCCGCTGGTGCCGCTGGGCGCCTCGGCGACGGTCGCGCTGCCGCTCAGCCCGACCTCCGCGGTCCCCGGCTACCTGGTGCCGCCCGGCACCACCGCGCTGACCGGCGTGGGCGCCTCCACCACCCCCGCGCAGGTGGAGTTCTCCGGACCGGCCGGTTCGCCGGACCTCTTCGGTGACCTCAAGGCCGCTCAGGGCGGCTCGACCATCTCGGTGGTCACGGACAACGGCAGCGCCTCGCAGCCGATCGTCCCGGGCTTCTGGGGCACCTACGTGCAGCAGATCGGCCCGTTCCCGGCCTCCGGCGCCCCGGCCGGCAGCTCCACCCTGACGGCGAGCGCGCACACCCAGGCGTTCGACCCGGCGTTCAGTTCCAGCACCGGTGACCCGTTCGCCGCCGCCGTGAACGCCACCGGCACGCAGCCGACGCCCGTGGTGGTCCAGCCCGGCGCGACCGGCAGCCTGCAGGTCACCATCACCCCGACCGGGGCGAAGGGCAGCACCGTGCACGGCGTGCTGTACCTGGTCTCCGGCCCGGCCGGTACGGCCACGGCCAACAGCGCGCTGCAGACCACGGGTTCGGTGCTCGCCGCGATCCCGTACAGCTACACCGTGAACTGACGTATCCGCGGTGAACTGACGCACCATCGTTCGACCGGCCGAGGCCGCCCCGTCACCGGGGCGGCCTCGGCTGCGTTCCGGGCGGTCGAGGTGGTCCTCCAGGGCGGGGATGCGGTGGTCGGGGCACTGCCGGCCACGTTTGTCGCTGGGCCCGGGTAGGGTTTTCGGATGGAGATTCGAGTCGTGGGCTACGCCCATCCCGACGCCCAGCGCCTCATCGCCGAGGTGCAGCAGGAGTACGTCGTGCGCTACGGCGGTGACGGCGACGCCAGTCCGGTGGACCCGGCGGAGTTCGAGCCGCCGCACGGGCTGTTCGCCGTGCTCTACGACGCGGACGGCAGCGCGGTCGGGACCGGTGCCTGGCGGGCCCGCGACGCGGAGCAGGGGGAGCCCGGCCTGGCGGACGGGGACGCCGAGCTGAAGCGGATGTACACCGCCCCGGCCGCGCGGGGCCGGGGCCTCGCCCGCGGGATGCTGCGCTACCTGGAGGCCGACGCCCGGCGCGCGGGGCGCCGCCGGATGGTGCTGGAGACGGGGGCCAGGCAGCCGGAGGCACTGGCGCTGTACGCCGCCGAGGGGTACCTGCCGACCACCAAGTTCGGCATCTACCAGGACGAGCCGCTGAGCGTCTGCCTGGCGAAGGAACTGCCGCCGCTGACGGCGGAAGCCGCCGCGGGGTCGGGGGAGGCCGCCGTGTCGGGGCAGGCTGACGGGTCGGGGGAGGCCGTACTGGCGGGGGAGGCCGTCGCGGTGCCGGCGGTGGGCTGAGAACCGGATGGGCTAGCCGGGGCGGTGGCGGGCCCGGGTCTCCGCGCAGACTGGCGGTGAGGCCCGTTCCCCGCCGTCCCCCCAGAGAGGCCCACCTCATGCCCTGCATCCACCGCAAGGACCTCGGACTGCTGGCGTTGCGCTTTGGCGCGGGCGGGGTGCTGATCGCCCACGGGACACAGAAGCTCTTCGGCTGGTTCGGCGGCGGCGGGATCGAGGGCACCGCCCGGGCGATGGAGCACATGGGCTTCACCCCGGGGCGGCCGAGCGCCCTCGCCGCCGGCCTCGGCGAGGCGGGCGGCGGTGCGCTGCTCGCACTGGGGCTGGCCAGCCCCGTGGCCGGGGCGGCGGCGGCCGGGGCGATGGCGGGGGCCGTGGCCGTGCACGCTCCGGCGGGCTTCTTCGCCACGTCCGGCGGCTACGAGTACCCGGCGTACCTGGGCTTCACCGCGGCCGCTCTCGGCCTGGCCGGTCCGGGGCGCTACTCGCTGGACCATCTGACCCGGCACCGGCTCGACCGCCCGCTCACCGTCCTGCTGGCCTTCGCCCTGGGCGCGGCGGGCGCGGCCTCGGTCGTCAGGAAGCGGCAGGCGGCGATCAGCCCCGAGCCGGAGTCCGACGAGGACGTGGGCGCCTACCACGGCGCCTGAACCGCGCGGCCCTGTGCTTGTCCGGTCCGGGGCACGGGCGCATTCTGGAGTCCGGTCCCGTGACCGGACCCGACCGGGCGGTCGCACCGACTTCGGCGAGGTGAACCAGGGTGACGACGGAGACCATCATTCAGGTTCGCGGCCTGACGAAGTCCTATCCCAAGACCGATTTCAACGCCGTGGACGGTATCGACCTGGACGTGCGGCGCGGCGAGGTCTTCGGACTGCTCGGCCCCAACGGGGCCGGGAAGACCACCACGGTCGGGATGCTCACCACCCGGGTCGTGCCCACCTCGGGAACGGCGCTGATCAGCGAAGTCGACGTGATCGCCCGTCCCACCCTGGTCAAGCAGATCATCGCGGTGGTGTCGCAGCAGAACACCCTGGACCGCTCGCTCACCGTCCGGGAGAACCTGTACTTCCACGGGCTGCTGTTCGGCATCCCGAGCGGCCGGGCCCGGCGCATCGCCGACGAGCTGCTGGAGCGGTTCCAGCTCGCGCGCTGGGCCGAGGCCTCGGTGTTCACGCTGTCCGGCGGGATGGCCCAGCGCCTGCTGGTGGCCAGGGCGATCTTCCACCGGCCGGCCGTGCTGTTCCTGGACGAGCCCACCGGCGGCCTGGACCCGCAGAGCCGGCTGGCGCTGTGGGAGGTCCTCGGCCAGCTGGTACAGGACGGCCAGACCATCCTGCTCACCACGCACAACATGGAGGAGGCCGACCAGCTCTGCGACCGGGTCGCGATCATCGACCACGGCCGGATCCTCGCCATGGGCACTCCGGCCGCGCTGAAGCAGAGCATCGACGCCGACACCGTCGTCACGGTCCAGGCCGTCGGCGACAGCGCGCTGCTCGCGGAACGGCTCGCCCGCGACGTCGACGGGGTCGTCCGCAGCCGGATCGGGGACGGCTTCGTGGAACTCCACCTCCGGGGCACCGACCGGGTGCTGCCACGGGTGGTGGCCGCCGCGGAGGCCGGCGGCTTCGACGTGGTCGACCTCTCGGTCTCCCGGACCACGCTGGAGACGGTGTTCATCCGGCTCACCGGAAAGGAGTTGCGTGACTGATGTCCACGTCTGCGTCTGCCAACGCGTCCACCGACGCGTCCGCGACCGTGCTCTCGGAGACCGCGGTCGGCTCGATCACGCTGCGGCCGACCCGCTCGGTGCTGGCCGCCAGCCGTACCGCTCTCGCCGCGCTGATCCGGCGGGACCTGCTGGTCCTGAAGAAGAACTTCGGCGAGTTCGTGGGTCGGACGATCATGCAGCCGCTGCTGCTGGTCTTCGTCTTCCTGTACGTGTTCCCCACCATCGGCCAGGGTGTCGGCGGGGGCGGCGGCACGGCGGGGGAGTCCGACTTCGCCACGGTCCTGGTCCCCGGGGTGGTGGCCATCGCGATCATGTTCCAGGGCATCCAGTCGGTGGCGATCCAGCTCTCGCAGGAGTTCGGCTACACCCGGGAGATCGAGGACCGGGTGCAGGCGCCCTGCCCGATCTGGCTGGTGGCGATCGCGCGGGTGCTCTCGGGGGCGACCCAGGCGCTGATCTCGGCGATCATCGTCTTCCCGATCGCCGCGGTGGTCCACGCACCCGGTGTGCGGGCCCATCTCTCGGTGCACTGGTGGATCGTGCTGACCCTGATCCCGCTGGCGTGCCTCGCCATGACCTCCCTGGGGCTGGTTCTGGGCACCACCTTCGAGCCACGCAACATCGGTCTGATGTTCGGCTTCGTCGTGCTGCCGCTGGTCTTCCTCGGGGGAACCTACTACCAGTGGACCCGGCTGTCGGCGGTCCACGTCGGCGGGTTCCACTGGCTGCAGGTGCTGGTCCTGATCAACCCGCTGATCTACATCGCCGAAGGCATGCGCGCGGGGCTCACCGAGGCCTCGCACATGAGCCTGTACATCGTCTACCCGGTGCTGGTCGGGTTCTGCGCACTCTTCCTCTGGCTGGGCCTGCGCAACTTCCGCCGCCGGGTCCTGTCCTGACGGTGTATCGGGCCGGTCAGGGCTGCTGTGGGGGGCCGGTGAGGGGGGTGTGGACGGGGGTGGCGAGGCCGACGAAGACGACGAGCTGGTGTCCGCCGGGGTTGGTCTGCACCGGGACGGTCAGCCAGTTGTTGGCCAGCCAGACGTTGCCGGACGGGTCGATCTGCACGCCGGTGTTACGGGTCAGGCCGTCGCTGGTGTACCCGCTGGCGGCCGGCGAGATCGGCTGGCCGGTCCGGTAGCCGGGCGGGCACGACGACAGCCGTGCGCCGCACAGTTCGGCCAGGCGTTGACCGCCGAAGTTCGCCACCCACACGTTGTCGTGGCCGTCGACGGCGACCCCCCACGGCAGCACGAGACCGTTGTTGGTGAACGGCTGCGCGGCGACGGTGCCGTCGGGCCGGACCATGGTCACCGAGGTACCGGGGATGTGCCCGGCGCTCTGCGCCGTCGCGGCCAGGCCGGCGACCGTCGCGCCGCCGCAGGGCACGACGAGCGCGCCGCTGTTGGAGACCCACAGGTTGCCCAGGCTGTCGGAGGCGATCCCCAGCGGCCGCTTGATGCCTCCGCCGGTGACCGAGCGGACCGGCCTGCCGTCACGGGAGAGCAGCAGCACACTGTTGCTGCCGTTGCCGGTCACCCAGGCCCGGCCGGCGGGGTCGATGGCGATGTCGAAGGGGCTGACCGCCTGTCCTGCGCCGTTCAGCCCGATGCTCCGGGCCAGTTCGGGACGGCCGTTCGGGATCCGGACCACGCTGCCGCTTCCGCAGCTGGCGATCCAGATGTTCCCGGACCTGTCCGAGACCGTGCCCTGGGGCTGGACGATGGGGCCGAAGCGCCATCCGTCCGCGGGGGAGAGGGCGGTTCCCTGGCCGGTGAACTCCGAGACGCTGCGGAAGAACCGGCTGGCGTCGAGGCCGCACTGGGAGCCCTGGAACCCGAAGTTGGCGACCCAGACCCGGCCCTTCGGGTCCAGCGTGATGCCGAAGCCCGCGCCGTACAGACCGCCGCCGCTGTACGGCGCGCCGGGGGCGTCCGCGCCGGTCGGCGTGAACGTCAGCACGCTCCGGCTCCCGCAGACCGAGGTGTGGGGATCGGCCGCGTACTCGTAGTTGTTGGTGACCCAGGCGTTCCCGTCCGCGTCGAAGGCGATGTTGCCGGGGCCGTCGAGTTCGTGGCCGTTGCCCTCGTAGCGCAGCGCGAGTGTCCAGGCGTCGGGCCTGGCGGCCAGCGCGGGTTGGTACACGGGCCGGGCGGCCGCCAGCGCGAAGAGACCGTCCACGTGGTTGCCGGGGGTGCGGGCGATATCGGCGAAGGCCTGAAGGGTGTCCTGCGGTCGCGCCTCGCCCGGCGGCTGCGCCAGCCGCAACAGCGTGCCGCAGGTCTGCCCCTCGACGCAGCCCGCGAGGATGTCGGCGAGGGAGTTGACCGTGCTCAGGGTGGAGGTGAGCGAGCCGTTGGGCGGGGCCGCGAGCAGCGGGGCGATGTCCCCGGTGGTGCTGTCGGCCAGGTTGTGCGAGATCGCGGCGGCGTTCTGCAGCCCGGGACGGCTGCCGGAGATCGCACCGGCGCGGGTGAACTGCGCCATCGCGTACGCCGCCGCGACGGTCGTGCGCTCGTTGATCACGACGTCGGGCCGGTCGCGCGGCGTGCCGAGGACGGTGGCCAGCCTGACGACCGCCGTGCTCC
Organism: Streptacidiphilus sp. EB129; assembly: GCF_041262645.1. Lineage (NCBI taxonomy): Bacteria > Bacillati > Actinomycetota > Actinomycetes > Kitasatosporales > Streptomycetaceae > Streptacidiphilus > Streptacidiphilus sp. EB129. The sequence goes on from NZ_JBGCCS010000004.1 coordinate 20,781, forward strand.
GCCGTTCCGGCGCCTCCCCGCTCGGGCTGAGGTCGGCGGTCAGGTACAGCACCGCTTCGGCGTCGGTGGGCGGTCGGTAGGAGAGACGGAACTCCCCGTTCGCGTCGCTCCGCGCGCCGGCCAGTGCCGTCGCGGGCGCACCGGGACGGTCCCCGGCCCGGTACAGCGTCACCTCGGCGGAGCCGATCGGCGCATCCCCGCTGCGGACGGTGCCGCACTGCACGAGCAGCCCCTGGCCGTTCGGTTCCGCAGCGCTGCCGGCATACGCGCTGCCGAGGGAGAGCGAGAGGGCGGCAGCGAGCAGTACCACGACTCCACGTCGGCGCATTGCGGTCCGTTCCCTCGGCGACACCAGCGGCAAGCCCGAGGATTCCGGCGGGGCGGCGTGAGCGCGATCGCCGGGTGCGGGCATGCGCCAATGTCGCCGGGGACAGCGGCAGCGCCCCGACGGCACGCATGCCCGGCGGGCCGATTACCCCCACCGAGTGACCCCCGCACACCCGTTCGGCCCAGAAAAGCTACTGCCACCTGCCGTTGCGCATGAGGGTGCGGCCGGAGAGCTCGTTGGCCTCGCGCCAGGCCTGGAGGCGGAGCGGGCGGATGCGGAAGTAGTGGTACGCGGCGTCGGTCTCGGCGCGGGGATCGAAGCCGGTCCTGGCGGCGAAGGCGTCGCCGAGTGCGGCGGGGATGTCGGCGGCCGGGAACTCCTCCTGCAGGGTGCCTTCGATCAGCGCCAGCTTTCTGTCGCGGGATTCGTTCGGTGAATTCATGGGACGGCTGGCGCGGATTCGGCGTGGCTGGATATCAGGCCCCGCGCTGCGCGGTCGTCAGGTGCTTCGACACATGGGCGACGAGGTCCGCCTCGCAGTCCTCGGTGTAGAAATGGCCGCCGGGGAAGAGCCGGTGGGAGAACGTTCCGGTGCCGAGTTCCGCCCAGCTGCGGAGGCCGTCCAGACCGCACCGGGGATCGCTGATCCCGGCGCAGGCGACGATCGGCGCCCGGACCGGCGGCGGCTGCGACGGGCGGTAGGTCTCCAGCAGTCGGTAGTCGGCGCGCAGGGCGGGCATGAGGAGTTCCCGGAGATCCGGGTCGTCGAAGACCTGCAGCTGGGTGCTGCCGAGGCGGCGCAGCGAGTCGATGATCGACGCGTCGCCGCCGTGGTGGAGGGCGGACGGCACCGCCCGGTGCGGTGCGGGCCGGCCGGAGACGGCGAGCAGGGCGGCGGGCACCCCGTACTCGCTCTCCAGGCGGGCCGCTACCTCGTAGGCCACCGCGGATCCCATGCTGTGCCCGAAGAGCGCGACCGGACGGTCGAGGTATGGCCGCAGTGCGGCGGTGACCCGTCCGGCCAGCTCGTCCATCGACTCGACGGCGGGCTCCGCCAGCCGGTCCTGGCGTCCCGGGTAACGGACCGCCAGCAACTCGACCTCGGGCTGCAGGTAACGCCGCCACCCCCGGTACATGCTCGCGGCCCCTCCGGCGTGCGGGAAGCACACCAGGCGCAGGGCGGGCACGGCCGCGCCCTCCTGCCGACGGAACCAGAGTTCGCTGCTGCTGTGTACTGCCATAGACATTGTCGGCCCCCCTGGCGGCAGCGTAATCGAATTCCGAGGGGTTCGGAAGTTAAGATCCTGATATCGAAGAAATATAGCCGATACGAGAATCCTGCTCCCCTGGGACCCGACTGGGAAACAGTTCCGGGCCCTGTCCGAATTCAGGGGATTGGGGTAATCCATGGGATCGACGAACTCGCCCATGCCTGTCGACTGGCCCATACATACCGGAGTCGGCGGTGTGAGCCTGGCCGCTGCCGGCGCACTGCCGGGCGACCGCCGCCCGGAGACGGCCCGGCGTCTGGTCGCGGAATGGCCGGGCTCCTCGGCGCGGACCTTTCCGTACGCGGACGTGCTGGCCCACTACCGCGCGGTGGGGCGCAACCACGTGGACGGGCAACTGCGGAACGAACTGAGGCTGGCGGCCGCCCGCGCGGTCCGCCCCGGCGGTTCGGGCGGTGGTTCAGGGGGCGCTTCGGACGCCGACGCGGACGGCGGGGCGCAACTGCTCGCGGACTGGCTCCCCATGACGTACGACGACCGTCGAACGGGTCAGCCAGGGCGCGCGCTCCTCGCTGATCGAGGCCGTGCCGACCACCCCCGGGGACTGAGTCGGGCAGGAGCCGGGCCCGGACCGGGGGGTGACGTAGGTGCACCTTCCGGCCGGGGGGTAATCCCAATGTGCACGACACCCCCGGCGGCCAGACTTGCTGCAGCGGGGTCACCGGGACAACGCGGGAATCGAGGAGGCTGTCGTGCGCAACACCACTGCGGAGACGTCGGACCAGGGCTCGCGTCGGCTGTGGCTGCCGCTGGCGCGCGGCCTGGCCCTGTTCGGCCAGAAGGTGCCCCAACTCGCGCTGTTCGTCCTGATGGTGGCCTCGCTCGCGGCGCTGGTCTCGGGCGCCGGGGCGCTGCTGCTGCCGATCGTGGTGGCCGCCGTGCGGCGGATGGCGAACCGGTCCCGGCGGCTGGCACTGGCCTGGTCCGGGGTGCGGATCGCCGTGCCGTACCGGGCCGAGCCGGAGGGGATGACCGGGTTCATCGGCCGGATGCGCCGCTTCCGGTGGCTCCTGCACGACCCGGCCACCTGGAGGGACATGCTGTGGACCCTGGTCGACCCGGTGGTCGGCGGCGTCCTGGCGCTGCTGCCCACCGCACTGGTCCTCTACGGCGTCGAGGGGCTGGCGTTCCCGTTCTTCTGGAACCGGCTCACCGGGGCGGGCTACCACGACTGGTACGCCGGGCTGATCCACGTCCATGGCCAGGCCGGGGTACAGGCCTGGCTGATGATCCCGCTCGGTCTGGCGTCGATCGCCCTCGGGCTCTGGTCGGCCCCGAGGCTGCTCGCCGCCCACGGCCGGTTCACCCGGAGGCTGCTGGCGCCGCCGCCCGGGTTCGCACTCTCGCAGCGGGTCCAGCACCTGAGTGAGACCAGGAGTGAGGTGATGGACGGTCAGGCCGCCGAACTGCGGCGGATCGAGCGCGATCTGCACGACGGGGCCCAGGCCCGGCTGGTGGCCATGGGCATGAACCTGGGCGCGGCGGAGGAACTGCTGGACACCGATCCGGAGGCCGTGCGCGGTCTGCTGGCGGAGTCCCGGGAGTTGTCCTCCAGGGCGCTGGGCGAGCTGCGCGACCTGGTGCGCGGCATCCATCCGCCGGTGCTCTCCGACCGCGGACTGGGCGACGCGGTACGGGCGTTGGCGCTGGACACGCCGCTGGCGGTGGAGGTGGTGGTGGACCTGCCGGGCCGGCTGTCCGCTCCGGTGGAGTCCGCCGCGTACTTCGCCGTCACCGAACTGCTGACCAATGTGGCCAAGCACGCCGACTCGGCCCGGGTGTGGATCGACATCCGGCACGATGAGGAGGCGCTGCGGATCAGCGTGACCGACGACGGTCCCGGCGGCGCCGACGCCCTGGCGGGCAGCGGACTGCGCGGGATCGAGCGCCGGCTCGGGGCGTTCGACGGGATCCTGGCCGTACAGAGCCCCGTGGGCGGTCCGACGATGGTGACGATGGAGATGCCGTGCGTGTTGTTCTCGCCGAAGACCTCTTCCTGCTGAGGGAGGGCCTGGTCCGACTGCTGCAGGCGCACCGCATCGAGGTCGCCGCAGCGGTCGAGTCCGGTCCGGCGCTGCTGGAGGCGCTGCTGGAGCACCGCCCGGACCTGGCCCTGGTGGATGTACGGCTGCCGCCGACGTTCACCGACGAGGGACTGCGGGCCGCGGTCGAGGCCCGCCGGGTCCTGCCCGGACTGCCGGTGGTGGTGCTCTCCCAGCACGTCGAGCAGCTCTACGCGCGGGAGTTGCTGGCCGACGGCGCGGGCGCGGTCGGCTACCTGCTCAAGGACCGGGTCTTCGACAGCCGCCAGTTCATCGACTCGCTCCGCCGGGTGGCGGCCGGGGGCAGCGCGATGGACCCGGACGTGATCTCCAAGCTGCTGGCCGGCACGGTACGGGACGCGCCGCTGGCGCGGCTGACGCCGAGGGAGCGCGAGGTGCTGTCGCTGGTGGCCGAGGGCCGGTCCAACGCGGCGATCGCCCAGCGCTTGTCGGTGTCGGAGCGGGTGGTCATCAAGCACACCTCGAACGTCTTCGCCAAGCTCGGCCTGGCCCAGTCGGACGACGACAACCGCCGGGTGCTCGCGGTCCTCGCCTACCTCAACGCCTGAGCCCTCAACGCCTGAGCCCCCAACGTTTGAGCCTCCAATGCCTGAGCCTTCCTGCACAACGGCCCGGTATAGGGCCGATATAGCCCGCACAGCGACGCTGGCCCGGTTGAGCGCACACCTCACTCGCAGGGAAAGGCAGGGCCATGTCATCCAGTTCCCCGGAATTCGAAGGGCTTGTCGGCAGGCTGCGGCGGCACGCCTCGGAGAACCCCGACCGCGTCGCCGCCCTGTTCATGCGCGGCGAGTCGCAGGAGCCGACCCCGGTCCAGCTGAACTACGCGGAGCTGGACCGCACCGCGCGGTCCACGGCGGCCTGGCTGCAGCGCCGCACCTCGCCCGGCGACCGTGTGCTGCTGCTGCACCCGCAGGGCCTGGACCTGGTGACCTCCTTCGCCGCCTGCCTGTACGCGGGAGTCGCGCCGGTGGTGGTCCCGGTGCCCGGCGGCCACGCCCACCAGGCCGCGCGCACCGCCGGCATCGCCGCCGACTGCGGGGCGGCCGTCGCGCTGACCGACAGCGGCACCTACCTGGAGGTCGCGGCCTGGCTCGAACTGCCCGGCACACCCCCGCTGGAGTGCGCGGTCACCGACATCGACGAGCTGGCGCCGCCCGAGGAGTGGACCGACCCCGGCATCGGGCCGGAGCAGCTGGCCTTCCTCCAGTACACCTCGGGCTCCACCAGCGACCCCCGCGGCGTCGTGGTCACCCATGCCAACCTCGAACACAACATCACCCTGCTGTGCGAGATCTTCGGCTGGACGCCCGAGATGCGCTTCTGCGGCTGGGTGCCGATGTTCCACGACATGGGCCTGATCATCACCGTGCTGGTGCCGCTCTACCTGGGCACCACCACGGTCCTGATGACCGCCACCTCGTTCCTCAAGCGCCCCTACCTGTGGCTGGAGCTGATCGACCGGTACGACGTCCAGGTCAGCTGCGCCCCCAACTTCGCCTACGACCTCTGCGTGCGGCGGCTCACCGACGAGCAGGTCGACAGCCTCGACCTGTCCCGCTGGGTCTGCGCGGTCAACGGCGCCGAGCCGATCGACGCGGCCACACTGGACCGCTTCACCAAACGCTTCGCCCCCTCCGGCTTCCGCAACGAGACCTTCGCCCCCGCGTACGGGATGGCGGAGACCACGCTCGGCGTCTCCGGCACGGCGGTCGGCGTCGCGCCGGTGCTGCGCCGGGTCGACAGTGCGGCCCTGGAGCGCAACGTCCTGGTGCCGGCGGCGGCTGACGGCGAGTCGGTCACCCTGGTGGGCTGCGGGCGGGTCGGCAGCCTGGACGTGCGGATCGTCGCCCCGGACACCGGGGTCGAGCTGCCCGAGGGCCGGATCGGCGAGATCTGGGTCCGCGGTGACAGCGTCACCGGGGGTTACTGGCAGCGGCCCGAGCTCACCGAGACGCTGTTCCGCGCCGACATCACCGACGGCGACCGGGGCTTCCTTCGCACCGGCGACCTGGGCGCCCTGTTCGACGGCGAACTCCACATCACCGGCCGGATCAAGGAGATGCTGATCATCCGCGGCCGCAACCTCTACCCGCACGACATCGAGCGCGAGGCCCGCGCCCTGGACCCGCGCTTCGAGGGCCGGCTGACCAGCGTCTTCGCCGTGCCCGGTCAGGACGACGAGATCGTGGTGGTCCAGGAGGTCCGCGGCACCGCGCTCGACGAGGAGGAGCTGAGCGGCCTGGCCCAGCTGGTCCGGGACGAGCTCGGCCGCAGCCTGGGCGTGCGGGTGTCCAACGTCGTCCTGGTCCGCCCCGGACAGGTCCGCCGGACCACCAGCGGGAAGCTCCAGCGCAGCCTGATGCGCGAGCTGTTCATGAAGGACGAGCTCACCCCGTTGCACGAGGAGCTGGGCGCCGACGTCCGCCGCCGCTACCGCACCCTGGCGGGTGTGCGATGAGCCGCTCGCTGGACGCCGCGGCGGCCCGGGAGTGGCTCACTGCACGCATCGCCGACTGCCTCGGCACCGAGCCGGAGCGGATAGCTCCGGACGCCTCGCTGATCGGGCTGGGGATCGACTCGATCCACGCGATCGCGCTCTGCGGCGAACTGGAGGACCGCTTCGGGGTGCTCCTGGAGCCGTCCCTGGTCTGGGACCACCGCACCGTGGACGCCATCGTCGCCCACCTCGGAACGCAACTGGCCGCCGCGACCGCCGGCACCCGCTGACCGCACAGGAATGAACCGGAGAAGGGAAGACACCATGGCGCAGAGAACCCTGCGGGCCGCAGTGGTCGGCGCCGGGATCGGCGGCCTCGCCACGGCGATGGCCCTGACCCGGGCGGGACTGCGGGTCGACGTCTACGAACAGGCCGGGCAACTGCGGGAGGTGGGTGCGGGACTGCACCTGGCCCCCAACGGCAGCCGGCTGCTGGAGCGTTTCGGGCTGATGGAGCGGCTGCGCAAGGTCGCGGTCCGCCCCGAGGCGCTGGAAGTACGGCTCTGGAACGCCGGGAAGGTCCTGGCGCGCCAGCCGATGGGCGATGTGTGGGAGGCGGAGTTCGGCGGCTCCCACTACACCGTGCACCGTGCCGACCTGCACACGGCGCTGCTGGAGCAGGTGCCGTCCGAGTCGCTGCGGCTGGGACGGCGCTGTGTCGGCTTCGCCGAGGACGCCGACGGGGTGGACCTGCACTTCGCCGACGGCTCGGTCGCCCGGGCCGATGTGCTGATCGGGGCGGACGGGGTGCACTCCCTGGTCCGCCGGGCCGTCGCCGGACCGGACCTGCCGGTGCTGACCGGCAGCAGTGCGGTGCGCGGACTGGTCCCGGTGGAGCGGCTGACCGGGGCCGACGGCCTGCCGGCTCTGCCGGCCGACACGATGTTCGTCTGGACCGGGCCGCAGGCACGGTTCCTGGCCGCACCGGTGAGCGGGGGGCAGCTGCTGTCCTTCGTGGCCGTCGTCCCCGACGGCGGGGCGGCGGAGGAGTCCTGGAGCCGGTCGTCCGACGTCGGCGTACTCGCCGAGGCCTTCCAGGACTGGGATCCGATCGTCCGTCAGATCATCGGCCTGGCCGAGGAGGTGGGCCACTGGTCGCTGCGTGACCGGGAGCCGCTGCCGCGCTGGAGCACCGCCCGCACCACGCTGCTCGGCGACGCCGCGCATCCCATGCTGCCCTACCACGGGCAGGGCGCCAGCCAGGCCATCGAGGACGCGGTCGTCCTCGCCCGCTGCCTCGCCGAGTCGGCCGGGCAGCCCGCCGCGGCCCTGCGGCGGTACGAACGCGCCCGCCGGGAGCACAGCGCCCGGGTTCAGCTCGGCACCAGGGACAGCGGATCGCAGCGGCTGGCGAGCGGCCGGAACGACAGCGCCGAGCGGTCCGGCAGGGAACTGTCCGCGCTCGTCGAGGACACCACGTGGATTCAGCGCCATGACGCGGAAGCAGCCCTGGCCGGCCTGCCCGCCGCATGAGCGCAGCACCGTCGAGAGCCCGTGAGGGCCGCAGAGAGTCCGAGAGACCAGGAAGAGGAGTCGTCATGTCAGGAACGAGCAACCGGGCCGGCCGGATCATCGGATCGCCGGGCGGGAAGATCGGCAAGTGGCTGATGCTGGTCGGCTGGCTGATCGTCATGGTCGCGGCGGTGCCGCTGGCCGGCAAGGTCGGCAGCGTCGAGAAGAACGACGTGACCGTCGAACTTCCGCGCGGGGCGGAGTCCACCCAGGTCTCCGCGCTGGCTGATCGCTTCGCCGACGGGAAGACCGCCGTCGGTGTCGTCGTCTACGTCCACGACAGCGGCATCACCGTCACCGACCGGGACAAGGTCGCGGCCGACATCACCGCGTACGACGCGCTCGCGCTGAGCCCGGTGGCGCCGGCCCAGGCCTCGGCCGACGGCAAGGCACTGACCGTGATGGTGCCGCTCGACAACGACACGGCCAAGCTGGCCACCAACGCGCAGAAGGTCAGGGACCGGGCCGACGCAGGCCTCCCGTCCGGGCTGCAGGCCCAGCTCACCGGTCCGGCGGGCGACTCCCTCGACGCCGCCGACGCCAGGGCGTCCACCGGCCACGCGCTGACGCTGATCACCGTCCTGGTGGTCGCCGGGCTGCTGCTCTTCACCTACCGCAGCGCCTTCCTGTGGCTGCTGCCGCTGGTCGGCGTCGGCTTCGCCTACGTCACCACCGAGGCGGTCTCCTACCTGCTGGCGAAGGGCTTCGGGCTCACCGTCGACAGCGGCAACGTGATCGTGGTGACCGTGCTGCTCTTCGGGGTCAGCACCGACTACGCCATGCTGCTGCTGGCCCGCTACCGGGAGGAACTGCGGGTCCACGAGGACCGGCACGTCGCGATGCGGACCGCACTGCGCCGCGCGGTCCCGGCGGTCGCCGCCTCCGCCCTCACCGTCAGCGCCGGCCTGCTCTGCCTGCTCACCGCCCAGATGGGCTTCAACTACACGCTCGGCCCGGCCGGTGCGATCGCCATCGTCTGCGGCTTCGCGGTGATGGCCACGCTCTTCCCGGCCATCCTGGTGATCCTCGGCCGCTGGGTCTTCTGGCCGAACATCCCGCGGGCCGGGGTCGCCGTGCGCAACGGCGGCCACCGGCTCTGGGACCGGATGGGCGGGCGGATCGCCCGCCGTCCGCGGCTGACCTGGATCGGGTCCACACTGCTGCTCGCCGTGATGGCGGTGGGCGCGCTGGGTCTCAAGACCGGTCTCGACGACAACCACCAGATCGTCGGCACCCCCGGATCCATCGTCGGCCAGCAGCTGGTGGCCGCGCACTACCCGGCCGGGCAGAGCCGGCCGGCCGTGGTGGTCAGTTCCGCCGGTGCCGCGTCCGCCGTGTCCACGGCGCTGCGCAACGTCCCCGGAGTGGCCGAGGTGGCCGCGGCCGTGCCGTCCACCGACGGGACGCTGGCGGAGATCCAGGTGGTGCTGAAGGACAGCCCGGACAGCGCGGCGGCCTACACCACCGTCAACCTGATGCGGACCGCCGCCCATGCGGTGCCCGGGGCGGACGCGCTGGTCGGCGGCCCCACCGCGGCGACCCAGGACAAGACCGCGGCCCAGGCGCACGACCGCAAGGTGGCGATCCCGCTGGTGCTCGGGGTGGTGTTCCTGGTCCTCATCCTGCTGCTGCGGGCGCTGGTGGCCCCGGTGCTGCTGATGGCGACCGTGGTGCTCTCCTACTTCGCGGCGCTGGGCCTCAGCTGGCAGTTCTTCCTCCGGGTGCTGCACTTCCCGGCGGTGGACGTCCAGGTGATGCTGATCGGCTTCCTCTTCCTGGTGGCGCTGGGCGTCGACTACAACATCTTCCTGATCCACCGGATCCGCGAGGAGGTCAAGGAGCGCGGCCACCGGGGCGGCGTCCTGGCCGGACTGACCTCCACCGGTGGTGTGATCACCAGCGCGGGCGCGGTCCTGGCGGCGACCTTCGCCGCGCTCACCAGCGACCCGCAGGTGGCCTTCATCGAGATCGGCCTGACCGTGGCCCTGGGTGTGCTGATCGACACCTTCCTGGTCCGCTCGGTGCTGGTGCCGGCCCTGTCGATCGACGTGGGCCGCAGCTTCTGGTGGCCGTCGCGGCCGGTGGTCGAGCCGGCGCCGACGCTGGTGGCCTCGGGAGGCGCGGTCGGGACGGCCGTCCCTGAGGTCGAGGAACTGCTGCAGTAGGCCGCAGGCCGGTCGGTATCGGCCCAGGTCACCTCGGCTGCGGGGCGGGCGCGGGCAGGTAGCGACGGTATAGCGGGGATATAGCGAGGGGCCGGATGGTGGGCTCGCTCGACCGGTGTTCGACCGGTCGGGCGGTCCAGCCGTCCGGCCCTTTGCGTTGCGGCCCGGCCGGCGCGAACCGCCGGAAGCAGCAGGCATGGAACAGGCATGCGACAGGCATGCGACAGGCATGGGGGAGAGCAGGCATGGGGGAGCGCGGCGTGGGGAACATCAGCATGTCCATGGACGAGGAGGGGCCGAGACGGCCGCTGTCGGCCGGCCAACAGGCCCTGTGGCTGGCGCATCGGCTGGCGCCCGGCAGCGCCGCGTACACCATCGTGCTGCCGGTCCGGATCCGCGGTCCGCTGCGGGTCGAGGCGCTCGGCGCCGCCGTCGAGGCGGTGTCCAGCCGGCACCCGCTGCTGCGGTCGCGCTTCGGCGAGGCCGACGGCGAGCCCTACCGCAGCGAGCCCTGCCGCGGTGCGTGCGCGGGGGCGGGTGGGGCGCTGCTGGTCCGCGAGGTCCCGGGTGCCGGTGACGCCGAACTGGCGGCGCTGGTACGGGAGTACGCCGCCCGCCCGTTCCGCCTGGCCGAGGAGCCGCCGTTCCTGGTGGTGCTGCTGCGCCGCTCCGAGGAGGACGCGGTGCTGGTCGTCTCCGCCGACCACATCGTCAGCGACTACGCCTCCCAGCATCTGATGCTGCGGGAGATCCTGGACGCGCACCGGGAGTTCGCCGATGCGGGCCGCTGGGCCCAGCCCCCGGCGCCGTACCCGTACGACGACCAGGTGGCTGAGGAGCGGCTGCTGCTGGCGTCTCCCCGGGGCGCCCGCGCCGAGCGGTACTGGCAGCAGGTACGGGACGGGGCGGGGCCGGCCGAGCTGCCGACCGACCGGCCGCGTCCGGCGACGCCCGGATTCCGCGGTGGAACCCGGGACCTGGAGATCCCGGACGGTACGGCGCGGCGGCTGACGGCCACGGCGGGCGCGCTCGACAGCACGCCCTTCGCCTTCCTGCTCGGCGTCTTCCAGGCCGCACTGTACCGGTGGACCGGGCAGGGCGACGGGCTGATCGGCTGCCCGATGTCGACCAGGGTGGGGCAGCGGACCCGGGACACCGTCGGCTACTTCGTCAACCCGGTGCCGGTCCGGTCCGCGATCGGCTCGGCCGACACGGTCGCCGACGTGGTGACGGCGGCGCAGCGCCAGCTGATCGGCGGCATGGCGTACGCGGGCTATCCCTGCGCGCTGCTCGGCGCCGACCGGGGCGGCCGGCATGCGCCGCTGTTCCGGATCGCGCTCACCATGATCACCACGGACCGGCAGGAGCCGGTCCTGGGCCCGGTCGGCGGCACCGCGACGGAGGGCCCGGCGGTCGAGTACGCGGGGCTGCGGATCTCCCGTATGGCGACCCCGCAGCAGGAGGGGCAGCTCGACCTGATGGTCCGGATCGAGCAGAGCGAGGGCGCGCTGAACGCCGCCTTCAGTTATGACGCGGACCTGTTCGACGCGGACACCGTGGAACGCTTCGCCGGACATTTCGGCACGCTGCTGGAAAAGGCCGCCGAGAACCCCGGGGCGACGGTCGAGAGTATTTCCCTGGTGGACCAGGACGCCCTGGCCCGGCTGCTGGCCCTCGGTGCCGGGACGGTATAGGGCCCTCATAGCCGGGCGGCTCAGTATGAGATTCGCCAGAGCGATCCAATGACGCGAAGGGTACATCGTGGCAGGGCAGCGTCTCAAAGGAATCATTGCGGCCATAGGAAACACACCGCTGGTCGAACTGGAACATATTGTCCCTGAATTTCAGGGCCAGGTCTTCGCGAAACTGGAGCGATTCAACCCCGGCGGCAGCATCAAGGATCGCTCCGCGATCAGCATGCTGCTGGGCAAGATCGAGTCCGGTGAGCTGCGGCCCGGCCGCTCCGTCGTGGTCGAGTCCAGCTCGGGGAACCTGGCCATCGGAATCGCGCAGCTCTGCGGCTACTTCGGTATCCGCTTCGTCTGCGTCGTGGACGCCAAGACCACCGAGCAGAACCTGGCCATCCTCAAGGCACTCCAGGCCGAGGTCGAGGTGGTCACCGACCCCGACCCGGTGACCGGCGAGTACCTGCCGATGCGGCTCGCCCGGGTGCGGCAGCTGGTGGACCGCATCCCGCACGCCTACTGGCCCAACCAGTACGCCAACCCGCTCAACCCGCTGGCGCACCGGCAGACCATGCGGGAGATCGCCGAGGCGCTCGACGGGAAGGTCGACTACCTCTTCTGCGCCGCCAGCACCACCGGCACCCTTCGCGGCTGCGGGGAGTACATCCGCGAGCAGGGGATGAGCACCAAGGTCATCGCGGTGGACGCGGTCGGCAGCGTGCTGTTCGCCCCGCAGGCCGATCCGGACGGGTCAGTCCCCGAGCCGCCGGCCTTCCGGCTGATCCCCGGGCACGGCGCCTCGGTGCGCCCGCCGCTGCTGGACACCCGGACCCCGGACCGGGTGGTTCACGTCACCGACCTGGACTGCGTGGTCGGCTGCCGCCGGCTGACCCGGCGCGAGGCCGTCCTGGCCGGCGGCTCCTCCGGCGCGACCGTCTCCGCCCTGGAGAAGCTCGCCCCGTCCATTCCGGCCGGTTCCAACTGCGTCCTGATATTCCCGGACGGTGGCGACCGCTACCTCGACACCATTTACTCCGACCACTGGGTGCGCCAGAACTTCGGCGACGTCGCCCATCTGTGGAAGGATTCGGAGAGAAAGCTGATGCAGCCGTGCTGATCATTCGACACCACGAGGTCCAGGATATTCTCCGGGGCCGCGAGACCGATATCATCGAGCTGATCTCGGCGACCTACCGGCTGCACGACGAGGGAAAGTCCTCACTGCCGCACTCGACCTTTCTGCGATTCCCCGACGCGCCGGCCGACCGCATCATCGGACTGCCCGCGTACCTGGGCGGCGAGAAGCCGACGGCGGGCATGAAGTGGATCGCCTCCTTCCCCGGCAACATCGCCGCCGGGGTGGACCGGGCCAGCGCCGTGGTCGTGCTCAACTCCCTTGCGAACGGCCGCCCCGAGGCGCTGGTCGAGGCCTCGCTGATCTCCGCCAAGCGGACTGCGGCCAGCGCGGCCCTCGGCGCCGGACTGCTGCTGCCCGATGCGGGCGCCGACACCACGGGTGTCACCCTCGTCGGCTGCGGCGTCATCAACACCGAGATCCTGCGCTTCCTCAAGGCCCGGCTGCCCTTCCTCACCGAGGCGCTGGTCTACGACCAGGACCCGGCGCGTGCCGCCGGCTTCGCCCGGCGGGCCATGGAGGCCATCCCCGGCGTGTCGGTGACCGTCGCCGACGACCTGCCGTCCGCCCTGGCCGCACACGCGCTGGTCTCCCTCGCGACCACGGCCGCAGCGCCCCACCTCGCGGCGGACGCCTTCCGCGACGACGCCACGGTGCTGCACGTCTCACTGCGCGACATCCACCCGGAGACGATCCTGGCCAGCCAGAACGTGGTGGACGACGCGGACCACGTCTGCCGCGAGCGCACCTCGCTGGACCTCGCCCAGAAGCTCACCGGGAACCGCGACTTCGTCGACGCGTCCATCGGCACCCTGGCCGCCGGAACCTCGTCCTTCCAGCGCGACCCGGGGCGCCCCGTCGTCTTCTCCCCGTTCGGGCTCGGCATCCTCGACCTCGCCGTCGCCCGCTTCGTGCAGGAGGAGGGGACGCGCCAGGGACTGGGCGTGGCCGTCGACGACTTCCTCTCCGTCCCCGCCACCGTCCCCGTCCCGGCCTGACCGTTTCCGTGACCAGCACCCATTCCGACAGGAGTTCTTGAGATGACCGACGTGCAGAGCGACGACCGTACCTACCTCGTGGTCCACAACGACGAGGAGCAGTACTCGATCTGGGAGGCCGACCGGGAGCTGCCGGCCGGCTGGCACCCGGAGGGCACCCGCGCGGGCCGGGCCGAGTGCCTGGCCCGGATCGAGGAGGTCTGGACCGACATGCGCCCGCTGAGCCTGCGCCGCCGCATGGAGCAGGACGGCAGCAGCGCCGCCTGACCCCGGCACCCCGGGCACGGCAGGGCCCGGCACAGCGCAGCCGGACGGCACACGAGCAGGTATAGAGCAGGCCGACGTCAACTTTCAGGTGTTGAGGAGCAGTGGTGGATTCCCAGGAGCTGTTGCACGAACGGTTCCGGCGCCAGGCGGCCCTGACCCCGGATGCCACCGCCGTCATCGCAGGTGGACTCCGGGTCGGCTACCGGGAGTTGGACCAGCGGTCGGACGCGCTGGCGCGGAGCCTGCGGGCCCGTGGCATCGGGGCCGAGGATCTGGTGGCGGTCTGCCTGCCGCGCGGCGTGGACCTGGTGGTCGCGCTGCTCGGGGTGTGGAAGGCGGGTGCCTGCTATGTGCCGCTGGACCCGGGGCACCCGCGGGCCAGAACCGCCTGGGTGCTGCAGGACACCCGGGCGCGGCTGGTCCTCACCGACGCGGCCTCGGCCCCGTCGGTGCAGGCCTTCGACGTGCCGCTGCTGCGGGTGGACGAGCTGCCGCCCGTGGACGGGACCAGCGGTCCGGAGGAGGGGGTGAGCGTGTCGCCCTCGGGCGCCGCCTACGCCATCTACACCTCCGGGTCGACCGGGCGGCCCAAGGGGGTCGTGGTCCACCACGCGGGCATCGCCAACCGCGTGGGCTGGACCGTGCGCCGGCACGAACTCGGCGCGGGCGACCGGGTGCTGCAGAAGACCACGGTCACCTTCGACGCCGCCGGCTGGGAGATCTTCGCCCCGCTGGTCAGCGGCGGGACCGTGGTGCTCGCCCCCGAGGGTGCCGAGCGGGACCCGGCGCTGCTGCTGCGCACCGTCGCCGAGCAGCGGATCACCGTGCTGCAGGTGGTGCCCTCGGTGCTGCGGCTGCTCGTCGAGGAGCCCGGCTGGGACGAGTGCACCGCTCTCCGACTGCTGTTCTCGGCGGGGGAGCCGCTGCACGCCGAGCTCTGCCGCAGGCTGCCGGACCGGATCAGGGCCGGCGTCTGGAACACCTACGGACCCACCGAGTGCTCCATCGACATCACCGCCCACCCGCTCGACCAGGGGCAGCAGCAGGGCCCGGTACCGATCGGTCGGCCGATCGAGGGCATGCGGGTGCTGGTGCTCGGCCCGAACGGCGATCCGGTGCCGATCGGTGTGCCCGGTGAACTGTTCGCCGGCGGTACCGGGGTCGCCCGTGGCTACCTCGGCCGTCCCGCGCTCACCGCCGAGAGCTTCGTCCCCGATCCGTACGGCACCAGCGGGCAGCGGCTCTACCGCACCGGGGACCGGGTCCGCTGGCGCGCCGACGGCACCCTGGAGTACCTGGGCCGGATCGACCAGCAGGTCAAGATCAACGGCACCCGGGTCGAGCCCGGTGAGGCCGAGGCCGCACTCGCCGCCCACCCGGGCCTGGCCGGTGCCGTCGTCACCGCCTTCCACGCGCCCGACGGAACGGCCAGGCTGGCCGGCTACGTACGGCCGCGCGCCGAGCCGGTCCCCGTCGCCGAGTTGCGCTCCTTCCTGCGCGGCAGCCTGACCGAGGCGCTGATCCCCTCGGTCTTCGTCACCGTCGACGCGTTCCCGCTCACCGCGAGCGGCAAGGTCGACCGCAAGGCCCTGCCCGTCCCCCATCCCTCGGAGGACGACCGGCCGGACCGGGTCGCCCCGCGGACGGACGACGAGCGCCTGGTCGCCCGGATCTGGGCCGACCTCCTCGGCCTGACCGGCCGGATCGCGGTGGACGACGACTTCTTCCAGCTCGGCGGCTCGTCCCTGCTGATCACCCGGCTGCTGGGCCGGCTGACCGCCGAGTCGGGCGCCTCCGTCGAGCTCCAGGACCTGTTCACCTCCACCACCGTCGAGGACCAGGCGCTGCTGCTCGGCGTCACCGGCAAGCAGCGGGACGGCATCCCGACTGTTCCACGCGACCGCCCGCTGCCGCTGTCGTTCACCCAGGAGCGGCTCTGGTTCCTGGACCGGATGAGCCCGGCCAGCCCCGAGTGGGTCACCCCGGTACTGCTCCGGCTGCCGGCCAGGCTCGCCGCCGACGAGGTGCGCGACGCCCTCCGGGCCCTCTCCGACCGGCACGAGATCCTGCGCACCCGGTACGCCACCCACGAGGGCGAACCGGTGCAGCTGATCGACGCACACAGTGAGATTGACCTGCGTGAGATTGATCTGCTCGTCGCCGAGACGGCCGGCGAGGGTGTCGTCGCCGCACTCACCGCGCAGCTGGCGCGGGGGTTCGACCTAACCCGCGGACCGGTGTGGCGGGCACTGCTGCTCCGGATGCCGGGCGAGGACCACCTGCTGCTGCTGACCATCCATCACATCGCCTCCGACGGCTGGTCGTCCGTGGTGCTGGAGCACGACCTGCGGGTGATCTGCGAGGACACCGAGGCTCTTCCCGAGCCGGAGCTGCAGTACGCCGACTACGCCGTCTGGCACCGGGATCGGGTGAGCGGCGCGGAGGCCGACCAGCAACTGGACTACTGGCGGGCGGCCCTGGACGGCCTCAGCCCGCTGGAGCTTCCCACCGCCCGCCCCCGCCCGGCCGTGCGCGACTCGCGCGGGTCCGTGGTGGGCTTCACCATCCCGGACGAACTGGCCCACGAGGTCACCGACTTCGGTCGGGAGCACGGCGCGACACCGTTCATGACGCTGCTCGCCGCGTTCGCGGTGCTGCTCTCCCGCTACACCGGACGCGACGACATCGCGGTGGGCACGCCGGTCCTCGGCCGCTCGCATTCGGAGACCTCGGAGCTGGCCGGCTGCTTCATCAACGACCTGGTGCTGCGCTGCGACCTGAGCGGGGAGCCCGACTTCGGTACCGCCCTCGGCCGGGTACGGGACACCGCCCTGGGTGCCTTCGCCCACCAGGAGGTGCCGTTCGCGCGCCTGGTGGACGAACTCAGCCCGGAGCGCAACCTCTCCCGCACCCCTCTCTACCAGGTCGCCTTCGACTTCCTGGACGAGGGCCGGTCCGCCTCCGCGCTCAGCGACGCAGACCTGGCCGCGCTCGGCGAGAGCTGGCAGGTCGCCAAGACCGACCTCACCCTGTTCGTCCACCATGACTCCGTCACCGGTGGGTTGCGGGGGCAGGTGGAGTTTGCGGTGGGGTTGTTTGATCGGGTGTGGGTGGAGGGTTTTGCTGGGGCGTTTGTGCGGTTGTTGGAGGGGTTGGTGCGGGATCCGGGGGTTCGGGTGTCGCGGGTGGGGTTGTTGTCGGCGGCGGAGTTGGCGTTGGTGGCTGCTGGTGCCGAGGTCGGGACGGCTGTGGATGGCGCTGTTGCTGGTGGTGTGTTGCATGGGGTGTTTGAGGGGCGGGTTGTTGTTGATTCGGGTGCGGTGGCGGTGGTTGCTGGTGGGGTGGAGTTGTCGTATGGGGAGTTGAATGGTCGGGCGAATCGGTTGGCGCGGTATTTGGGTTCGTTGGGGGTGGGTGTTGAGTCGTTGGTGGGGGTGTGTTTGGAGCGTGGTGGGGATTTGGTTCCTTCGTTGTTGGGGGTGTTGAAGGCTGGTGGTGCGTATGTGCCGTTGGATCCGGCGCATCCGGTGGATCGGTGGGGTTTTGTGTTGGGGGATACCGGTGCGCGGGTGGTGGTGACGACGTCGGGGTTTGTGGATCGGTTGGCGGGTGTTTTTGATGGTGTGCTGGTGGTGCTGGATCGGGATGGGGAGGTGATTGATGGGTTTGATGGTTCGGATGTGGGTGTGTCGGTGGGGTCGGAGGCGTTGGCGTATGTGATTTATACGTCGGGGTCGACGGGTCGGCCGAAGGGGGTGTGTGTGTCGCATGGGAATGTGTTGCGGTTGCTGGGGGTGACGGCTCGGGAGTACGGGTTTGGTCCTGGTGATGTGTGGCCGTTGTTCCATTCGTATGCGTTTGATGTGTCGGTGTGGGAGTTGTGGGGGGCGTTGGCGCATGGGGGCCGGCTGGTGGTGGTGCCGGTGGAGGTGGCGCGGGCGCCTGATGAGTTCCTGGATCTGTTGGTGGAGCACGGGGTGACGGTGCTGAATCAGACGCCGTCGGCGTTTCGGGCGTTGGTGGGTGCGGCGGGTGCGGGTGATCCGAGGGTTGATCGGTTGCGGTTGCGGGCGGTGGTGTTCGCGGGGGAGCGGTTGGACTTCCCGGATCTGGCGCCGTGGATCGGGCGGCTGGGGTTGGATGCTCCGCGTCTGGTGAACATGTACGGGATCACTGAGACGACGGTGCATTCGACGTATCACCGGGTGGTGGACGGTGACTTGGGTGCGGGTGGGAATCCGGTGGGGCGTCGGTTGGGGGTTCTGACGATTCGTCTGCTGGATCGGTTTGGTGAGTTGGTGCCGGTGGGTGTGCCGGGTGAGATCTTTGTGGGTGGTCCGGGGGTGACGCGGGGGTATCTGGGTCGTCCGGGTTTGACGGCGGAGCGGTTTGTGCCGGATCCGTTTGGTGGGGTGGGTGAGCGGTTGTATCGCAGTGGGGATCTGGCGCGGCGTAATGCGGATGGGACGCTGGATTTCCTGGGGCGGATCGATGACCAGGTGAAGATCCGTGGGTATCGGATCGAGCTGGGTGAGGTGCAGGCGCAGCTGGCCGCGCACGCCTCGGTGCGTGACGCGGTGGTGGTGGTGCGCGAGGACAGTCCGGGTGACAGGCGTCTGGTGGCGTATGTGACCGGCGTGCCCGGGCAGCTGCCGGACGCGGTGACGCTGCGGTCGCACCTGTCGTCGGTGTTGCCGTCGTACATGGTGCCGGCGGCGTTTGTGGTGCTGGAGGGGCTGCCGTTGACGGCGAACGGGAAGCTGGACCGCCGTGCGCTGCCCGCCCCGGGCAGTGCCGACCAGCGGGCCGGGCGGGCCTACACCGCGCCGCGCAACCCGGCCGAGGAACAACTGGCCGACATCTGGACCCAGGTCCTGGGCCACACCACCCCCATCGGCATCCACGACAACTTCTTCGACCTCGGCGGGAATTCACTGCTGGGTCTCCGGCTGGTGGCACTGATTCAGGAGCAGTTCGACATCGAGCTGCCCGTACGCACCATTTTCGACATGCCCACCGTGGCCTCCCTGGCCACGGCGGTGGAAGAGCAGATCAGGGCGGAAATCGCGCAGCTCGCCGATTCCGCGTTGCTGACGGACCCGATGCTTGCGGGGGAGCGGACGATATGAGTACCGGAGAGATTGAGATGACCGCCGTTTCTGCCGAGATGACCGCCGCTTCCGGGGAGGAGCTGCGCGCGCAGCAACTGCGCGAGGAACTGCTGCGGCAGCGGCTCGCCGGCCGGCGCGGCCCGGCCCGGGCGGGGATTCCCACGGTGGACCGGAGCAGCCCGCTGCCGCTGTCGTTCGGACAGCAGCAGCTGTGGTTCCTGGACCGGCTGGACCCCGCGAGCCCCGAGTACCTGGTGCCGCTGCTCCGGCGGCTGCGCGGTCCACTGGACACCGCCGCCCTGCACACGGCCTGGGAGGCGCTGCTGGCGCGGCACGAGATCCTGCGCACCCGCTACCGGCTGGAGGGCACCGAGCCGGTGCAGGTCGTCGACGCGCTGCGGGCGGTCGAGGTGCCCGTGGTCGACCTCACCGATCTGCCCGAGAACCAGCGCGAGGACCGCGCCATCGAGGTGGGTGCGGAGCTCGCAGCCGAGCCCTTCGACCTCGCCGAGCAGTGGCCGGTGCGGATGACGCTGCTGCGCCTGGGCGCCGAGGACCACATCCTCGTGGTCGTCTTCCACCACATCGCCTGCGACGCCTGGTCCACCCAGGTCTTCGAGCAGGACCTGGGCGCGCTCTACGGCGCCTTCGCCGAGGGGCGCCCGTCCCCGCTGCCCGAACTCGCGGTGCAGTACGCCGACTTCGCGGCCTGGCAGCGGCAGCGGATCGCCGGCCCCGAGCTGGAGCGTCGGCTCGGCTACTGGCGCGAGCAACTGTCCGGCTCGGTCGCGACCGAGCTTCCCACGGCACGCCCGCGTCCTCCGGTACGCGACTGGCGCGGCTCGGCCGTACCGCTGGAGGTTCCGGCCGAGGTCACCGCGGGCCTGCGCGAGCTGTGCCGGGCTCAGGGGGTCACCCCGTTCATGGCGCTGCTCGCCGCCTTCAACGCGATACTCTCCCGCTACACCGGCCGCGACGACATCGCGGTGGGCACCGTGGTGTCCGAGCGGACCCGGCCCGAACTGCAGCGGATGATCGGCTACGGCATCAACTCGTTGGTGATGCGCGGTCGCTGGGAGGGTGAGCCGACCTTCGCCGAGCTGCTGGCCGACGCTCGGAGCACCACTCTGGGTGCCTTCGACCACCAGGAGGTGCCGTTCGCGCGCCTGGTGGACGAGCTCAGCCCGGAGCGTGACACCTCGCGCACCCCGCTGTTCCAGGTCGCGTTCACCCTGCACGAGTCGGCGGCCGGCGCCCTCGACCTGCCGGGCCTGCGCAGCGAGGTCGTCGAACTGCCCTGGAGCATCGCCAAGTTCGACCTGGCCCTGCAGATCGAGGAAACCCCCGGTGGTGGGTTGCGGGGGCAGGTGGAGTTTGCGGTGGGGTTGTTTGATCGGGTGTGGGTGGAGGGTTTTGCTGGGGCGTTTGTGCGGTTGTTGGAGGGGTTGGTGCGGGATCCGGGGGTTCGGGTGTCGCGGGTGGGGTTGTTGTCGGCGGCGGAGTTGGCGTTGGTGGCTGCTGGTGCCGAGGTCGGGACGGCTGTGGATGGCGCTGTTGCTGGTGGTGTGTTGCATGGGGTGTTTGAGGGGCGGGTTGTTGTTGATTCGGGTGCGGTGGCGGTGGTTGCTGGTGGGGTGGAGTTGTCGTATGGGGAGTTGAATGGTCGGGCGAATCGGTTGGCGCGGTATTTGGGTTCGTTGGGGGTGGGTGTTGAGTCGTTGGTGGGGGTGTGTTTGGAGCGTGGTGGGGATTTGGTTCCTTCGTTGTTGGGGGTGTTGAAGGCTGGTGGTGCGTATGTGCCGTTGGATCCGGCGCATCCGGTGGATCGGTGGGGTTTTGTGTTGGGGGATACCGGTGCGCGGGTGGTGGTGACGACGTCGGGGTTTGTGGATCGGTTGGCGGGTGTTTTTGATGGTGTGCTGGTGGTGCTGGATCGGGATGGGGAGGTGATTGATGGGTTGGATGGTTCGGATGTGGGTGTGTCGGTGGGGTCGGAGGCGTTGGCGTATGTGATTTATACGTCGGGGTCGACGGGTCGGCCGAAGGGGGTGTGTGTGTCGCATGGGAATGTGTTGCGGTTGCTGGGGGTGACGGCTCGGGAGTACGGGTTTGGTCCTGGTGATGTGTGGCCGTTGTTCCATTCGTATGCGTTTGATGTGTCGGTGTGGGAGTTGTGGGGGGCGTTGGCGCATGGGGGCCGGCTGGTGGTGGTGCCGGTGGAGGTGGCGCGGGCGCCTGATGAGTTCCTGGATCTGTTGGTGGAGCACGGGGTGACGGTGCTGAATCAGACGCCGTCGGCGTTTCGGGCGTTGGTGGGTGCGGCGGGTGCGGGTGATCCGAGGGTTGATCGGTTGCGGTTGCGGGCGGTGGTGTTCGCGGGGGAGCGGTTGGACTTCCCGGATCTGGCGCCGTGGATCGGGCGGCTGGGGTTGGATGCTCCGCGTCTGGTGAACATGTACGGGATCACTGAGACGACGGTGCATTCGACGTATCACCGGGTGGTGGACGGTGACTTGGGTGCTGGTGGGAATCCGGTGGGGCGTCCGTTGGGGGATCTGACGATTCGTCTGCTGGATCGGTTTGGTGAGTTGGTGCCGGTGGGTGTGCCGGGTGAGATCTTTGTGGGTGGTCCGGGGGTGACGCGGGGGTATCTGGGTCGTCCGGGTTTGACGGCGGAGCGGTTTGTGCCGGATCCGTTTGGTGGGGTGGGTGAGCGGTTGTATCGCAGTGGGGATCTGGCGCGGCGTAATGCGGATGGGACGCTGGATTTCCTGGGGCGGATCGATGACCAGGTGAAGATCCGTGGGTATCGGATCGAGCTGGGTGAGGTGCAGGCGCAGCTGGCCGCGCACGCCTCGGTGCGTGACGCGGTGGTGGTGGTGCGCGAGGACAGTCCGGGTGACAGGCGTCTGGTGGCGTATGTGACCGGCGTGCCCGGGCAGCTGCCGGACGCGGTGACGCTGCGGTCGCACCTGTCGTCGGTGTTGCCGTCGTACATGGTGCCGGCGGCGTTTGTGGTGCTGGAGGGGCTGCCGTTGACGGCGAACGGGAAGCTGGACCGCCGTGCGCTGCCCGCCCCGGGCAGTGCCGACCAGCGGGCCGGGCGGGCCTACACCGCGCCGCGCAACCCGGCCGAGGAACAACTGGCCGACATCTGGACCCAGGTCCTGGGCCACACCACCCCCATCGGCATCCACGACAACTTCTTCGACCTCGGCGGGGACTCGATCCGCGCGGTGGTGCTGGTGGGTGCACTCCGCGCGGCCGGCTTCGACGTCTCGGTGCGCGACGTGTTCGAGTTCCGCACCGTGGCCGAGCTGGCGGCGTCGGTGGCCGGACGTGGTGCGGCGGTGGCCGAGCGTCCGGTGGAGCGGTTCGCGCTGCTGTCCGCCGAGGACCGCGGGCGGCTGCCGGAGGGTGTCAGTGACGCGTACCCGATGTCGCAGGTGCAGCTGGGCATGCTGGTGGAGATGCTCGCCGACGAAGAGCTGAACAGCTACCACAACATCACCCTGTTCCGGATCCGCGACGACCGGCCGTTCCACGCCGACTCGCTGCGCGAGGCGGCGCGCCTGATCACCGCGCGGCACGAGATGCTGCGCACCTCGTTCGCCGTCACCGGCTACTCCGTTCCGATGCAACTGGTGCACGAGCAGGCCGAGTTGCCGGTGGACGTGCGCGATCTGCGGGCGCTGCCCGAGGAGGAGCAGCAGCAGGCCCTGCGCGACTACAACGCCGCCGAGCGCGCGAACGTGTTCGACACCACCCGGGCGCCGCTGCTGCGGATCTCCGCGCATCTGATCGACGAGGGGAGCTGGTGGTTCGGGCTCACCGAGTGCCACTCGATCCTGGAGGGCTGGAGTTTCCACTCGCTGCTGATGGAGGTGCTGGCGGCCTACCGGACGCTGCGCGACGGCAGCGAGCCCGAGCAGCCCGCGGTGCCCGCCGTGCGCTACGCCGACTTCATCGCGGCCGAACTGCGCGCGCTGGACTCGGCCGAGGACCGCGGGTACTGGCAGGACGTGGTCCGGCGGCACGCGACCTTCGCGCTGCCGGCCGCCTGGGCCGGCGACCCGGCGCAGCCGCGCGTGCCGTACCGGGTCCGGATCCCGTACCAGGATCTGGACCAGGGGCTGCGGGCGCTGGCCAGCGCGGCCGGGGTGTCGCTGAAGAGCGTGCTGCACTCGGCGCACCTCAAGGTGATGAGCATGGTCACCGACGAGCCGGCCTTCTTCACCGGACTGGTGTGCAACGCCCGCCCGGAGGTCGAGGGTGCCGACCGGGTCTACGGGATGTACCTGAACAGCCTGCCGTTCGGCTACGACCGCAGCGCGCGCACCTGGCGCGAGCTGGTCCGGCAGACCTTCGCCCGCGAGGTCGAGCTCTGGCCGCACCGGCGCTTCCCGATGCCGGTGATCCAGCGTGGGGAGGGCGAGGGCAACCGGCTGCTCGACGTGCGGTTCAGCTACCTGGACTTCCACCAGGTCGACACCGACCTGGTGGACTTCCAGGCCAGCATCGACGACAGCCTCACCGAGTTCTCGCTGGCCACCCTGGTCATCGGCGGCCACGTGGTGCTGAACACCGACACCCACGCACTGACCCGCGAGCACGCCGACCGGCTGGCCGGGATGTACCGGGCGGTGCTGGAGGCCATGGTCGCGGACCCGGACGGCGACGCGCGGGCCGAGTACCTCCCCGCCGGTGAGCGGGAGACGCTGCTGGAGCGGTGGAGCAGCTGCGCCCCGGCGACGGCCAACGTGGTCGGCGTGCTCCAGGCCTTCGAGGAGTGGGCCGCGCGGACCCCGGACGCGGACGCCGTCACCTTCGGCGCGCAGCGCCTCAGTTACGCCCGGCTCGACGAGCGGGCCAACCGGCTGGCGCAGCATCTGAGCGCCGCCGGAGCCGGTCCCGAGTCGATCGTCGGAGTGCTGCTGGACCGGGGCCCGGAGCTGGTCGTGTCGCTGCTGGCGCTGTGGAAGGCGGGGGCGGCCTACCTGCCGATCGACCCGGAGCAGCCCGCGCCGCGGGTCAGCCGGATGCTGGCCGCGGCCGGTGCCCGGATCCTGGTGTCCACGGCCGGGCACGCGGAGCGGATCCGGGCGGACGACTCCGGCGCGGCCCGCTACGACGGCGCGCACGTCCTGCTCGACCGGGACGCGGCGGCGATCGCCGCCCGGCCGGCCACGCCGCTCGGCGTGCCCGCCGACCCGGACCGGCTCGCCTACGTGATCTACACCTCCGGGTCGACCGGCGTCCCCAAGGGCGTTCAGGTGCCGCACCGGGGGCTGGCCAACCACGTCGGCTGGGCCGCCGTGGAACTGGCCGGACGCGGCACCGGGGGCGCGGCGCTGTTCTCGTCCGTCGCCTTCGACCTGGTCGTCCCCAACCTGTGGGCGCCGCTGGTCACCGGACAGCGGCTGCATGTGCTGGAGCAGGACTTCGCGGTCGAGAACCTCGGCGAACTGCTGCTGGCGGCGGGCCCGTTCAGCTTCGTCAAGCTGACCCCGGGACACCTGGAGATCATCGGCCACCAGTTGGACGACGAGCGCGCGGAGCGGCTGGCGGAGGTGCTGGTGGTGGCCGGCGAGGGCTTCCCGGTCCGCAGCGCGGACCGCTGGCTGCGGATCCTCGGACCCGGGCGCCTGATCAACGAGTACGGCCCGACCGAGGCCTCGGTGGGCAGCACCATCCTGCCGGTGGACCAGCCGCAGCAGGGCGAGATCGTGCCCATCGGCCGGCCGCTGCCCGGCATGACGGCGTACGTCCTGGACCGCGGGCTGCGGCCGGTGCCGGTCGGCGTGCCCGGCGAGCTGTACGTGGGCGGGACCGGGGTGGCCCGCGGGTACGCGGGGCAGCCGGTGCTGACCGCCGAGCGCTTCGTCCCCGACCTCTACGGTGCGCCCGGCGCCCGGCTGTACCGCACCGGCGACCTGGCCCGGATGCTGCCCGGCGGCGTGGTCGACTTCCTCGGCCGGATCGACGACCAGGTCAAGATCCGCGGCCACCGGATCGAACTCGGGGAGATCCAGGCGGTGCTGGCGGAGCACCCGGGGATCAGGGACGTCACGGTGGTCACCCGGGTGTCCGCCTCGGGCGACCCCCGGCTGCTCGCCTACCACGTGCCGTCGGGCGAACCGGCGGTGAGCGGCGCGGAACTGGCCGCCCACTGCGCGGCCCGGCTGCCCGCGTACATGGTGCCCAGCGCGTTCACCGCACTGGACCGGCTGCCGCTGAACCGCAACGGCAAGATCGACCGCCGTGCTCTGCCCGCCCCGGACGAGGCGTCGTTCACCGCCGGCCGGGAGTACCTCGCCCCGCGCAGCCCGCTGGAGGAGCTGATCGCGACCGCCTGGTCGCAGGTCCTGGACGCCGACCGGATCGGCGTGCACGACAACTTCTTCGACCTCGGCGGGCACTCCATCCGCGCCGTGGTGCTGGTCGGCGCGCTGCGTGCGGCCGGGCTCGATGTGACGGTCCGTGACGTGTTCGAGCACCGCACCGTGGCCGAGCTGGCGGCGTCGGTGGCCGGGCGTGGTGCGGCGGTGGCCGAGCGTCCGGTGGAGCGGTTCGCGCTGCTGTCCGCCGAGGACCGCGGGTCCCTGCCTGAGGGTGTCAGCGACGCGTACCCGATGTCGCAGGTGCAGCTGGGCATGCTGGTGGAGATGCTCGCCGACGACGAGCTGAACAGCTACCACAACATCACCCTGTTCCGGATCCGCGACGACCGGCCGTTCCACGCCGACTCGCTGCGTGAGGCGGTCCGTCTGGTCACCGGCCGCCACGAGATCCTGCGCACCTCGTTCGCCGTCACCGGCTACTCCGTCCCGATGCAACTGGTGCACGAGCGGGCCGACATCCCGGTGGACGTGCGCGACCTGCGGGCGCTGTCCGAGCAGGACCGCGAGCAGGCCGTGCGCGACTACGCCGACGCCGAGCGCGCCGACGTGTTCGACACCACCCGGGCCCCGCTGATGCGGGTCGGCGCACTGGTCGAGGACGACAGCGTCTGGCGGCTGACCTTCACCCAGTGCCACTCGGTCACCGAGGGCTGGACCTTCCACACCCTGGTGATGGAGGTGCTGGCGGCCTACCGGGCGCTGCGCGACGGCGACCGGCCCGAGCAGCCGCCGGTGCCCGCCGTGCGCTACGCCGACTTCATCGCGGCCGAACTGCGCGCGCTGGACTCGGCCGAGGACCGCGGGTACTGGCACGATCTCGTCCAGCGGTACACCGCCTTCGCCTTCCCGTCCGACTGGGCCGACACCTCGGGACCGCGCGAGGACTACCAGGTCTACGTGGCGCACCAGGACCTGGAGCCGGGGCTGCGGGCGCTGGCCAGCGCGGCCGGGGTGTCGCTGAAGTCCGTGCTGCACTCCGCGCACCTCAAGGTGATGAGCATGGTCACCGACGAGCCGGCCTTCTTCACCGGCCTCGTCTACAGCGCCCGCCCCGAACTGGAGGGCGCCGACAAGGTCTACGGCATGCAGCTCAACAGCCTGCCGTTCCCGCACGACCGGGGCGCGCGGACCTGGCGCGACCTGGTCCGGCAGACCTTCGCCCGCGAGGTCGAGCAGTGGCAGCACCGGCGTTTCCCGATGCCGGTGATCCAGCGCGAGGCGGGCGGCGGGCGCCGGCTGATCGACGTCCTGTTCACCTTCCAGGACTTCGACCAGATGGACACCGAGCTGGTCGACACCATGGCCAGCGAGGGCGACGACTCCACCGAGTTCGCCCTGGGCGTGCCGACCACCCCGGGCTACTACTGCCTGCGCACCCACACCCACGCCCTGGCCCGGGAGCACGCGGACCGGCTGGCCGGGATGTACCGGGCGGTGCTGGAGGCGATGGCCGCCGACGCCGACGGTGACGCCCGGGCCGAGTACCTGCCGGCCGGCGAGAGGGAGTCGCTGCTGGCGGACCGGAACGCGGCCGCGCCGCTGCCGGTCGCCGCCGACAGCGCGCACCAGGCCTTCGAGGCCTGGGCCGCGCGGACGCCGGACGCGGTCGCGGTCAGCTTCGGCGCGCAGCGCCTGAGTTATGCCGAGGTCAACGAGCGCGCCAACCGGCTCGCGCACCACCTGCGCGACGCCGGGGCCGGTCCGGAGACCACCGTCGGGGTGCTGCTGGAGCCCGGCATCGACCTGGTGCCGACGCTGCTCGGGGTGCTCAAGTCCGGTGCCGCGTACCTGCCGCTGGACCTGGCCCAGCCGGCCAACCGGCTGGAGTACATGCTCGCCGACGCGGGCCACCCGATGGTGGTCACCCGCACCGAGCACGCGGCGGTGGCGGCGGGAGCCCGGGCCGTGGTCACCCTGGACGGGGACGCCGCGGCGCTCGCGGCCCGGCCCGGCAGCAACCCGGAGCCGCTGGCGGGCCCGGACAACGCGATGTACGTGATCTACACCTCGGGCAGCTCCGGCCGGCCCAAGGGCGTCACCCTGACCCACGGCAACCTGCTGCGGCTCTACCCGGCCACGGCCCGTGGCCACGCCTTCGACAGCACCCAGGTCTGGGCACTGCTGCACTCCTATGCCTTCGACGTGTCGGTCTGGGAGATGTGGGGCGCGCTGCTGTACGGCGGGAGCATCGCCGTGGTGCCGCCGTCGGTGGCCCGCAACCCCGAGGAACTGCTCGACCTGCTGACGGAGCAGCGGGTGACCACGCTGGCGATGTCCCCGGTGGCGTTCCGCGCGCTGATCACCGCGGCCGACGGCGACCGGGCCCGGATCGGGGCGCTCAGCCTGCGTCACGTGGTCTTCGGCGGCGACCGGCTGGACGCCTCCGACCTGGCCGAGTGGACGTCCCTGCACGGCCTGGAGGGCACCGCGCTGGCCCAGGCGTACGGACCGACCGAGACCACGGTGCATGTCACCTTCCGACCGATCGGTGCCCGGGACCTCGCCGACGGCGGTGCGATCCCGCTGGGCGGCCCGGTGGACGACACCCGCGTCTACGTCCTGGACGCGGCCGGCCGGCTGACCCCGGCCGGGGTGCCCGGCGAGCTGTACGTGGGCGGCGCCGGGCTCGCCCGGGGCTACGCCCACCGCCCCGCGCTGACCGCCGAGCGCTTCCTGCCCGACCCGTACGGGCCGCCCGGCGCCCGGATGTACCGCACCGGTGACCTGGCGCGGGTCCGGCCCGGCTCGGAGCGGCGCGAACTGGAGTTCCTCGGCCGGGTGGACGAGCAGCTGAAGATCCGCGGCTACCGGATCGAGCCGGGCGAGATCCAGGCGGTGCTGCTGGAGCACCCCGGGGTCCGCGAGGCCGTGGTGGTGGCGCGCGACGCGGGTCCGGACGGCGGCCGGCTGGTCGCGTACCTGGTCACCGAGGGGGAGGGGGCGCCCTCCCCGGCGGAGCTGTCCGCGCACTGCGCGGAGCGGCTGCCCGGCTACATGGTTCCGGCCGCGTTCGTGGCCCTGCCGTCCATCCCGCTCACGGTCAACGGCAAGCTCGACCACCGGGCGCTGCCCGCGCCGGACCGCGACTCCACCTGGTCCGAGCGGCCCTACCTGGCGCCGCGCGGCGGTATCGAGAGCACCCTGGCCGAGATCTGGAGCGGCGTGCTGGGCGTGGAGAAGGTCGGCATCGCCGACAGCTTCTTCGAGCTCGGCGGCGACTCCATCAGCGTGCTCCGGGTGATGGCGGCGGCCAGGGAGGCCGGGCTGCCGTTCACGCTGCGGATGCTCTACCAGTCCGGGACGATCGAGCTGCTCGCCGTCGCGCTGGCCGAGCAGGTGCAGGCCGGCCAGGTGCAGGCCGGGCAGGCGGGCGTCGAGGCCGCGGCGCCGGAGTCCGGACAGGCGTCCGCGCAGTCGTCCGGCACCGCCGGCGCCCGCCGGGCTGGTCCGGCGACGCTGCCGGAGATCATGGCGAAGCACCAGGTCCCGGGCGCGAGCGTGGCCCTGCTGCGCGGCGGCGAGCTGGTCGCGATCGAGGCGTACGGGGTGGTGGGTGCCGGTTCCACGGTGCCGGTCACGCCGGACACGCCCTTCAAGGTCGCCTCGATCAGCAAGCACATCACCGCGCTGGGCGCGCTGACCCTGGCCGCCCAGGGCCGGCTGGACCTCGACGAGGACGTCAACGCCTACCTCGGCTCCTGGCGGATCCCGGAGGGCGCCGGCCCGGTGACGGTACGTCAGTTGCTGGCCAATGTGTCCGGGCTCGCCCTCGAACCCGCGCACGACCCGTACCTGCCCGGCGACCCGGTCCCCGGGACGGCGGACGCCCTGCACGGGCGTCCTCCGGCACGCACCCCCGCGGTGGGGTTCGAGCACGCGCCGGGCCGGGTGTTCCGCAAGAACAAGCTCAACTACCTGGTGCTGGAGCAGGTTCTGGCGGACCTCACCGGCGAGCCCTTCGCCGAGCTGATGCGCGAGCTGGTGCTGCTGCCGCTGGGAATGGTCCGCAGCTGCTACGACTGGGCCCACCACGAGCGGTCCCGGCGACCGGTCGCACTGGGCCACGACCAGGCCGGCCGGCCGGTGCCGGTGGGGCTGCCGATCCATCCGTCGGTGGCCGGCGGCGGACTGTGGACCACGGCGGGCGACCTCGCCAGGGCCGCCGTCGAGATCCGCCGGGCCTACCTGGGGCTGGATGCGGAGCTGATCGACCAGCCGCTCGCCCAGGCCATGCTGACACCGCATCAGGACACCCTCTACGGGCTGTCCACCGTGGTCGACAACACCGGTGACGACCTGGAGTTCGGCGCCTTCGGCGAGTTCGACGGCTACTGGGCGATGAGCCTGACCCGGGTCCGGGACGGCGACGGAATCGTCGTGCTGACCAACAGCGACTCCGGCCGGGAGGTCGGCCGCGCCGCGATCGAGCTGCTCCAGGGCGGGAGCGCGGTGCTCGGCCGCCGCTGGTGACCGCGCCAACTCCCCTCCCGCACGACTTCCCAGGGCCCAACTTCCCAGGGCTCAACGCCGAAGAGACCTCAACGCTGAAGGAGCGACCATGGCGCTGACCGCGCGTCATCTCATATCCATCGACGACCTCACCGACGCGGACCTCGCGTCGCTGGTCACCCGGGGCGCCGACTTCGCCGCCGGCCGCGCCGCCGGGGAACGTCCGCTGGACGGTGCGGTGGCCGGGATCTACTTCGCCAGGACCTCCACCCGCACCCGCACCGCGTTCTCCAGCGGGGCGCTGCGGCTGGGCGCGCGGATCATCGCGTACGGGCCCGGCGACCTGCAGCTCAACACCGGTGAGAGCACCGAGGACACCGGCCGGGTGCTCTCCGGCATGCTGGACCTCCTGGTCGCCAGGACCGCCGGGGACCCGGCGGAGATGCGCGGCTGGGCCTCCCAGGACCGGATGGCCGTGGTGAACGCGATGAGCGCGGACGAGCACCCGACCCAGGCGCTCACCGATCTCACCACGCTGCTGGGGCAGTTCGGCCGGATCGAGGGACTGCGGGTGCTCTACGTCGGCGAGGGCAACAACACCGCCGCCGCCCTGGCGCTCGCCCTGCCCCGGTTCCGTTCGGTGCACCTGGAGCTGCGCACCCCGCCCGGCTACGGGCTGGCCCCCGACGTGCTGGTCCGGGCCGCCGCGACCGCGGCCCGGACCGGGGCCACCGTGGTCGAGCGCCACGACATGGACGACCTGCCGCGCGACGTCGACGCCGTCTACACCACCCGCTGGCAGACCACCGGGACGAGCAAGCCCGACCCCGACTGGCGCCGGATCTTCGCGCCCTTCCAGGTCGGCGCCGCACTGTGGCGTACCAGCCCGGACGCCGTCTTCCTGCACGACCTGCCGGCCCACCGCGGCGAGGAGGTCACCGCGGAGGTGCTGGACGGCCCCGCCTCGATCGCCTTCCGGCAGGCCGAGAACAAGATGAACAGCGCCATGGCCGTACTGGAGTGGAGCCGTGGCGGCCCGCTCCGCGAACCGTCCTCCGTCGCCGCGCTCGGGCTGGCGCCCGGCGTCGTCGCCGGGGCGGCGCCGGCCCGATGAGCGGCGGCCCGCTCCGCCGCAACCGGGACTTCGCGCTGCTCTCCGGCGGAGTGGGCTTCACCCTCCTCGGCGCCCGCGCCTGCCTGGTGGCGTACCCGTTCCTGGTGCTGTGGCAGACCGGTTCGGCCGGTGACGCCGGTCTGGTGGCCTTCGCCGCGCTGCTGCCCAGCCTGCTGGTGCAGCTGCCGGCCGGGGCGGTGGTGGACCGCTGGGACCGCAGACGGCTGATGATCCTCTGCGACATCGGCTCGGTCCTGGTGACCGGCTCGGTGGCGGTGGCGGTGCTGGTCGGCCGGATCACCCTCGGGCACCTGCTGGCGGCCTCCTTCCTGGAGGGCAGCCTGGCGGTCTTCTACCAGCTCGCCGAACGCTCGGCGGTGCGCCAACTGGTCCCGGAGGAACAGTTGTCCGCCGCGCTCACCAGCAACGAGGCCCGCTGGCGGGCGGCCGGACTGCTCGGCCAGCCGGTCGGCGGTCTGCTCTACACCGCCGCCCGCTGGTCCCCGTTCCTCTTCGCGGCGGCCACCCACCTGCTCTCGCTGCTGACGCTGCTGCTGATCCGGAAGCCGATGCAGGCGGCCCGGGAGGGGCCGCCGCGGCGGCTGGCCACCGAAGTCGCCGAGGGCGTCGCCTGGACCTGGCGGCGCCGGTTCCTGCGGGCACTGATCGGCGTGATCGCCGGCACCAACCTGCTGTTCCAGGGCATCAGTCTGGCCCTGGTGGTGATCGTCAGGAACGAGGGCGGCTCCGCGCTGCTGCTCGGCCTGATCACCGCCACCGGCGGCGTCGGCGGCACCGTGGGCGCGCTCACCGGGATGTGGTGGACCAGGAGGGTGGGCGTACGGGCCGTCGTCCTC
Source organism: Streptacidiphilus sp. EB129 (assembly GCF_041262645.1). Classification (NCBI taxonomy): domain Bacteria; kingdom Bacillati; phylum Actinomycetota; class Actinomycetes; order Kitasatosporales; family Streptomycetaceae; genus Streptacidiphilus; species Streptacidiphilus sp. EB129. The sequence goes on from NZ_JBGCCS010000004.1 coordinate 52,655, forward strand.
GGCGCCACCGTGGTGTGGGCGGTGCTGATGCCGTGGTTGGCGGTGGCCCGCGATCCGGTCCTGCTCGGCGCGCTGATGGCGGCCATGGCGTACGTCGGCGGCCTGGTCAACGTGGCCGGCGGGGTCTACCAGATCGGCGTCACCCCCGACGCGATGCAGGGCCGGGTGGGCAGCGTGCTGACCCTGGTCGGCTCGGGTGCGGGCGCGCTCGGGGCGCTCGCCGGCGGCTACCTGCTGGACGGGCTCGGCGTGGCCGGGGCGGTGTCCGCGATCGCGCTCTGCATGGCCCTGGTCGCCGTGCTGGGCGCGCTCAGCCCGTCCCTGCGCCACCCGGACCCGGGCGCGGACGGCGCCGGCGATCCGGCGGTGCCGCTCGCAGTGGACCGTACAGCGGCCGCCCAGCTGCACAACAGCAGCCGGACAGCGCGGATATAGATCCCGTACAGGTTCTGTACAGAAGCTCTTCGCAGTCTCGTGGTGTCCCGCAGAGCAGACCGGTCGTCACCGGATTCCGCCGCCGGACCTCTCCCGGACCGGCCCCCATCGGGGCCGTCCCCTCGGACCGCCCGAAGCGTGGCCCCCTCTTCGCAGCATCAGTTCCTCTCCCTGGAAATGGAGTTCACATGTCCCATGCCATGCATCGCCGCCAGGCCCTCCGGGTCTTCGGTACCGCGCTGGTCGCCGGCGGCGTCACCGTGGCGGGCGTCGCCACGGCCTCGGCCTCGACCCTGACGCAGCCCCGGAACCCGTCCCGCTCGGCCCGCCGGCGCGGCGGGGACCCGGTCATCCCGGTCGTGCCGGGCATGTCCGGGGACCCCCGCGCCAACGAGATGTGGTACCAGTTCGACCTGCAGCTCGGGGACGGCGCCACCCCTGCGGTGATGGCCGCCAACAACGCGCTGAGCACGGTGCTGCCGGGCGACCCCGAGGTCTCGATCATCCGTGACTACATGGCGCAGCGCACCGCCGGCACCTACCCGGCCAGCTTCAAGACCCTGGTCAGCCCGCTGAAGGACGCGCTGACCGTGATCTCGGCGGCCGAGCTCAGCGTCTTCCACACCTACTACGGCGACGACTACCACGGACTGATGGGCGCGTTCGAGGACTTCGGGCAGGGCGTGCTGTACGACCCGCGGCGGGTCGTGGGCCAGAAGACCCACATCATGGACGGCCACCCGCCGGTCAGCTACCACTCCTGGCACTGCTTCATCCGCGGCATGCAGATGCTCGGCATCCACGCCGACGAGTGGGCCCGGATCGACCCGATGCTCGGCCTCGCCTGGGAGATCCAGTCCATCGTCAAGCCGCCCACGGACACCCTGATGCCGGGTCTGCCGGAGTCCGTGCTGAAGCCGCTGCGCCGCAAGTGGCTGCACATGTCCCCGGCGGACATCGACCAGCAGTACATGACCTACCCCTACCCCGTCGGCGTCAGCTAGGAGGTGTCCACACCCATGACGAACACCGCAGACACAACAGCAGCGACTACCACGACGGACCGGACGGGTGTCTGGCTGATCGGGGCCCGGGGTTCGGTGGCGACCACCGCCGTCGTCGGCGCCGCGGCGGTCGGGGCCGGCGCGGTCGCACCGACCGGCCTGGTCAGCGCACTCGAACCGTTCGCCGGCCTGGACCTGCCCGAACTCGGCCGGCTGGTCTTCGGCGGCCACGACATCGACGAGACCCCGCTCGCCAAGCGGGCCGAACAGCTGGCCGCCGCCGGCGTCCTGCCGTCCGCGCTGCTCCCGCTGGCCGCCGGCGCGCTGGCGGCCGCCGAGGCGGAGATCCGGCCGGTGGGCGGGGCGCTGGCGGAGGGGCGGCAGGACCGCCTGATCGCCGCGCTCGCCGACGACATCCGGTCCTTCCGGAGCCGGGCCGGACTGGCCCGGGTGGTGGTGGTGAACGTCGCCTCCACCGAACCGCGCAGCGATCCGCATCCGGCCGTGGCCGCCCTGGAGACGCTGGACGCCTCCCTCGCGGCGGGGGAGTCCCCGCTCCCCTACAGCGCCGTCTACGCCTACGCGGCACTCCAGGCGGGCTGCCCGTACGTCGACTTCACGCCCTCGGCCGGTGCCCGGTCGCCGGCGCTCGACAGCTACGCCAGGGCCGCCGGACTGCCGTACGCGGGCAGTGACGGCAAGACCGGGGAGACCCTCGTCAAGTCGGTACTGATGCCGATGTTCACCCGCCGCGCGCTGACCGTACGCTCCTGGTCGGGCACCAATCTGCTGGGCGGCGGGGACGGCGCGGCACTCGCCGAACCGTCACGGGCGGAGAGCAAGGTGGAGTCCAAGCGAAGGGTGCTCGACGAGGGACTGGGCTATCCGGTCGAGGGCGGGGTGTTCATCCACAACGTCCCCGCGCTGGGGGACTGGAAGACGGCGTGGGACCACATCGTCTTCGACGGATTCCTGGACACCCGGATGACCATGCAGTTCACCTGGGAGGGCTGCGACTCGGCGCTGGCCGCCCCGCTGATCCTCGACCTCGCCCGGTTCACCGCGCTGGCCCACCGGGCCGGGGTCGGCGGTCCGGTCGCGGAACTGGCCTTCTTCTTCAAGGACCCGGTCGGCTCCGCCCTGCACAGCCTTGAGGAACAGTTCACGGTGCTCCGTGACTGGGCCCGGCGGCTCGGTGCTCCGGCACCGGGGACGCCATGACCACGCCCACCCCGGCCGCCGTGCTGCGGCTGGTCCGTGCGCCCGCGGCACTGACCGTGCCCGGTGACGTGCTGGCCGGCGCGGCGGCCGCGGGGGCGGCGGTCGGCCGGACCACGGTGGGGCTGGCCGCCTCCTCGGTCTGCCTCTACTGGGCCGGAATGGCGCTCAACGACTACGCCGACCGGGAGACGGACGCGGTGGAGCGGCCCGAACGGCCGATCCCCGCAGGGGAGATCAGCCCCGCGGCCGCCCTCGGCATCGCCGTCGGCCTGACCGGCGCGGGCCTCGGCCTGGCCGCGCTCAGCGGCGGTACGAAGGCGCTGCGCACGGCGGTCCCGCTGGCGGGGGCCGTCTGGGCGTACGACCTGGCGCTGAAGGCCACCCCGGCGGGTCCGGCGGCGATGGCCGCCGCCCGTGGCCTGGACGTCCTGCTGGGGGCGGCCGGCACCGGAAGGACGCGGGCCGCGCTCCCGGCGGCGCTCACCGTCTCCGCGCACACCTTCGCGCTCACGGTGCTCAGCCGCCGCGAGGTGAGCGGGGCCGACCGGGCCGTCCCCGGCGCCACCCTGGCCGCGAGCGGCCTGGTCGCCGCGGTCACGGTGGCACGGGGGATCGGGGCCGTACCGGGGCGGCAGGCATTCGGGCGGCGGAGTCCCGGACACCGGGGCCTCGAACACCCGGGCCTCGAACACCGGGCTCTCGGGCACCGGGTGCTCGGCGGTGCCCTCGCCGCCGGGTACCTGGCGACCTGCGGTGTCGCCCAGTACCGGGCCGTGCGGCGGCCGACCGCGGAGAACGTCCGCAGCGCGGTCGGCGCCGGGATCCACGCGCTGATGCCGCTGCAGGCGGCGCTGGCCGCAACCGCTGGATCCACCCTCGCCGCGTTGCCGCTCGCGGCGGCGCTCCCGCTGGCCCGGCGGCTGGGCAGGAAGGTGTCGCCGACATGACCTTCGACCTGATCGCCGAGTGGACGTCAGAAGTAGTTCCAGCAGCCAGTACTGACACTCAGTCAGAGATTGGTGCACCGGGACTGCGCTTCGCCTACGGGACCAACGGATTCGGCGACCACCGGATCCAGGACGCCCTGCGGGTGCTCGCCGACCTGGGCTTCGACGGGGTGTCGCTGACTCTCGACACCCATCATCTGGACCCGTTCGCCCAGGACCTGCCGGCCCGGATCCGCGACGTCCGGCGGGCCCTGGACCGGACCGGGCTCGCGGTGGTGGTCGAGACCGGCGCCCGCTATCTGCTCGATCCCTGGCTCAAGCACCAGCCCACGCTGATGTCCACGGACGGCCGGGAGCGGCGCATCGAACTGCTCGGCAGGGCCGTCGAGATCGCGGGCGAGCTCGGCGCCGGGACCGTGCACCTGTGGAGCGGCACCGCCCCCGCCGAGGTGGGCGAGCGGGAGGCGTGGGCCCGTCTCACCGACGGCTGCGCCATCGCGCTCGACCTCGCCGACCGGGCCGGGATCGACCTGGCCTTCGAGCCCGAACCCGGGATGCTGGTCGCCACCCTGGCCGACTACCGCCGGCTGGCCGGCGAACTCGGCGACCACCGGCGGCTGCTGCTCACCCTCGACATCGGGCACTGCCGCTGCCTGGAGCCGCATCCGGTCGCGGACTGCGTCCGGCTCGCGGCGGACCGGCTCGCCCATGTGCAGATCGACGACATGCGGCGCGGGGTGCACGAGCATCTCCCGTTCGGCGAAGGGGAGATCGACTTCCCGCCGGTGTTCGCGGCGCTCGCCGAGATCGGCTACCGGGGGCTGGTGTCGGTGGAGCTTCCCCGGCACAGCCACGCCGCCACCGCCACCGCCCGCCACAGTCTGGAGTTCCTCCGCGCCGCATCCGAGGCCGCCGTACCGACGGCATCACTCCTGAGGAAGGAAGCACCACGATGACGACCCTCGCCGCACCGGACCTGCCCCTGCTCCACTCCCTGCCCCCGCTGGCCTCCAAGACCCCGTCGGCCTCCAAAACCCCGCCGGCGGGCCCGCCCCAGCGGGTGCCCGCGCCGTCCGCCGTCCACGACGCGCTCACCCTCCGTTCGCTCCGGGCCTCGCTGACAGCCGTGCTCGACGCCTTCGGCCAGTCCCGGCTGAACGCCGCCGTCGAGGCCGTCGCCGCCGACCCGGGCGCGCTGGACACCCTGTTCCCGTCGGCGGGACGGGCCTTCGGCCGCAAGCCGCTGCCGGGCTGGGCCGGCTGGGCGGTGGAGGACGCGGCCCGGACCGTGCTGCTGCTCGGCGTCGCGCCGGAGCGCGCCGCCGCCGAGGCCACCCTGCGGTACGAGCAGGGCGACGCGGCGGAACGCCGCGGTGTCATCCGCGCCCTGCCGTTCCTGCCGGTCGGGGACGCGGTGCTGCCGCTGGTCGACGACGCGCTGCGCACCAACGACATCCGGCTGGTCGGCGCCGCCCTCGGCCCCTACGCCCGGGAGCGGCTGGACCAGCACCGCTGGCGCCAGGGCGTACTGAAGTGCCTGTTCATGGGCGTCCCGCTGGGGGTGGTGGCCGGCCTCACCGACCGCTGCGACGCCGAACTCGCCCGCATCGCCCTGGGGTTCGCGGACGAGAGGCGCGCGGCCGGCCGACCGGTGCCGGACGACATCTGGCTGCTCACCCGGTACTGCTGATCCGCCCGCCGCCCGGCACCTGCCGCGCACCGCCCGCCACCCGGGCACGCCCCGTCGACGGCGCCCGCCGACCGTCGACCACGACTTCGAGGAGAAGCCACCATGAGGATCTTCGACCCGCACATCCACATGACATCGCGCACCACGGACGACTACCGGGCCATGCACGCCGCCGGGGTCCGCGCCCTGGTCGAGCCGGCCTTCTGGCTCGGCCAGCCCCGTACCTCGCCGGCCAGCTTCGCCGACTACTTCGACGCGCTGCTGGGCTGGGAGCCGTACCGGGCCGCGCAGTTCGACATCCGGCACTTCTGCACCATCGGCCTCAACCCCAAGGAGGCGAACGACCCGCGCTGCACCCCGGTGCTCGACCTGCTGCCGCGCTACCTGGTCAAGGACGGGGTGGTCGCCCTCGGCGAGATCGGCTTCGACACGGTCACCCCCGCCGAGGAGCACGCCTTCTCGTACCAGCTCGCGCTGGCCGTCGAGCACGGACTGCCCGCGCTGGTGCACACCCCGCACCGGGACAAGGCCGGCGGCACCGATCGCTCGCTGGCCGTGATCGCGGACTCCGGCATCGACCCCGGCTTCGTGGTCCTGGACCACCTCAACGAGGTCACCGTCGGCGAGGTCGTCGACTCCGGCTGCTGGATGGGCTTCTCCATCTACCCGGACACCAAGATGACCCCCGAGCGCATGGTCCGGATCCTCCAGCGGTACGGCACCGAGCGGATGCTGGTGAACTCCGCCGCGGACTGGGGCCACAGCGACCCGCTGCTGACCCGGACCACCGCCGACGCCATGCTCGCGGCCGGCTTCGACGAGGACGAGGTGGACCGGGTGCTGTGGCGCAACCCGGTCACCTTCTACGGCCAGAGCGGCCGGCTCGACCTCGACCCGGAGACCACCGCTAAGACCACCGCTGCGACCAGCGCTGCGACCACCCGCGAGGCCGGCGCCGCGTACGCGGGCAACTCCATCGCCCGCGGCGGCAGCTGATGGCCGCCCCGGTGCCCGGCCGCAACCGTGCCGGCACGGCCGCCGACCGGCCCCCGAAGGTCGCCGTGCTCTGCACCGTCGGCCTCACCCCGCGACTGCTGCCGCACATGCCGAACCTGCGGGCCATCGGCGAGCAGGGCTTCGCCGCCGCCCTCGACACCGTCTTCCCGGCCGTCACGGCCACGGTCCAGGCCACGCTCACCACCGGCACGCTGCCCAGCGCCCACGGCGCGGTGGCCAACGGCTGGTACCACCGGGACCAGGGCGAGATCCACATGTGGCGGCAGCACAACGGGCTGGTGCAGGGGGAGAAGGTCTGGCAGGCCGCCCGCGACCGGGACCCGGACCACACCACCGCCTACCTCTGCTGGTGGTGGGCGATGGGCGCCCAGGTCGACACGGTGCTCACGCCGCGTCCGGTCTACCGCTACGACGGGCGCAAGCAGCCCGACTGCTACACCGTTCCGGCCGGGCTGCGCGACGAACTCGCGGCCCTGCACGGGGACTTCCCGCTCTTCAGCTACTGGGGGCCGACCGCGGGACTGGCGTCCACCCGGTGGATCGTCGACGCCGCCCGGTACGTCATCGACCGGCGCGGCCCCGACCTCTCGTTCATCTACATCCCGCACCTGGACTACGACCTGCAGCGCTTCGGCCCCGACAGCCCGCAGGCGGTCCGGGCCGCCCGCGAGGCCGACGCCGCCCTCGGCCCGCTGCTGGACGACCTCCGCGACCGGGGCACGACCGTGGTCGCGCTGAGCGAGTACGGCATCTCGCCGGTCTCCCGGCCGGTCGACATCAACCGGGCGCTGCGCCGCGAGGGTCTGCTGTCGGTCTTCGTCCAGCGCGGCATGGAGTACCTCGACCCGCACACCTCGCGCGCCTTCGCCGTCGCGGACCACCAGGCCGCCCACGTCTACGTGCCGGACCCGGTGGACATCCCCCGGGTGCGTGACGTGCTCAAGAGCGTCGCCGGTATCGACGCCGTCTACGACCGCACCGAGCAGGCCGACTACGGGATCAACCACGCCAACTCCGGCGAGCTGGTCGCCGTCGCCGAGCCCGACGCCTGGTTCACCTACTACTACTGGCTCGACGACGCACGGGCTCCCGACTTCGCCCGGGGCGTCGAGATCCACCGCAAGCCCGGATACGACCCGGCCGAGCTGTTCTTCGACCCGGCCGACCCGCTGGCCAAGGCCAAGGCCGGACTGGCGGTACTGGGGAAGAAGGCCGGGCTGCGCGCCCCGCTGACCGTGATCCCGCTGGATCCGACCTGCGTGCGCGGCAGCCACGGCCGACTGCCCGATGACGACCGCGACGCGCCCATGCTGCTCTGCTCCGACCCCGTGCGGCAGCAGCCCCGGTTCCACGCGACGGAGGTCAAGAGGCTGCTGCTGCAGTTGCAGGGGCTGGCGTGACGCCGGCCCGGTGGGCGGCGGTGCTCAGCCCGCCGCCAGGGCCGCGCGGCAGAGGCGGTCGGCCAGCCGGGTGGTCTCCGGCAGCCGGAACCGCGGGCTGAGCGCGAGGGTGTGCGCGCAGGCCTGGTCGAGGTCGACGAGGTGGCCGGCGGAGACGAACACCGGCTTCACCCCGGTACGGGTCCGCAGCGCCCGGCCGACCGTCTCGGCCCCGTCCAGCAGCGGCGAGGAGGCACCGCGCTCCGGCCCCGGCGGGTCGAAGGCGTACAGGAAGGGCGACTTGGCGACGCCGAAGGCCGGGATCCCGGTGAGCACCCCCAGGTGGCTGGCCAGGCCGAGCCGACGCGGGTGGGCCACACCGTAGCCGTCGCAGACGATCAGGTCCGGTGCCCGCCCCAGCGCGGCGAGCGCGTCCAGGACGGCGGGCAGTTCGCGGAAGGCCAGCAGGCCGGAGACGTAGGGGAAGGTGATCCGGCCGACCGCGGTGGCCTGGCCGACCACCCGGTGGGTCGCCGCGTCCAGCACCACCGCCGCCGCGGCCACCCGGTCGCCCGCGTCGTCGTACGCCACGTCCACCCCCGCGATCGTCCCCCCGCCCGACAGATCCGGCCCCGGCCCGGTGACGTCCACCAGCCCCCGGAGCCGCTCCTGCACCCCGATCGCCGCCCCCTCGTCGGCGGGCCGGCCACTCGCCGCCGCGGGCCCGGTCCCCCCGGACATGGTCCCCATCAGCCGGCCGTCGCGGCCTGGTAGACGGCGCGGGAGAACTGCTCGTTCTCCGGGGCGGCGCCGCCGGGGAAGGCGAAGCGGCGGCGGGTGTAGCCGTAGGCGAGACCGGAACGGGGGTCGCCGAAGGCCAGTGCCCCGGCCGCGCCGGAGTGCCCGAAGGTGTCGGCGGCCAGCGCCGGGTAGGCCACGCCCAGCGCCTCGAAGCCGAGGCCGAAGGCGTTCGGGTTGCCGACCACCAGGTCGTTCCCGGCCGAGTGGATCCGGGCGAACTCGCCGACGGTGTCCGGCGTCAGCAGCGGGCCGTGGCCGTTGAACCCGCCCAGCGTCGCCGCGTACATCCCGGCGATGCCGCGCGCGTTGCCGGCGCCGCCCACCGAGGTGGGGCTCTTCGCCAGCGAGGCGGGCGAGTTGACGAAACGAACCAGGTCGAAGGAGGGGTCGGCGCTGGTGTTGAAGGCGATCGGGAGGCGGTTGTAGCGGCCCACCTGCGGGCGCTCGGCGAGGGCGGCCAGCTGCCCGGCGGTCGGCAGCATCGGCAGTACGTCGCGGTAGCGGTGCCGCTCGGCCTCGGGCAGCCCGAGGAAGAGGTCGAGACCGTACGGGGCCCGGACCCGCTCCTCGTAGATCTCCTGGATGCTGCGCCCGGTCACCCGGCGCACCACCTCGCCGGTGAGTGCGCCGATCGCCAGCGCGTGGTAGCCGTGGCCGGCCCCGGGCCGCCAGAACGGCGCTTGTCCGGCCAGCCGTTCGGCGACCACCCGGTCGTCGGCCAGTTCCTCGTAGCTGAAGCCGCCGTCCGCGCCGATGACCCCGGACCGGTGCGAGATCAGCTCGCGCAGGGTCACCGCGCCCTTGCCGTGGGCCGCGAACTCCGGCCAGTAGTCGGCGACCCGGCGGTCCAGCTCCAGCGCGCCGTCCTGCACCAGCAGCGCGACCACCAGGTGTGCGGCGCCCTTGGTGACCGAGAAGACCCCGGTCAGCGAGTCCCCGGTGACGTCCCCGGCCCACAGGTCCACCACCAGCCGCCCGTGCTGGTAGGCGGCCAGCTGCGCGCCCGGATCGGTGGGCTCGGCGGCGACGAACGCCGCGAACTCCGCCCGCACCTCCTCGAACCCCTCGGCGACGGTGCCGTGCACGGTGGCGGTGCTGGTCTCCAAGGCAGTCTCAGACGCCATGACGTTCTCTCCCCGAGGTCGGTCGCTTCGGCCGGTCCTGATGATCACCGGTGCCTGGACAACCCCGGTGCCGGCGCCGGGCATTCCCGTCCCGGGGCGGCGCGTTGCGGCGGCGCCCGGCAACGGCGAGCAGAACGCGCAAAACCGCAGGTAACGCGGCTAACGCGGGATACCTCTGAAACAGTGACGTAACACGGAGCCGCCTCTAGCGTCGGTCTTCCTCGAACCCGAGGCAAGAAAGGAGACGGCTCCATGGCTTCGCGAAATAGCGTGGCAACAAGCCCGACCGCCGACCGCACGGATCCGGGCAGCGCCCGGATCGAGATATCCGGGCTCACCAAGCGGTTCCTGACACCGGGTGGCGAGGTGTTCACGGCGCTGCAGGACGTTTCGTTCGCCGTGGAGCCGGGCCAGTTCTGTGCGGTGGTGGGACCGACCGGGTGCGGGAAGTCGACGACGCTGAGCATGGTGTCCGGGCTGGACCGGCCGAGCGAGGGCTCGGTCACGGTCGGCGGCCGCGAGGTGGACGGGATCACCGACGGAATCGGCTTCATGTTCCAGGCGGACGCGCTGCTGCCGTGGAAGACGGTGCTGGCGAACGTGGCGATGGGCCCGGTGTTCCGGGGCGTCGGCAGGCAGCAGGCCCAGGCCTCGGCCCGGGACTGGCTGCGCCGGGTCGGCCTGGCCGGCTTCGAGGACCGCTATCCGCACCAGCTCTCCGGCGGTATGCGCAAGCGCGTCGCGATGGCGGCGGCTCTGATCAACGAGCCGAAGATCCTGCTGATGGACGAGCCGTTCGGCGCGCTGGACGTGCAGACCAAGGCGATCATGTCGACCGAGCTGATCGGCCTGTGGGAGCAGACCCGCCCGTCGGTCATCTTCATCACCCACGACCTGGACGAGGCCGTCGCGCTGGCGGACCGGGTGGTGGTGATGACCTCCGGTCCCGGCTCGGTGAAGGCCGTGTACGACATCGACCTGCCGCGGCCGCGCGGTTCGGTCCAGGAGATCCGTTTCGAGCCCCGCTTCATCGAGCTGCAGCACCAGATCTGGAACACCCTGCGCGAGGAAGTGGAGCGCGCCTACGCCCGCACCGCCGAAGGTACGGCATGAGCACCGCACCCACCAACCCCGTGCCCGCAGCGGTTACCGACTCTCCCTCGGCCGCGCCCGTCGACGCCGCCGCCCGTTCCGCGGAACTGGTGCGGTCGTCGGCCGCCACGGCCGCGAAGCGGGCCTTCCGGCGCCGGGTCGCCCTGGTGTGGGCAGCCCGGCTGGGCGTCGCCGCCTTTGTGCTCGGCGGCTGGCAGGCCTTCACCGCCTGGGGGATCGTCGACCCCTTCTTCTTCGGGCAGCCGTCCGGCATCTGGTCGCGGCTGATCGACCTGTTCGAGAACGGCACCGAGTTCGGCTCCTTCTACCTGAACATCTGGACCACCATCCAGGAGGCGCTGCTCGGCTTCGCCTTCGGCGCCGTGGCCGGCATCGTCATCGGCGTGACGCTGGGTCAGAGCCGGTTCCTGTCGGACGTGCTGGGGCCGTACATCAAGATCGTGAACGCGATCCCGCGGATCGTCCTCGGCTCGATCTTCGTGGTGGCCTTCGGTATCGGCGCCACGCCGAAGATCCTGCTCGCCGCGGTGCTGGTGTTCTTCGTGGTGTTCTTCAACGCCTTCCAGGGCGTCCGCGAGGTGGACCGCAACATCCTCGCCAACGCCAAGGTGCTGGGCGCCTCGCAGCTGCAGGTGGTCCGGCACGTGATCGTGCCGTCCGCGCTCACCTGGATCATCGCCAGCCTGCACACGGCCTTCGGCTTCGCCATCGTCGGCGCGCTGGTCGGCGAGGTGCTCGGGGCGCAGAACGGGCTCGGCCTGGTCATCAAGACCGCGCAGAACAACTTCGACCCCAACGGGGTGTTCGCCACGATGCTGGTGATCGCCGTGGTCGTGCTCGTCGCGGAGTGGCTGATCAGCAAGTTGGAGCGACGGCTGCTGTCCTGGCGCCCGCCGTCCCCGACCGAGGCCGCCAACGCCATCTGACCCCCCCACCGCAGTCCCCGGTTCGACCACCCTCGAAAGGAAAGTGGCAAGCCATGTTCAAGCGTGCCCTCGCTGCGTCCTGTGTCACCCTGCTCGCCCTCGGCGCGGTCAGCGCCTGTTCCTCCAGCGGTTCCTCCAGCAGCGCCTCCGGCAGTGTCCCCAAGGTGACGCTGATGGTCGGCGGCATCGACAAGCAGATCTACCTGCCCTACCAACTGGCCCAGAACCTCGGCTTCTACAAGAAGTACGGCGTCGACGTGGTGCTGAGCACCGAGACCGACGGCGGCGTCGGTGCCGAGGACGCGATGGCCTCCGGCCAGGTGGACATGGCCGGCGCCTGGTACAACCACACCATCGACTTCCAGGTGAAGGGCAAGGCGGTCGAGGACATCGTGCAGCTGTCCGGCGCTCCGGGGGAGCGGGTGATGTGCACCCCGAGCAGCAACGTGCACTCGGCCGCCGACTTCAGGGGCAAGACCGTCGGCGTCACCGACCTGGGCTCCGGTACCGACACCCTGACCAAGCTGCTGGCCGCCCAGAAGGGCCTGAAGACCAGCGACTACAGCAGAATCGGGGTCGGCGCTGGATCCACCGCCGTGGCGGCGCTGCAGAACGGCAAGACCGCCTGTGTGATGACCACTCAGCCGACGGTCACCGCGCTGGAGAAGAAGGGCATCGCCTACTCGGCGATCGACCTGGCGACCACCGCCGGCGCCCAGTCCTCGCTGGGCGGCGCCTGGCCGGCGGCCGGCGTGCTGGCCCGTACGGACTGGGTCAACGCGCACAAGGACGCGGCGCAGAAGGTCGTCGACGCCCTGGTCGCCACCATGCACTGGATCAACACCCACAGCGCGGCGGACATCGCCGACAACCTGCCGCAGTCCTTCGTGTCCAACGCCCTGGTGACCAAGGCGGACTACATCACCGCCCTGAACCAGGACAAGGGCCAGTTCCTGCCCGACGGCATCATGCCGGCCGGCGGCCCCAAGACGTCCCTCGCGACCGAGATCCTGGTCGGCAACGCGACCTCGTCGGTGAACCTGGGCACCACGTTCACCAACGACTTCGCCCTCGCCGCCAACAAGCTGGAGGGCCTCACCCCCACCACCACGCCGGCTGACGCCAACGGCTGACGCGGGCGGGCCGGCGGCCCTCCGAACGGCGGATGCCCGGGTGACTGTCGCCTGGGCATCCGCTCGTCGATGTCTTCGTCGTCGCCGTCGTCAGGTCTGGTGGAACCACCAGACCTGACGTGGTAGCAACCCGGTTGCCGGGTCAGTCCCAGTGCGCGGCCAGGTCGCCGTCGGCTCCGGCCCAGCCCGCCATGGGGACTCCCGCGGCCGCGAGCTTCGCCCGCACCATCGGCTCGGGCAGCCCGGCCATCACCGCGATGCTGCTGGGGTGGACTCCCGCCCGTGCGGCACTGACGAGTTGGTCGTCCAGGCTCATGCGCGCTCGCTGAATCTCCGCCAGTGCGTCCAGGCGGGATGCCTGCTGGAAGTCATCGAGGTTTGACATGTCCCCATCTTGCCATTATTTGAACCTGTGAGGAAGTCTGGACTCCGGAGCGATTGAAAGATATCCATATGACACCACTGGCCGCAGTGACATGAGTGGCCGCCGGAACGGAACCTGGATCACATGCCCTGCGGGGGCTCGATGGGAGCGGTGGGGCGCTCTGGCCTGTCCCCCCGAATGGTGGTGTCATTCCGCCGTTCGGAGGACGCTGCTCGACGCGGACATGGCATACCATGCGGGGGGCATGTGTGCGAGAGCAGTAGACATGCTCGACACATTTTCGAGGGTCCCACCCCTCGATCCTATTGGAAGGGAGTGACAGCAGTGATCCGACACATTCGCATCGTCACCCTGAGCCTGGTCGCGGCACTTGTCCTCGGCTTGGTCGCCGTGGTCGCCGGCGTCCCGAACGACTCTATTTGGGACGCGCCGCACGCGAAAGCCGCGCGCGCCGACTCTATTTGGGACGTGGCTACGAACTAGGCGAGCGCATGCTCGTCGCTGTCCTGCCCGGCTATATCTCGTCGTCGGGCAGGACGACCGCTCCCGAGGCCTGCTCGCCGACCCGGTATCCCAGCTGGAAGTTCGTCTTGGCGTCGTAGTGCTCGTGCAGTTCCGCGTAGTAGCGCGCCACCGTGCGCTTGTGCAGCCCCAGCCGCCGGGCGATGCTCTCCTGGTTCACACCTTCGATGGCGAGCTGGATGATCTTCTTGCGGGTGGCCCCGCTGACGTCGGCCGTCGGCCGCCGGGTGGCGCCCTCGAACTCGGTGCCGCGCTCCCAGTCGCGCCAGAATCCGCGGGTCAGCAGCTCCACCGTGGCCGGCTCCCAGCAGAAGACCGCCTCGTTGGTATCCCCGAAGTACGGGTAGATCGCGACGTCGTCGATGATGAACAGCCGGTCCCCGAACTCCGGTGACGTGCGTACCTGGGCGCCCGCCTCGGTCACCGCCCGGGCGTAGGCGCGCGCCGCCGCGTTCGACTGCACCGAGGTCTGGTAGAGCGTGCGCCACTGGGAGACCCTGCGGATCATCTCCAGGTCGCGGGGCAGCACCGCCTCCAGTCCCTCCGCCTTGCGGGGTCCGGGCTGAGCGAAGAGCATCCTCCGTTGTGCCTGCTGCATCAGCAGGGTGACCTGGGCGCCTATCGCCTCCTTGCTGCGCACCCGGACGAAGGACCCGTCCTCGCCGTCCGGGCGCTTCGCGTGCCACATCCGCGTGATGGGCTCCAGTCGACGCGGTCTCGCCGCCACGGCGGCCAGCAGCCGCATGGCCTCGCCCACCGCCTCCTGGTCCTGGCTGGCATGTGCCGAGCGGGGATGGACCGGCCCGAGCTGGTCGGGGTCGAGGAAGTTCGGGGCCAGCAGTCCCTCGTCCAGGAGTTCGCGCAGCGCACCGGGCTGCTGCTGGCCGACGGCCTTCTTGGACACCGCACCGCTCTCCAGCGCCTGCTGGTAGAGCTCCCGCGCCTCACGGGACAGGAACTCGTCCTCGTTCGGTGCCTGCGGGGGGTGCTGAGCCGCGTCCACGAACATCTCTCCCGATTCAGCGTGCGCCGGAACTGTCGCGCGGCGGCGCCCGGACACGATGCCTGGACAACCAGGGCGGCCGCACACTGCCGCGTCCATTCTCCCGGACGCGACGGGGAGCGGCTACGCAGGGTCGACAGGTGGACCGGTGGCCGGGCCGGAGCGGGATCCGGGCGGTCGTCACCGCCATTGAACCGGGTCCGGCGGAACAAGGCCAGAGGTGCCGCCGTGATCGGGAGGACCGGCGGAACCGAAAGGGCGTACGGGCCGTGCAGGGTGGGCACTGGTCGCGACACGGGAGACTGTGGTCCGCGTCACGACCCAAGGCGTCAGGCCGGGACGGTGAGGGTCTCGTCGTCGACCCAGTGCAGGCCGGTCACGATGGCGTGCCGCAGTTCCTGGACCGACCAGCTCGGCAGGAACTTCAGCGGGAGCACCGGGGCGACGGCCTCCAGGGTGTCGATGAGCTGCAGGTGCTGCCCGGCCTTGTCGACCATCAGCACCACCGGCTTGCGCAGTGCGGTCGCCCAGCCCAGTTCGAGGCTGATGCCGGCCGACAGCGGGGTGCCGACGTAGCTGAACACCACGTCCGCGGACTGGATGGCACGGAACGGGCTGGGCACCCGCTGGCCGGGGTGCAGGCCGCGGGCGGACCAGGTGTCGCCGTGGTGGGTGCTGTAGACGCTGACACCGCAGTCCAGCAGTGCCTCGCGCAGGGCGGTGGCCCGGTCGCGGACCGCCAGGGTGAGGCCGCCGTCGACCGGACCGGTCAGCCGAAGCGACGGGGTGGCCAGGAACACTCGCAGTTGGCGGCGCGCGTCGGCGGTGACCTCGGCTTGCGTGTCCAGTGCGTACAGATCGCTCATGGTCGACTCCCAGCGGCGGCGGGTCGCGCTGAGGCCGAGCGGGGCCTCGCACGTCGGTATGTGGTGCGGCGGTGGCGTTGGCGGCTGGCGCCGGAGTCGTCCGGGGAGGCGACTACGGCACCAGCGGCCATCGGGGGGATGCGTGTTGATCCTCCCGATTCGCTCGCTCGTATGTCCACATCCGGAGGGCGGCATCTCAGTGCATGTCATCAAGATGCACCGCGCCTCGCCTAGCTGGTCGCGACCGTCGCACGCAGGGTCGCGGCCGGGATGTCGCGCATGCCGCGCAGCGGCGACGCGAGCAGCCAGAGCCCGGTCAACGCCATGATCGACGCGCCGATCCACATGGCGGGGCGGGGCCCGAGCCAGCTTCCGAGCCCGCCGCCCAGCAGCGCGCCGAGCGGTGTGGTGCTCCAGATCAGCCAGCGGATCGAGGCGTTCATCCGCCCCAGCAGCTCGGGCGGGCAGACCGACTGACGGTAGGACACCTGGGCGGTGTTGTAGACCGCCCCGGCCGCGTTGAACGCGCCCCAGCCGGCCGCGTACATCAGCGTGCCCCAGCCCGACCAGGCCAGCGGCATCAGGAAGGTCAGCGGCGCGGGGATGACCAGGGCGACCCACATGATCCGCGCGGTGCCGACCCGGAGCGCCAGCCGCCGGGCCACCAGGCTGCCGCCGAAGCCGCCCAGCGTGCCCAGACCCAGCACCAGGCCGGTCTCGGTGGGCGAGGCGTGCAGGGTCCGGATCAGGAAGACCACCTCCAGTGAGGTGACCAGGCTGATGGCCAGGTTGGCGGTCGCGGTGCAGGCGGCGATCTTCCGCAGAATGGCGTCGCCCAGGACGAAGCGCAGCCCCTCGGTCATCGCCGCCCGGAAGGTGATCCGGGGCGGGGCGGTCCCCGGTTCCCGGCAGGGCTCCCGGGTCCGGATCAGCAGCAGCGAGACGGCGCTGAACGCGTACGAGAAGGCGTCCACGCCGAGCGTCCTGGCGGTGCCGACCAGACCGGCCAGCGCCGCGCCGAGGGTCGGTCCGGCGGCGTCGGCGAAGGTCTCGGTGGACCGCAGCTTGCCGTTGCCGTCGACCAGTTGCTCCCGGGGGAGCAGCGTGGGCAGGTAGCTCTGGTCGGCCACGTCGAAGAAGACCCGGAAGCAGCTCACGCACAGCACCGCCGCGTACAGCTCCCAGAGCGACACGGTGCGGAACAGCGAGATCAGCGGGAGCGAACCGATCGCCAGGAACCGTCCGACGTCGCTGCCGAGCATCAGCCCGCGCCGGCGGATGCGGTCCACCAGGACCCCGGCCGGCAGGGTCAGCACCAGGAACGGCAGCCGGCGCATCATGCCGATCAGCGCGACCTGGAAGGTGGTCGCGTGCAGCGTCTGGATCGCCATCAGGGGCAGTACCAGGGTGGACACGGCGGAGCCGACATCGCTGACCGCGCCACCGGACCACAGCAGCAGGAAGTCCCGGTGGCGCCAGAGTGGGGGTGACGCCGTCGGCGTTTTTGACATGGTCTGTTCAGGCACGGTCTATGCCTACACCAGTCCCGGAGTTGGGCCAACCCGTAGTTGAGATCTTCACAACTCCGAGTGGTGGCAGTGTCGATCTCCGCGATAGCCGTGGAGCGTAGCGCATCGGCCGGGCGTCGTGGCTGCTCGCCGAAACGTCCGACCGCCGCATCTACCCGTACCCGGTCAGGCCAGGCGGTAGTCCACCAGCACCTGGAGTCCGGACGGGATGGCGTGGGTCTCCCAGGCGTCGGCCAGGGCGGCGACGATCTGCAGGCCCCGGCCGTACTCGTCCGGCAGCGAGCGGACGCCGGCGCCCGGCCGGCCCTCGCCGAGGTCGGCGACGCAGAGGTGGACCACCGACCGTCCGGGGTCGAGGTCCAGGGCGACCAGCATCTCCTCGCCGCCGTGCAGGGCCGAGTTGGCCGTCAGCTCGCCGACCAGCAGGACCAGGGCGTCCCGGTCGTCGGCGTCCAGGCCCCAGGCGGTCAGCACCTGCCCGGCGATCGAGCGTGCGGTGCGTACCAGATCCGGCCGCGCGGGCAGCTGGAAGACGGCCTGCGGCGGGGAGAGCGAGGGCTGACCGGATACGGCCGCTGAGGGCTCCGGCGCGTCCTCGCGCGGGCGGCGGTCCAGGTTCACGATCACGGTCAGGGCCTCGGAGGTCTCGGCTGTTGATCCGTCATATCGCTGCTGACAGATGGGAGTTGGTATCGGTCGGGCGGTCGCCTCGGCGGCGGTGCGATAGGTTACGGCCACCGGGGAGCAGCACTGTGAGTGAGGCCGTGGCGACAGTCTGGCCCACTGTCATGGACCTTTCCACTGAATGTTTTTCCATGTAATTTCGGTGTACCCAATTCCCATGGACTGTGCAGAGACATGAACCGGCAGGACTTGAAGGGCATGCTGGCGCGGCACCGGGCGCTGATCGACCCCGTCGACTACGGCTTCCCGGCCCCGACCATGCCGCGTCGCGGCCCCAAGGTCCACGGACTGTCGCAGCACCAGCTCGACCTGCTGCTGAGCCAGCAGCCCTACTTCATCACCACCGGCACCCTCGGCCGCCTGGTCGGCGGCAAGCTGCCCCGGCCGGAGTCGCGGCTGCTCGACGCCATCGCCGAGTTGCTGCGGCTCACCGAGGACGAGCGGGTGATGCTGTTCCTGCTCGCCACCGGCGCCAAACCGCCGCACCCGCTGGACCCCTCGGCCCCGGTGCGGCTGCGCCCCAGCTGGCAGCTGGCGCTGGACGGCATCGAGCACATGGCGTACATCACCGACGTCTCCTGGCGGTTGCTGGCCTACAACCGCCACTTCCCGGCGCTGTTCCCGCAGGGCCGGCCGCCGAAGAACATCATGTGGTGGATGGTGCTCTGCCCGGAGGCGCGCGAGCTCTACTTTCCCTACTGGAAGGACCTCTGGGGACCGCTGGCACTCGCGCAGCTCAAGGCCGCGGTGGTGGCCAACCCGCAGTCCGGCGAGCTGGCCGGCCTGGAGCAGCAGGTGCTGGCCGACCCGGTGACCGGACCGATGTACGCGGACCCGCAGCTGGAGTACATCCACCCCGACACCGACACCCGGCCGCTGGTGCACGCGGAGCTGGGCCCGGGGATGGCCACCATCTGCGCGGCGGAGCCGTTCAGCATGCCCGGAGCCCGGCTGATGATCATCCTTTTCCGCCCCGGCGAGGTCGTTCCGCCGCCCGGCGGTTCCACCGACCGCCGCCGCAGCGCCAGGCGATGACGGAACGTCACTGCACGGCAGAGAGTGACCAGGATCACATGCGGGACGGGTGCGGGGGTCGACACAATGGGCGCCCATGAGCGAAGAAGCACGGCTGACCGCCGTGGCCGACGGCCTGTTCGTCTGGTGTCCCGAGGGCCGGGGAACCTGGGGACTCGCCAACTGCGGGCTGCTGGTGACGGAGGCTCAGGCGGTGCTGGTGGACACCCCCTACGACCTGCCGCGCACCCGCCGGCTGCTCGCCGCCGCCGAGCCGGTGCTGGGCCCGGACCGGTCGATAGGGACGGTGCTGCTCACCCACTCCAACGGTGACCACAGCTACGGCCTGCCGGCCCTGCCCGGGGTGGAGGTGATCGGCACCGAGGCCTATCTGCACGCCCTCGACCACGAGCCCACTCCGGAGCAGATGCACCTGCTGACGCGCGGCGGAGCGCCCGGGGAGGCCACCGGCTGGTACCTGGCCAAGCACTTCGGCCGCTACGACTTCACCGGGCTGGAGATCGTTCCGCCGACCCGGGTCTTCAGCGGTGAGCTCGACCTGGACGTCGACGGAACGCCGGTCCGCCTGACCCAGGCCGGACCGGCCCACACCGACGGCGACCTCTGGGTCCACCTGCCCGAGCAGGGCGTGGTCTTCGCCGGCGACCTGGTCTTCGCCGGGGACCACCCGGTGCACTGGGCGGGCCCGCTGGCCAGCGTGATCGACGGCTGCGAGCGGATACTCGGCACCGGTGCCGAGGTGATCGTTCCGGGGCACGGCCCGCTGCTGGGCCCGGCCGGGCTCCGCGACTACGTCGACTACCTGTCCTGGGTGGCGGAGCGGTGCCGGGTGCTGCGGCTGGGCGGGATCCCGGCGCAGGACGCCGCGCTGCGCCTGATCGACTCGGGCCGCTATCCGGAGCTGGGCCTCCCGGAACGTCTCGCCATCACCGTGGCCACCGAGTACCGCCACCTCTCCGGCGACCAGGACACCCCCGACCTGGTCGGGCTGGTGGGGGCGGCGGCCCGGATCGCCCTCGCCCGCGCGGAGGCCGCAGCCGCGCTGTAGCGGCGGCGGTGCGGTACCGGCCGCTGAGGGTACGGAGGCCGCTGGGGTCGCTGAGCACCGCGGTTCCGTGGCACCGCACAGGGGTGGGCGCCGCGGAACCGGCCGGCCTCGCGCCGGCCCTGGGGGGCGTCGGTGTCCTGCCGGGCCAGCGCCGTCCCCGAGCCGGGTCCGGGTCGCCCGTCGGGGCGGGGTCAGCGGGACCGGGTGCGGGTCGGCGGGCGGAGCCCCGCCCGGCGCCGGTGCCGTGGGGTGTCCCAGGGAGTCGCGGCGCAGGCGCCCGGGACGTCGGTGGCCGCCCAGCGGTAGCCGGACTCGTAGGTCAGCCGTCGCACCGTGGCCTCGTACTCCTGCTCGGCCTCGACCCTGCAGGTGGTGTCGCGGATGTGCCAGAGACCCTGGTAGCAGCGGACCACCGCCCAGCGGGCCATCCCGTTTCTCGGGTCGGCGAAGGCCACCAGCCGTACCGAGTCCTCGGTCGCGGAGATGCGCACCGCCCAGGATTCCCGCAGGGCGTCGTCGACCAGGGCGCAGATCGTCTCCGCCAGCAGGTCCGCTGTCTCCTCCGTCAGCGACGGATCCCGGGCCTGTCGTGGTCCCACGACTTGGCGCATCCCCACCCACCACCCCTACGCTGCCCAGATGCCATGGACACGCCTAAGTCTATTACGACCGTGCTCCTGGACTATGACAACCTGGCCGGACGCTTCGGTTCCGCCGCCGTTCCGACCGGTGCGGATGAGCCGGACGATGCGGGCGGGACCGGTGCGGCGACCGGTGCCACCGTCTCGTCCCAGTGGATCCGGTAGTGGAACATCCATGCCTGCTTCTCCGGCTTGGACAGCTTGCCGAAGATCCGCATCAGGGTGGCGAACACCACCCGTCCCACCGGCCCCGCCGTCTTCGCGCTGTTCTTGCGGGTGGTCTCCTTGATGATCCGTTCGGCCCGGGGCCGCCGCAGCCGCTCGTACGCGGCGAAGGCCTGGTCATAGGGCAGGTCGCGCAGGCAGCGGGCCAGCTCGACCGCGCTCTCGATCGACAGCGAGGCGCCCTGTCCGGAGCTGGACGAGGGGGCGTGCGCGGAGTCGCCGACCAGGACCATCCGGCCCCGGCTCCAGTGCGGCACCAGGGGCATGATCTCCATCGAGCCGAGCACCATCAGGTCCTCCGGCCCGGTCAGGCCGATCAGCTGCTGGGCGGGCGTGCGGTCGTCGGCGAACTGCCGGTGCAACAACGACAGCCACTCCGAGGGCGGGGTCCGCTGCGCCTCGGCCGCCGTCATCGCCTCCGCGTGCGGGAGGTTGACGAACCACAGCGCCGAGTCGTCGTCGAAGACCTGGTAGCCGACGAAGGCGTGCTTGCCGAAGCTCATGTTCATCGCCCCCCGGGTCGGGGCGACGCCGCAGTCGGCCACCTGCGCGCCGAAGCTGATCAGCCCGGTGTGGTCGGGTCCCGGCGCGGACGGGTCGATGAGGGTGCGCACGGTGGAGCGGATGCCGTCCGCGCCGATCAGGATGTCCGCGCTCGCCCGCGTCCCGTCGGCGAAGTGCGCGGTCACGCCGTCGGCGGTCTCCTCCGCGCCGACCAGGCGCTTGCCGTGCTCGGTACGGATGCCCCGGCGCGCGGCCTCGTCGACCAGCACCCGGTAGAGCTCGGAGCGCCAGACCAGCTGCATCGGCGGGACGCCGGGCGGGTTGCCGAACTCGGCGAGCCGACGGCCGGCCCAGTCCTGCATCACGATCCCGGTCATCGGGATCCCCATCGGCCGGACCACCTCGCCCAGGCCGATGACGTCGAGGGCGTCCAGGCCGTTGGGGGCGAGGCTCAGGCTGCCGCCCGCGCCGTCGGCGGAACGGGAGTACGCCTCGTAGACGGTGGCGTCGATACCGGCCTGCTGCAGGGCGATCGCGGCGACGGGGCCGGCGATGCCACCACCGATGACCAGGGCGGTGCGGATGCGGGAGGACATGACGGCTTCCTGCCTTTCGGGTGGGTGGTGCGCTGACAGTGAAATAGTTGCATTGCAACTAGTCTCCCGTCAACTAGTACCAGCGGGGGTAGCATCGCCCCATGGCCACCACTCCGCCGCGCAGCTCACCGCTCGCGCTCACCGTGCTGTCCCTGCTGCACTACAAGCCGCTGCACCCGTACGGGGTGCAGCGGCTGATCAAGCAGTGGGGCAAGGATCAGGTCGTCAACGTCGGCCAGCGGGCGGGTCTCTACCGGACCATCGAGCGCCTGCTCGGAGCGGGGCTGATCGCGGTCCGCGAGACCGGCCGGGACCAGCAGTACCCCGAGCGGACCGTCTACGAGGTCACCGACGAGGGGCGGGTGACCGCCCGCAGCTGGCTGATCGAGATGCTCGCCACGCCCAAGCAGGAGTTCCCGGAGTTCCCGGTCGCGCTGTCGAACCTGATGCTGCTGGACCCGGCGGAGATGCTGGACGCGCTGGAGCGGCGCCGCGAGCGGCTGGCCGGGACGCTGGCCGCCCTGGACCGGGCAGCGGAACAGGAGGCCGGGCACGGCCTGCCGCGGATCACCATGCTGGAGAGCGAGTACCTCCGCGTGGTGACCGCGGCCGAGGCCGAGTGGCTCGTCGGGGTGATCGACGATCTGCGGACCGGCCGGCTGGCCTGGTCGACCGAGCAACTGCTGGCCTTCGCCGAGGCGCAGGAGTGAGCCGCCCGCCGCGCGTGGCGGGCGTGGCGGGCGGCGGGCGCGGCGCGGCTACTCGTTGCGGGCGGTCTCCGGCCCGGTGATCCGGCGGAGCAGCGGCAGCGTGGAGGCGATCACCCCCAGCGACAGCACGATCCCGGCCAGCACGATGACGTAGTACTCCCCGCCCGGTGCCCGCACCGAGTAGCCGAACTGCGCCCGCAGGAACAGCTGCGCCGCCAGGAAGCCCATCCCGATCGCCACCGCGGAGACCACCAGCAGGGGTACCGCGCTCTCCAGCAGCACCACCCGCCGCAGCACGCCGAGCGGGACACCGCTGAGCCGCAGCAGGCTGAACGGACGCTTGCGTTCGCTCAGCCCCGCGGCCACGCTGACGGCCAGGCTGCAGCCGGCGATCGGGAAGCTGATCATGATCACCACGTCGGCCAGCTGCTGGTACCCGGCGATCGCGCGGTGCTGCCAGGAGCGCTGCTCGGCGATGGTCGCCGGGGGTTGTTCCGTCGGGTAGGCGGTCGCGATCAGGGTGCGGGCCCGTTCGATCGCACTCCGGGAGCCGTCCGTGGTGACCACGAGGCCGGTGATCGGAAGGCCGGCGAGACGGTCGGCGGAGATTCCGGCGGCCGGCCAGGTGGACGGCCACGGGGGTCCGTAGGCGAGCCCGATGGTGTCGAGTGTCGGCGTCACCGAGGCCGCCCGGGCCCCCGGCTCACAGCCGCCGAACACCGGCTCGGTGGCGAGCTGCGCGCAGGAGACCAGCCCGGCCAGGAAGCGCGCGGCGTCGCGCTGGGGGACCCCGAAGGCCGTCGGGTCCTCGGTGCCGAGCGGATTGGTGTGGATCTCCAGCACGCCCTGGACGCCGGTGACCCCGTGCAGAGCGGTCAGCAGCGTCTGCGGCAGCGCGGGCTCGGTCGACGTCAGCTCTCCCGACCGGGTGACCCGGAAGTAGTCGGCGACCAGGGCGCTGCTGACCGAGGGGCTGCTCTTCGGGATGCCGCGCTCGGCGACCAGCGAGGTGATGATCCCCACCGTCCCGGTGGTGACGCAGAGGGCGAGGATCAGCCCGCTGACCGCGCGGAAACCCGCCCGGGGATCGTCGGAGAGTCTGCGCCCGGCGACCAGCAGCGAGGGGTGCCCGGTTCGCCGGGCCATCAGCCGGGCGCCGACCATGGTCAGCCACGGCCCGGCGATCACCAGCCCGGCCATGATCAGCAGCATGCCGGGGATGAAGGCCGCGATCTGCCCGTTGGTGGTCTTCGGGTGCCTGCCGATGAAGTACGTCAGTTCGAGGACCCCCGCCAGCAGCGGGATCACCCGGCGGATCCGGGGCGGGCGCGGAGTGGCCCGCCGGGTGACGCCGAGCGGCGAGATCCGCACCCGGCGCAGGGCGATCCGGGCCGCGATCGCGGCCGCGACCGGCACGCCGAGGGCGACCGCCGGCACGTCCGTCGCGGTCAGCGACAGGTCGGAGCCGAAGAACGGCGCGTCGGTGAAGCGGATCGTCGCGACCAGCGGGCGGAGCAGGAAGAACAGCCCGAAGCCGACGGCCACCCCGGCCACCGCGGCGACGGTCGACTCCACCGCCGCGATCACCGAGATCTGCCGGGGTGTCGCGCCGATCAGGCGCATCGCCGCGAAGCGCTGCTCCCGACGGGCCGCCGCGAGCCGGGTCGCGGTCCCGATCAGGATCAGCACCGGGAAGATCAGCGCGGTCGCCACCACCGAGAGGATCAGCGCCATGCCGTTGGAGTTGGTGCCGATCGAGCAGTCACCGCAGTCGCTGGGTGAGGTGGCCATGATCGAGGTGATGCGTCGAGCACCGGGGACGTGCGAGAGCTGGTCCGGGGTGTGGCCGATGACCACGATCAGCGAGTCCGGTCCCGGCAGCGCCGAGGGACCGATGGTGCCGATCTGCCGCCCGGGGAAGCGGTCGGCCAGCTCGTCGGCCGGGGTGGACCGCAGCAGCGCGCCGAGAGCCGGCGAGGCGTAGTACTCCCCGGGGCCCGGCAGCGCCGGTATGCCCGGCGGGACCGGCGAGTGCGGTCCGGTCGCGGCGAGGTCGACCCGTCCGATGGTCGTACCGTCGAAGTTGTCCGGCGAGGCCAGCCACCACATCGGGTCGGACGGCGCGGCGGCGGCCGTACCGCCGCCCTGCGGCTGCGACGTGCCGGAGTTCTGCGTACTGGAGTTCTGCGTGTCGGAGTTCTGGGCACCGGCCTGCTGCACACCGGAGTTCAGCCAGGCGTAGCGGGCGTTCTGGGTGTTCGTGGCGTTGACCGACGCGACCGTGTTCAGCAGCAGGAAGACGCCCAGGGCGACGGCTGAGGTGATGACGGCGAGGCGGGCGGCGGCCTCCCGGCCGCCGCTCAGGGTGAGGCGCAGCCCGAGCCCGATCACGAGGCGACCCGCTGCGGCGTGAGCGAGGTGACCCGGCCGTCCCGGACCACGACCTCGCGGTCCGCGCACGCCGCCACCCGGGGCTCGTGCGTGACCAGGACCACGGTGGTGCCCTCGGCACGGGCGGTGGTGACCAGCAGGTCCATCACCTGCTCTCCGGTCAGCGAGTCCAGCGAGCCGGTCGGCTCGTCGGCGAACAGCACGTCGGGCCGCGCGACCAGGGCTCGCGCCAGCGCCACCCGCTGCGCCTGGCCGCCGGACAGCTCGCCGGACCGGCGGCTCTCCAGGCCTTCCAGGCCGAGCCGCGGGAACCAGGACCGGGCCTCGGCCAGCGCGCTCGACCGCCGGGTCCGGCTCAGCAGCAGCGGCAGGGCGATGTTCTCCTCGGCGGTGAGCTCGGGGACGAGCTGGCCGAACTGGAACACGAAACCGAAGCGGTCCCGGCGCAGCGCGCTGCGCTCGGTCTCGCGGAGGGTGTCGACCCGGCGGCCGTCGAAGTGGACCTCCCCGGAGTCGGGGACCAGGATCCCGGCCAGGCAGTGCAGCAGGGTGGACTTGCCGGAGCCGCTGGGGCCCATGATGGCGACGATCTCTCCGGCCGTCACCGCGAGGTCCGCACCGCGCAGGGCCGGTGTCTGACCGAACGACAGCATCGCGCCGCGGGCCTCGACCAGGACCCCCGCAGCGTCCCCGGCATCCCCGAAGGACCCGGCGGACCCGGCGCCCCCCGCGGCCGCCGGGTCCGTGGGCTTCGACCGCGCGCCGGCCGCTGCGGCGCGTGCGGAGCTCCGGGGCCCGCCGTCGCCGCTCATGACCGCACCTCCGCGGCCAGCGCGTCCAGCCGGGCGGTGGTGAGCTCGATCCAGCGGAGGTCGGCCTCCAGATGGAACAGGCCGTGGTCGGCCAGGAGCCGGTCGACCAGCTGGCCGCTCCGCCTGATCTCGGTCAGCTCCCGCATCCGCTGCAGGTGCGCGGCCCGCTGGGCGTCGAGGTAGGCCTCGGCGTCGCGTTCCAGCAACAGCGCCAGCACGACCTTGGTGAACAGCACCGTCTGCAGGTGCGGCTCCGCCTCGACCGGCTCGGCCAGCCAGGTCTGGACCTCGGTGGCGCCGAGATCGGTGATCACGTAGCGCTTGCGGTCCGGACCGGCCCCCGGCTCCGCCTCGCCGACCAGGACCTTGCCGTCGCGAGCGAGCCGCCCCAGGGTCGAGTAGACCTGTCCGAACGGCAGCGGCTTGCCCCGGCCGAAGTACGCGTCGTAGTCGCGCTTGAGGTCGTATCCATGGCTCGGCTCTCGTTCGAGCAGTCCGAGGAGTGCGAGAGGAACAGTCATATCGCAGTGTCTACACTCGGTATCTACTCTCAGTCAATGGTGTCCTTCCGCTGTTCACCGGCACAATGCCCGCGTGAGCGAACAGAGTGGGCTGAGCGGATCGGGCGGACCGGGCAAGCGGAACGAGCCGGGCGGGCTGGGCAGGCCGGCCGAGCTGCGGGAGCTGGGCGAACTGGGAGAGCGCCTCGTCCCGGCATGGAAGCGGCACACCGAGGGGGAGCAGCGCTGGGCGGTCAGCATCGCGCTGCTGGTGGCCATCGCGGTGCAGTGGAGCCTGCCGGAACGGCTGACGGTGCAGCCGCACTGGCTGCTGCCGGTACTGGAACTGCTGCTGATGGTGGCGCTGGTGTTCGCCAACCCGCACCGGCGGATCGAGCGGGCGACCATGCCGGTCCGGGTGCTCGGCCTGCTGCTGGCGGCGGCGGTCAGCCTGGCCAACGGCTGGTCCGCGGTGCTGCTGGTGCACGACCTGCTCACCGGCTCGCACGGAGTGGGCGCCGGCGCGCTGCTGATGACCGGTGGCGGGATCTGGCTGACCAACATCATCGCGTTCAGCCTCTGGTACTGGGAGGCCGACCGCGGCGGACCGGCCGCACGGGCCCACGGCACGCACGAGTACCCGGACTTCCTCTTCCCGCAGATGCAGCAGCAGGGCATGTCCCCGCCGGACTGGGAACCGGAGTACGTGGACTACCTCTACCTGGCCTTCACCAACGCCACCGCCTTCAGCCCGACCGACGTGATGCCGCTGTCGCGCTGGTCGAAGCTGCTGATGGGCATCCAGTCCACGGTGTCACTGCTGACGCTGGCACTGATCGTGGCCCGTGCGGTGAACGTCCTGCAATAGTGCGGCAGTGATTGTGCTCACAGGCGCGGATGCCTGCGCCGTACCCGTCCTTCCGAGCATGCTGTGGACATGACGGCGCCGTGCGCGCCCTGGACGCGGAGGTTGTGCGTGGACGACGGGCTTGAGCAGGTACGGATCGCACGGATCGACGAGGCACCCGGTGCGGAGGAGGCGGGGCGGCAGCGGCTGGTGCTCCGTGTCGCCGACTGCGACCAGGACGCACTGCGGGCCACGGTCCGTGCCGCGAGCGAGGGCTACCACCTGGTGCGCTGGCCCGGGGTGGCACCGAGCGACCTGATCGGACCGTTCGCGGCGACCCGGGAGGCACTGAACGACGCCCCGCAGGACGGCCTCGCCCACGGTGGCGAGCACTGGGACGAGGCACGGGTCCGCCGGCAGGCGGAGACGTACGCGGCGGACGGCGGCTCGGTGCTGACGGTCGCGGCGGTCTGCCTGGACGGCGAGGGGAACCAGGTGGTCGCGGGATTCAGCGAGATCGTGCTGCACGGCGGGGCGGCGGCCGCCGTCGCGAACCAGTACGACACCGTGGTGCGGCGGGACCACCGCGGACGGGGCCTGGGGCTGTGGGTGAAGGCGGCGATGCTGCAGTGGCTGCTCGGTGCGCACCCCGAGGTGGAGCAGGTGGTGACCACCTGCGCCCCCGGCAACACCCACATGATCGCGATCAACGAGCAGCTGGGCTTCCGCCGCGAGTCCGCCGGCTGACCCCCGGCGGCCGGGCGGTGACGGCGACGGTCGCCGCCGTGGCGGCAGTACGGCGGGGCGCTGACGGCGCCGGGGTGACGGCGGGGCGGTGACAGCGGCGGCGCGTTCCCCGCGTGGCGTCCTGACGCGGCATAGGGTGGTGGTCGGCACACGACCGGAACCACCACATCGACCATGGAGGTACCCAGCGTGGCAACCACACGCGTCGCACGCACCGCTTGGGAAGGCGCTCTGCTGGACGGGAAGGGCGTCGTCTCGCTCGTCACGTCCGGTGTCGGCGAGTTTCCCGTGTCCTGGCCCTCGCGGGCCGAGGCGGCGAACGGCAAGACCAGTCCGGAGGAACTGATCGCGGCCGCTCACTCCAGCTGCTTCTCGATGGCACTGTCGTTCGGCCTGGCCAACGCCGGCACCCCGCCGACGCTGTTGGAGACCCAGGCGGAGGTGACCTTCCAGCCGGGTACCGGAATCACCGGGATCCACCTGACCGTGAAGGGCACCGTGCCCGGCCTCGACGAGGCCGACTTCGTCAAGGCCGCTGAGGACGCGAAGGCCAACTGCCCGGTGAGCCAGGCACTTTCGGGTACCACCATCACGCTGTCGGCAAGCCTCGCCTGATCGGGTCGCCCCGGTCCGACGTCGCCGCCGTCCGAGCACCCGCGGACGGCGGCGGCGCGTGGGCGGTCGTACGCGCGCTCCGAACATTCCCCTGTGGGGTGAATCGCCCGGGTGTCGCTGGATCGGCCCAGGACAGGCCACCTATGATCACTACCGTGCGTCATGAGTGAACGGGAGTGCGGGACGGGAGAGCGGTGCCAGGCCCGAGCAGCGACAGCAGTGGGAGCAGCGAGGGTCAGGCCGTGGCCGCGTCCCCGTTGAGCGAAACCGTGCTGGGCGAAACCGCGCTGGCCGAAACCGCGCTGGCCGAAACCGCGCTGGGCGAGACCGTGCTCGCCGAGACCGCGCTCGCCGAGCCGCCGGGCCCGCTGCCGCCGGCTGAGCTGCCGCTGGGCGAGCTGCCGTTGACCGAGACGTCACCGGGCCGGATGTCCTTGGGTGAGGCGTCGTCGGGTGAGGCCGCGCTGACCCAGGACCAGTTGATCGAGGCGCTCCGCGCCAGCGAGACCCGTTTCCGTGCCGCGTTCACCGACGCGGGCATCGGCATGGCCCTGGTCGACCCGGACGACCTGATCATCGAGGCCAATCCCGCCCTCGCGGAGATGCTCGGCCGTACCGTCCCCGAGCTGAAGCGGCTGCACATCCACGAGGTCCTGGAGGTCGAGGAGCACTCCCGGCGGATCTACCTGGAGCTGCTGCGCGGCGACCGGGACCGGATCCGGCTGGAGAAGCGGCTGCGGCACCGCTGCGGCCACGCGGTGTGGACCAATGTGACGGTGTCGCTGATCCGCGACGGCTCGGGCAATCCGCAGTACACGCTGGCCATGGTGGAGGACGTCTCCGAGGCCCGGCTGCTCGGCGACCGGCTGCACTACCAGGCCATGCACGACCCGCTGACCAGGCTGCCGAACCGTTCGCTCTTCTTCGAGCGGCTGGCCGTCGCGTTCACCGAGGGCGACCAGCGGATCGGCCTGTGCTACCTCGACCTGGACGGGTTCGCCGCCGTCAACGACACCCTGGGCCACCATGTCGGGGACGAGCTGCTGGTAGCCGTCGCCCGGCGGCTCGAACAGCGGTTCACCGCGCGCGGCCACCTGGTGGCCCGGGTCGGCGGCGACGAGTTCGCGGTGCTGGTGCCGCGCAGCGCCGGTGCCGAGGAGCTGACCGCGCTGGCGGCCGAGGTGGTGGAGGTCCTCGCCGCCCCGTACGACCTGACCGGGCAGCGGGTGGTGGCCACCGCGAGTGTCGGCGTCGTGGAACGGCCGGTCCCCGGCACCACGCCGACCGAGCTGGTCAAGGACGCCGACTCGACCCTGGGGTGGGCCAAGAGCGACGGCCGGGCCCGCTGGGCCTTCTACGACCCGGAACGGACCGCACATCAGACGACCCGTCAACTCCTGGCCACCACCATGCTTCCGGCGCTGGAGCGCGGCGAGTTCACGGTCGAGTACCAGCCGCTGGTGGACCTCAGGGGCGAGGACCTGGGCGTGCCGCGCGGCGTGGAGGCCCTGGTGCGGTGGCAGCACCCGGAGTTCGGCACTCTCTCGCCGGATCGTTTCATCGGCATCGCCGAGGAGACCGGAGCGATCGTCCCGCTGGGCCGCTGGGTGCTGGAGACCGCGTGCGCCCAGGGACGGGCCTGGATGCGGGAGTTCCCCGAAGCGGGGCTGTTCGTCAGCGTCAACATGGCGGCCCGTCAGTTCTGGGATTCGGACGTGGTCGCGGATGTCGCCGAGGTGCTGGGCACGACCCGGCTGCCGGCCCGGCTGCTGCAACTGGAGCTGACCGAGAGCGCGGTGATGGGCCCGGCCGGACGCCCCCTGCAGGCCCTGCACGCGCTCGCCGACATGGGCGTGCGGATCGCCATCGACGACTTCGGGACCGGGTACTCCAACCTCGCCTACCTCAGCCGCCTCCCGGTCCACGTGCTCAAGCTGGACAGCGGCTTCGTCGAGGGCTTCCACCCGGACCAGCCCTCGACCGCGCTGGAGACCCGGCGTGAGAGCCGCAGGGAGGCCGCCGACCAGCAGATCGTCGCCGCGCTGGTGCGTCTCGCCCACGCGCTCGGCCTGACCGTCACCGCCGAGGGCGTCGAGAGTGAACTGCAGGCCGACCGCCTCCGCGCCACCGGCTGCGACCACGCCCAGGGCTGGCACTTCGGCCGCGCCACCGCCTCCGACGCGATCACCCGGATGCTCCAGCGCCTCTGATCCGGGCAGAGCCTTGAGCCGGACCCGCGCCCCGGTTCATCCGGGCGGCGGCGGAACGAGCACACGAGTAAGGGCCGCCCCCCTGAGGGGACGGCCCTAACTCTCATCCGCTGTGCGCCGCCAGGGACTCGAACCCCGGACCCGCTGATTAAGAGTCAGCTGCTCTAACCAACTGAGCTAGCGGCGCGTGCTGACGTGGAAGAGATTACATGATCCTGGGGCAAACGCCGAATCGGTATCCTCGGGGTGCCGCCGTGATCACCGGACGGACCGCACTCCACCCCTGGGGGACCGCATGACCGAGAGCCACGCAGCCGAGTCCGTCGGGGCAGGCCAGTCCGCCGGGGCAGCGGAGTCCGCGGGGGCGGACGTCGACGCCCGCGTGGAACTCGACCGGCTGCGCGGGAGCATCGACAACATCGACGCGGCGATCGTGCACATGCTCGCCGAGCGCTTCAAGTGCACCCAGGAGGTCGGCCGCCTCAAGGCCCGCTACCAGCTGCCCGCGGCCGACCCCAACCGCGAGCGCGAGCAGATCGAGCGGCTCCGCGTACTCGCCGAGAACGCCCGCCTCGACCCGGCCTTCGCCGAGAAGTTCCTCAACTTCATCATCGCCGAGGTCATCCGCCACCACGAGCGGATCGCGGGCTCCTGAGCCGTCCCGCCGGGGGCACGTGGGGGACGGGCGGGCCGAGCCGCTAGAATGAAGGTTGCACACCGAGACGAAGAAGCATCTGCCTGATGCAGAGTCGGCACGACCGCGCGGCGGTCGCGGCGCAGAGGACGACACTCGGCGTACCAGGGCCTCCCCGCCCCGGCGCTACCAGGCAGCAGGAAGTCAGTACCTTCATGGCCCGCCCCGCACAGGCCACCCGCACCACCCCTGCCCCCGTACCCGTACGCCCCGCTCGCCCCGCTGTCACGGCTGCCGAACCCGCCGAGGCCACGGCGCACGAACGGGTCGGATACGGCGCACTGCTGCGCACCCCCGGAGCGTGGACCTTCCTCGCGCCGGCCTTCGCCGCCCGGCTGCCGTTCGGCATGCTGAGCCTCAGCATCGTCCTGCTGGTCGTCGACACCACCGGCTCCTACGGGCTGGCCGGTGCCGTCGCGGCCGTGTCCGCGGTCGCGCAGGCGCTGATCGGCCCGCAGACCGGCCGGCTCGCCGACCGCCACGGCCAGGGCGCCGTGCTGTTCCCCACGATCGTGGTGCACGGCGTCTCCGTCGCCGCA
The DNA here is from genome assembly GCF_041262645.1 of Streptacidiphilus sp. EB129. Taxonomy (NCBI): domain Bacteria; kingdom Bacillati; phylum Actinomycetota; class Actinomycetes; order Kitasatosporales; family Streptomycetaceae; genus Streptacidiphilus; species Streptacidiphilus sp. EB129. The sequence continues at coordinate 84,548 of NZ_JBGCCS010000004.1, forward strand.
CTGATCGCGCTCGCCCTCGGCGGCGCGCCCGACTGGACGCTGTTCGCCGCGGCCGTCCCCGCCGGTGCCTCGGTGCCGCAGATCGGCGCGCTGGTCCGGGCCCGCTGGGTGCACGCCCTGCGCGGGCGCCCGGCCGCACTCTCCACCGCCTTCGCCTTCGAGTCGGTCACCGACGAGTTCACCTTCGTCGTCGGCCCGGTCCTGGCCACGGCGCTGAGCACCACCGTCGCTCCCGCGGCCGGGCTGATCGCGGAGGCCGCGCTGACCGTGGTCGGCGGGCTCGCCTTCGCCGTGCAGCGCCGCACCGCCCCGCCCGCCCGGGGCGCCGGTGACGTCCGTCACGCCTCGGCGCTGACCAATCCCGGCGTCCGGCTGCTGGCCGGTTCGCTGCTGGGCGTCGGCTCGGTCTTCGGCGCGCTGCAGGTCTCGATCACGGCCGCGGCCGACGCGGCCGGGCATGCCGCGATGAGCGGCGTCGTCTACGGGCTGTTCGCCTGCGGCAGCATGTGCGCGGGCGTCGTCTACGGGATGGCCCGTTGGAAGCGGTCCGCGCAGCAGCGGATGCTCGTCTCCTACGCGCTGCTGGTCGTCGGCTGCTCCACGCTGTGGGCGATGCCGTCGCTGACCACGCTGGCCGTGGCCGGCCTCTGCTGCGGACTGGCCATCGCGCCGACCCTGATCTCCGCGTACACGCTGGTCGAGTCGCTGGTGGGCGCGGGAGCGAAGACCGAGGCGTTCACCTGGCTGACCGGCGCGATCGGCCTCGGCCTGGCGCTGGGCTCCACCGCCGCGGGCCAGGTCATCGACGGCCACGGCCCGACCGGCGGGTTCCTGGTTCCGCTGGCCGGCTCGGCGCTGGGCCTGACCGCCCTGCTGCTCGGCCGCAGGCTGCTGACGCCGCCCACCGCCCGCTCCCACGCCGTCGCGTCCCACCTCCCCGCCGCCGCGCCGGCCGCCCCGGCGCCCAGCGCCACCGCCGCGTAACGCCACACCCGGCGGGGCCTCGCCCCCGGGCCCGACACCCCGCCGGGTCCGGCCACCCCGCCGCCCCGCCGCCCCGCCATCCTGGCTACGGCGCCGGCCCCGGTCCGCGGCCGGAGCCTGCGGTGCCGGCCGACAAGGCCGCACTGTGCGGGCCACCGCAGGGAGGCCGCCGCTTGCCGCCCTGTGGTCGCCGCACCGCCTGCGCGGGCGGCCGGGTGGCGGCGTTCGCCGTGCGGCTCGGGTGTGGTTGGCTGCAGGGGTGAAGTCGACGTCCACGTCAGAGCGTGCAGCGGTCATCGGGGCCGGCCCGAACGGCCTGGCCGCCGCCGTCACCCTGGCCCGGGCCGGGCTCGAGGTCACGCTCTACGAGGCCGCCGGGACCCTCGGCGGTGGCCTGCGCAGCGTCCCGCTGTTCGAGCCGGACATCGTGCACGACATCTGCTCCGCCGTGCACCCCCTGGCCGCCGCGTCCCCCTTCTTCCGGGCGTTCGACCTGGCCCGGCACGGCGTCGTCCTGATCACGCCCGAGCTCTCCTACGCCCATCCGCTGGCGCACGGCCGTGCCGCCCTGGCCTGGCGTGATCTCCGTGCCACCGCCGAGGGCCTCGGGGCGGTCGACGGACGGGCCTGGACCCGGCTGATGGAGCCGCTGGTGCGGCGCAGCGACGCGATCGTCCAACTGCTGCTGTCGGACCTGCGCCGCCCGCCCACCGACCCCGCGGTCCCGCTGCTGCTGGCCACCCGGCTGCTGCGGCACGGGACGGCCCTGGCCCGGCACCAGTTCCGGGGCGACGAGGCACCGGCGCTGCTCGCGGGCGTCGCCGCGCACGTGGTCGGACCGCTGCCGAGCCTGCCCGGCGCGGGGGTCGCGGCGCTGCTGGGCCATCTCGCGCACGCCGGCGGCTGGCCGGTGGCGCGCGGCGGCAGCGGCTCCATCGCCCGGGCCCTCGCCGCCGACCTGACCGCGCACGGCGGCACCGTCCACACCGGTACCCGGATCACGGACCTGCGCGAGGTCGGCGACGCGGGCATCGTGCTCGCCGACCTCGGCCCGCACGAGTTCTCCCGGCTGGCCGGTCCCCGGCTCCCGATCCGGTACGCGCGCGGGCTGGCCTCGCTGCGTTACGGGCCCGCCGCCGCCAAGACCGACTTCCTGCTGTCCGAACGGATCCCGTGGACCAACCCGGCACTGCGCCGGGCCGGCACGATCCACCTCGGCGGGAGCGCCGAGGAGGTCTACGGCCAGGAGACGCTGAACGCCCGCGGGATGCGCACCGACCGCCCGTTCGTGCTGCTGGCCGACCCGGTCGCGGTCGACTCCGGCCGCGGACGCCCCGGGGCGTACCCGCTGTGGGCGTACGCCCACGTCCCGCAGGGCAGCCCCGGCGACGCGGCCGCCGAGATCGTCGCGCTCATCGAGGAGCACGCCCCGGGGTTCCGGGACACCGTGCTGGCCCAGCGGTCGCTGAGCGCGCCGCAGTTGGAGCAGTACAACCCGAACTACGTCGGCGGCGACATCAGCGCGGGCGCGATGTCGCTGACGCAGTCGTTCCTGCGCCCGACCCCCCGCGCGCCCCGCCTCGACCCCTACCGGACCCCGCTGCCGGGCGTGTACCTCTGCTCGGCCTCGACCCCGCCGGGGCCTGCCGTGCACGGCATGTCCGGCTACCTCGCGGCGCGCTCGGCGCTGCGCCGCGAGCTCGGCATCCGGCTCCCGCGCGTCCCCACCCGCGCCGAGGGCCGCGGCTGACCTGCCCTTCCGACCCTCCTGGCCCCGCAGGATGACGCGTCGTCAGACCGTCCGGCCCAGCCAGGCGGCGAGGCGCGTGTAGGTGTCCGCGTCGGCCGGCGCGGGCTGGACCGCGCCGAAGGGGAGGTCGCCGCCGCGCCCGTCGGCGGGCAGCACCTGCTGGGCGATGCCCAGCGCCACCGCGCCCAGCTCCTGGTCCAACTCCGCGGCCGGGTCGACCACCTGGGCGATGTCCCAGGTGTGGGTGCTGAGCTCCATCAGGTAGCCGCCCAGCGCGATCCGGCCCGGGACCGTGCCCCACGGCACCTCGACCACGCGGTCCAGCTTCTCCTCCGCGGCCCAGGCGCTCGTTGCCCGGGCCCGGGCCCGGGAGACCGCGCCGACCCAGTCGGCGTCGTCGATCTCACCGACGGCGGCCGGCAGGTCCATGCCGCGCCCGCCCTCGCCGATGTAGGCGATCCGGTGGACGGCGCCGACCGTGTGGCCGACCAGGGCGCGCAGGTCGAACTCGTCGCACGGTGTCGGCAGGTCCAGCTGGGCCGGAGCGTACCCGGTCACCACCTGCTCCCACTGCTCCAGGGCGAGCAGGAACAGCGGGCGGGGGTCGAACGCGGCGACGGCTGGAGCCTGGTCGGCGGCGATGGTGGCGTTCATGGGAGCTGCTCCTGTGCTGGACGGGTGGCCCGTTCGTGGTCCGGCGGGGCCTGGTGAGGAGCACTTTCCCGGTATTACTGGACATCCTCTGTCAGGTTTTCCAGACTCGTCCCATGAAGGCTCCGACAAGGGCCGCATCCGGGTGAGGGCCGACCGCCTGCTCTCGATCCTGCTGCTGCTCCAGACCCGTGGTCAGGTCCCCGCCCGCGAACTCGCCGAGCGGCTGGAAGTGTCGGTCCGGACCGTCTACCGCGACGTCGAGGCGCTGTCCGCGGCCGGCGTTCCGGTCTGGGCCGAGCGCGGCCGTACCGGCGGCATCCGCTTGCTGGCCGGCTACTGCACCGACGTCACCGGCCTGACCAGCGACGAGGCACAGGCGCTGTTCGTCCTCGCGGCGGACGGGATCCACGACGCGCTGGGGCTCGGCACGGCCATCGGCTCGGCGCTGCGCAAGGTGATGGCCGCACTCCCCGCCCCGCACCGCCCGGCGGCGGCCCGTACCAGCGAGCGGATCCTGGTCGATCCGGCCCGCTGGATGGGCGGCGACCCGGCCGACGTGGAGCTCGGCGAGCTGCAGCGGGCGGTGTTCACCGACCTCCGGCTGCGGCTGACGTACCGTCACAGTGGCGCGAGCGAGCCGTCCCGGTACACCGTCGACCCGTACGGACTGGTGAGCAAGGCGGGGGTCTGGTACCTGGTGGCCGACCTCGACGGCGCGCCCCGGCTGTTCCGCGCCGACCGGGTCCAGGCCTCGGCCGCGGCCGAGGATCAGCCGGTGCGCCGCCGTCCCGGCCAGGGCCTCGCCGAGGTCTGGGCGGTGCTCCGGGACACGGTGGAGCGGGTGCCGGACGAGCTCCGGGTGCTGCTGCGGGTGCGCGAGTCCCGCTGGGACCTGTTCGCGCGGATGCACGGGACCAAGCTCACTGGACCGCCGGTGCGCGCGGACGACGGCTGGGTGCGGGCCGAGGTGGGCTTCCGCGCCCTCGCGGCGGTGCGCGCCCTGCTCCCGTTCGGGGTCGACCTGGAGATCCTCGGTCCGCCGGCGGCCCGTGCGGCGCTGGCCGAGGTGGCGGCCGAGATCGTGGCCTGGTACGGGTGCGCGGGGGATTGACTTCCCGTCGGCGGAGCCCGAGGCTGTGCCGATCTGACATGACGTCAGCTCATGTTTTGTGGGGGAGGATTGCATGCGAGGACTCCGCATGACGCGCACCCTGGTGGCACTGCTCGGGGCCGTCGGGATGTCCCTGGGGGCGGGCCTGCCCGCGTCCGCGTCGACGTCGGCAGCGGCATCGGCTTCCGGGTCTGGTTCGGCGTCCGCGCCCGGGCACGGCCGGGGCGGCGACGCCGAGGTGCTGCTGGTCTGCAACGGCAGCACCAGCCCGTGTCCGAAGGCTCCGCACCAGTACCGGACCGTCCAGGCCGCGGTGGACGCCGCCGAGCCGGGCGCCTGGGTGCTGGTCTGGCCCGGCGTCTACCACGAGAAGGCCACCGACGAGGCGGGCGTGCTGATCACCACGGCGCGGCTGCACCTGCGCGGCCTGGACCGGAACCGGGTGATCATCGACGGCAGCAACGGCAGCGCCGCCGACCCCTGCCCCAGCTCCCCGGCCCTGCAGGACACCACCGGCCGCAGCGGCGTGGTCGTCTCGAAGACGAACGGGGTCTCGATCGAGAACCTGACCGTCTGCAACTACCTGTCCGGCGGCTACGGCGGCGGCAACGAGATCTGGTGGAACGGTGGTGACGGCAGCGGCAGCATCGGCCTGAAGGGCTATCACGGCGGATACCTGACCGCCACCTCCGGCTACGGCTCGGCGGTGGCCAGTGCGCCGATGGCGCAGTACGGCATCTTTGTCTCCAACGCCACCGGTCCGGCCGAGATCGCCCACACCTACGCCTCCAACATGGGCGACTCCGACTACTACGTCGGCGCCTGCCGCGACCTCTGCGACCTGGTCCTGTCCGACGCGCACGGGCAGAACTCGGCGCTGGGCTTCTCCGGTACCAACTCCGGCGGCTACACGATCCGGGACTCCGAGTTCGACAACAACCGCACCGGCATCGCGCCCAACTCCCTCAACAACGACGACGCCCCGCCGCCGCAGGACGGCAGCTGCCCCGGGCAGGCCTCACGTTCCTGCACCTTCATCGAGGACAACTACATCCACGACAACAACAATCCGAACGCGCCGGTGTCCGGCCTGGCCCCGGTGATCGGCGCCGGGATCGAGATCTCCGGCGGCCACAGCGACACGCTGCGCGACAACCGCATCGTCCGGCAGGGCAGCTGGGGCATCGTGCTGCACGACTTCCCGGACAGCGAGACCCCGCCGCCGGTCAGTTCCTGCCAGGGCGGCGTGCAGCAGCCCGGCGTCTGCCTCTTCCTGGCGTACGGCAGCCGGATCGACGGCAACAGCCTCAGCGGCAACGGCTTCTTCGGCAACCCGACCAACGGCGACCTGGCGAACGAGTCCGGCACCGCCCCGCACAACTGCTTCGGCGCCAACCGCGACACCGGTGGTCCGCTGACCAGCGACCCGGCCGGGATCCAGAGCCCGGCCGTGGACGGCCACCCGTGCGCCGGTGCCGGTGCCGGCGACAGCCAACTCCTCTTCGGCGAACTCGTCTGCTCGGCCGGCTACGGTCCCTGCCCGGTCCCCGGCGCCAGTTACCCGCAGCGCACCGGCCTGAGCCTGGCGGCCCGCACCCTCCAGCCCACCATGCCGCACCCCTGCGACGACCTGCCCCGCAACGCCTTCTGCGGCTCCCGGTCCTGACCGTCCGGGCCGGTCCGTTCGGCCGGTGGCGTTGGTCCTATCGAAGGAAAGAATGACGATACGTCGGCGCCGCGGTCCGCTTCGGGTTGCGGCGCCTGTCCACTGACCCCCATGTGGAAGATCATCCCGGGTGCGTCCCGGGCATCGCGGCTGGCCGTCGTGCTCGGTCTGCTCTGCGGGACGCTGGCGACCGGAGGGGCCGCCACAGCTGAGCTGTTCCCCTGCTTCGGCCAGGGTTGGAGCGGGCCGAGCGGGCCAGCCTCAGCCCTGCCTGAAGACCTCGGACGCGCTGCCGTTGCAGGGGGCCAGCCGGATCGCCGTGCCGCCCTTCGGCGCGTCGACGCACATGTTGGCGTGCGCCGCGTAGAGGGTGTCGGCACGCAGGGAGAACTGCTGCGCCGGGTTGCCGCTGCAGCGGGCGATCTGGACGATCGTGCCGGCGGTGGTGCCGCCCCCGGCGGCGTCCATGCAGAGGCCGTTCGTCTGGATCGTGCCGTCCGAAACGACGTTCCACCTCTGCTGCGCGTTGTCGTCGCACCCGTACAGGATCAGCGGGGTGCCGTCGGAGCCTGCCGATCCGCTGAGGCACTTGCCGGTGAGGTGGTTCACCAGGTGGACGCCCAGCGGGTTCGGACCGTTCGACGCGGCGGTGCCGGCCGTGCTCGGAGTGGTCGTCGGCGAGGCAGAGGCCCCTGGAGTCGCCCCGTGGGTGCCGGCGGCCTTGGCGGCGGGGGTGGAGGAGAAGGAGATCCCGCCGGGGACGAGGAACAGCGCGGCGCCCGCCAGGCAGGCGACGGCCACGACCGCGACGATGAGCCGTCCGGGGGTGAACAGCCGCCCGGGCCGACGGCTTCCGGGGACGGAACCGCCGTCCGGGTCTCCGGCCGGATCGGCATCGGGGTCCCCGGGGGCGGGCACGTCCGCGGAGGGATCCAGCCGGTGTGCCACGGGCTCGTCCAGGAGGCCGGTGTCCACGACCCCGGCGGAGTCGATGGTGAACCGCCACCGCGGATCCTCGACCCGGCCGACGACGACCACCGACCAGCGTCCCTCCGGATCGTCGGCCAGCCTGGTGACGCGTTCGCGGTCGCGGCCGCCGGGCGCACCGGCCAGCAGCAGCACCCCGCCGCCCTCGTCGGCCAGCGCCGCCTCGGCCTCCGCCAGGGTCTTCGCCCCGGTCGCTGCCTCCGGGTCCCCGACGCCCGGTTTGAACCCGATCCGGACCACCCGCACACCCCTGGACCACGGGTTCGTGGCAAGCTCCCGGGTCCAGTCCTGGGCCAGGGCCCGCGCCTGCCGGGCATCGCCCTCCAGGCCGATGACCCCACCGGCCTGACGGAGGTTCAGCAGAACGAAGCCCCTGCCGGTGCTGCCGAGCGAGACCAGCTGCGGGTACGGCTCCTCCAGCGACTCGGCCACGCTCGCGCTCTGCAGCCGGCGCAGCTGCGCATGCCAGGTCCGGCCGTCGTCATCGGAGGTCCACCCGGCGGGTGGCTGCTCGTCAGGGGTCCTCAGGTGGAACCAGACGGTGTCGGCCCCGACCACGATCGCGTGCGTCGCGGGGACGCCGCGGTTCGCGCTGTCACAGGCGGTGGCCAGGGCGCGCACCACCCGGTCCACGGTCCATGAACCGTGATCGGCACGGGCGGCCCGCCTCGGCGCGGCACCGCGCGACCGGCGTAGCCGGGCGAGCCAGGAGCCGCGGTGGGGAACGCCCTCAGCGGGTTGGCGCGGCAGTGTCACCGTTGTCTCCTCGACTCTGTGCGGCCGGACGGCCTTGGTGTACACCCCGCCCCGTGCGGCTGTCCACCTCGTCGGGAGCCCGGATTCAGGTCGACCGCCGCGTCGGGTTTTCGGTGTCCTGCGATCGTTCGCCTCCCGCCCGGGAGGTGTCAACGCCGAGACGGGGTGGGGCTTGGGCCCCTGGACCCACGACGACGGAACGGACCCTGGACCGCCACCGGGCCCGTTCCTAGCATCGTCAGCGTCCACACCGAACGTGCCGGTGCGTACTGGACGTTCGGCACCACCAGAAAGGACACCCCATGGCCAACATGAACGTCACGTACCAGGAGATGCAGGACAGCGCGAGCAGGATGCGCAACAACAAGAGCGACATCGACGCCAAGCTCACCGAGTGCAAGAGCATCGTCGACACGCTGACCACCTCCGGCTTCGTCACCGACCAGGCGTCGGGCAAGTTCGACGAGGTGCACACCGAGTTCGTCAACTCGGCGAACCAGGCCATGGAAACCCTCGACCAGCTGTCGCAGTGGCTCGACAAGGCGGTGTCCGCGATGCAGGACATGGACACCCAGCTCACCGGTTCGCTCAACCAGAAGTAGCCGACCCCAAGGCAGCCGGTACCGTGCGCGCCCCGCACCGGTCGTGCCATCGGGCCCGGGCGCACGGACTCACGAGGGGTGGGGAACCAGTCCCATGATGATCACCATTTCCCGGCTCCCGGACTGGTCGGCCGACGTGGTCGTGGACGCCGATCCCACCACCCCCGTCCGTGACGTCGTCAGGAACCTGCTGGACAGCCTCGATCTCTCGCAGGCTCCGCCCTCCGGCGACACCGCGGTGACCAGGGTCTATCTCGCCGATCAGCCGCTCGACCTGGCCCAGCCCCTGGCCGGCAGCGGGATCCACGACGGCACCGTGCTGTGGCTGGACCGGCCCGGCCCGGTCGAGGGATTCCGCACCGGCCTGGTCACCGTCAGGGCCGTGGCGGGCGTCGGTGCCGGGCGGGTCTGGTATCTCGACGCGGGCGAGCACCGCATCGGATCCGGTGCCGGCTGCCGCATCACCGTGGCCGGTGACCAGCCGGAGCTGGTCGCCGTCATCCGGGTGTCCCTCGACGCCACGGTGCGCGTTCGCGCGGTCGCGACCTCCGCCCTGCTCGACCGCACCCCGCTGCCCGACCGCGACGTCGCCTGGCGGGAGACGGTCCAACTCCTGGTCGGGGAGACCTTCCTGGAGGCTCACCCGCTGCTGCGCCCGGATGCCGTGGTCGAGCCCTCACCCGACGGTGAGTACCTGGACTACAACCGCCCCCCTCGGCTGCTGCCGCCGGTGAAGCGCACCGCGTTCCGTCTCCCGTCCCAGCCCAAGCCGCCGTCCCCGAGCGCGTTGCCCTGGCTGGCGGCCGCTCTGCCGGCGGTCTTCGGCGGTGTGATCGCGATGATGTCGCACAACGCCATGTTCCTGATGATGGCGGGGATGTCGCCGGTCATGATGGTCGGCAGCTGGTTCACCGGACGTCGCCAGGGCCGGCTCGGCCACCGGCGGCAGGTGGCCGAACACCAGGCCCAACTCGCCGCCACCGAAGCCGAGATCGCCACGGCGCTGGACCGGGAGCGGCTGGACCGCCGCGCCGCCAGCCCGGATCCGGCCGAGTTGCTCGTCATCGCGACCGGTCCGCGGGCCCGGCTCTGGGAACGCCGCCGCACCGATCCGGACCACCTGCTGGTCCGGGTGGGCATCGCCGACCTCCCCACCGAGATCGCGGTGGAGGAGGGCGACGGCACCCAGCGCCACCGGGACCTCCGGGCGGCGCCGGACGTCCCGGCCGCCTTCTCCCTGGCGCACACCGGTGTCGTCGGCATCGCGGGGAGGGACGAATGGCCGCGGCGGATGGCCCGCTGGCTGGCCGGCCAGCTGGCCGTGCTGCAGAGCCCCCGCGACGTGCAGCTCTACATCCTGACCGACCCGGCGGGCGAGTCCCTGTGGGAGTGGGCGGCCTGGCTGCCGCACACCCGGCCGATGCTGGGACAGCAGGCGCTGGCGCTGGTGGGCGCCGACGCCGAGACGCTGGGACGCCGGGTCGCCGAGCTGATCGAGCTCATCAGGGCCCGCCAGCAGGCCCGGCTCAACGCCGGCGCCGGGGCCGTGCTGGCCGACCCGGACGTGGTCGTGGTGATGGACGGCGCCCGACGGCTGCGGGCGCTGCCCGGAGTGGTGACGATCCTGCAGGAGGGACCCGCGGTCGGCGTCTACAGCGTCTGCGTGGACGCCGACGAGCGCACCCTTCCGGAGGAGTGCACCACCGTCGTCGTCGGGGGCGCCGGCCGGCCGGCCGCCCTCCGCCAGCAGCGCGCCGCGCAGATCGACGGCATCCTGGTGGACGAGGTGGCGGACAGCTGGTACGAGGCCACCGGCCGTCGGCTGGCACCGCTGCGCGATGTCAGCGACAACCAGGGCGAGGCCGCGCTGCCGGGATCCGCGCGCCTGCTGGAGATCCTCGGCCTGGAGGAACCGACCGCGGCCGCGATCACCGCCCGCTGGCGCTCCTCGGGACGCAGCACCAAGGCGGTGATCGGGTACTCGCTCGACGGTCCGTTCGGCCTCGACCTGGTCAACCACGGGCCGCACGGCCTGGTGGCGGGCACGACGGGCTCCGGCAAGTCGGAGTTCCTGCAGACTCTGGTGGCCTCGCTGGCCGTGGCCAACCGCCCGGACGCCATGACCTTCGTCCTGGTGGACTACAAGGGCGGCGCCGCGTTCAAGGACTGCGTCGAACTGCCGCACACCGTCGGCCTGGTGACGGACCTGGACACCCATCTCGTGGAACGGGCCCTGGTCTCGCTGAGCGCCGAGCTGACCCATCGCGAGCATCTGCTCGCGGCCGCGGGCGCGAAGGACCTGGAGGACTACCTCGACTACGCCGGCCGCCGGCCCGAACTGGCGCCGATCCCACGCCTCCTGATCGTCATCGACGAGTTCGCGTCCATGGCGCGGGAACTCCCCGACTTCGTCACCGGCCTGGTGAACGTCGCCCAGCGCGGCCGCTCGCTGGGCATCCACCTGATCCTGGCGACGCAGCGCCCGTCCGGTGTGGTCTCGGCGGAGATCCGCGCCAACACCAACCTTCGGGTCGCCCTGCGCGTGACCGACCCCGGAGAGAGCACCGACGTCATCGACGCCAGGGAAGCCGCGAGCATCTCGGCGGCGACCCCCGGGCGTGCCTACGCCCGGCTCGGGCACAGCTCGCTGATCCCGTTCCAGACCGGCCGGGTGGGGGGCCGGCGCCCGATGGCCAACCGGGCGACCGCGGTCGTAGCCCCGTACCTGCACCCGGTCTCGTGGCTGGAGCTGGGCCAGCCCGCGCCGGTGCGCCCCCGCAGCACCGTCGAGACCAACGAGGAGACCGACCTGTCGGTCCTGGTGTCGACGATCGAGCAGGCCAACGCCCTGATGGGGATCGCCCCACAGCGCCGGCCGTGGCTGCCGCCGCTGCCGCTGTCGCCGGTGGTCGAGCTGGCGACCGATCCGGTCCGCGGCACGCGCGGGGATCCCTCGTTCTGGTGGGCGGTGCAGGATCTGCCGAACCAGCAGCGCCAGGAGCCGGTGACGGTCGACCTGGCCGGCTTCGGTCACCTGCACATCGTCGGCGCCCCGCGCTCCGGGCGCTCCGCCGCGCTGCGGACCTTCGCCGCCGCCGCGGCCAGCGCGGCCAGCGTCGCCGACCTGCATCTGTACGGGATCGACTGCGGCAACGGCGCCCTGCTTCCGCTCACCAGGCTGCCGCACTGCGGCGCGGTGGTGCAGCGCTCGGAGGCCGACCGGGCCGCCCGGCTGCTCAAACGCCTGCACGCCGAGGTGCTGAACCGTCAGCGACTGCTCGGTGAGGGCGGTTTCGCCGACGTGGCCGAGCAGCGCGCGGCCGGCGAGGAGGCCGCCCGGCTGCCCCATATCGTGCTGTTGCTGGACCGCTGGGAGGGGTTCATGGGAACCCTCAGCGAGTACGACGGCGGGGCGCTCACCGACCTGATCCACATCCTGCACCGCGAGGGCAGCAGCGCCGGGGTGCACCTGGTCATCGCCGGTGACCACATGCTGCTGAGCGGCAGGATGAGTTCGCTGTGCGACGACAAGCTGGTGCTGCGGCTGTCCGACCGCAGCGACGCCAGCCTGGCCGGGCTGAACCCGCGGAAGATCCCGGAGAACCTGCCACCGGGCCGCGGCTACCGCGCGGTCAGCGCGATCGAGACCCAGGTCGCGCTCGTGGCGGCCGACCCGTCGGGCCCGGCGCAGGTCGCCGCGGTGCACGCGCTGGCGGCCCGGCTCGTCGAGCGGGAGGCGGGGGTCCCGAAGTCGGCGCGGCCCAACCGGATCGCGGTGCTGCCCACGCAACTGTCGTTCGACCAGGCGTGGGAGATGGTCGGGACCCCGGATCCGATGTGGGCGCTGCTGGGGGTCGGCGGCGACGAACTCGAACCGGTCGGCGCCGACCTGCTGGGCGATCAGCCGACCTTCCTGGTCGCCGGACCGTCCCGGTCCGGGCGCAGCACGGCACTCTGCGTCCTGGCGGAGTCGCTGCTGCGCGGCGGGACCGAACTGGTCGTCGGCGCCCCGATGAACTCCCCGCTGCGCGGCTTCGAAGGCCGGCCGGGCGTACGCGGCGTCATCACCGGCGAGACGCCCACCGAGGCGCAGTTCGCCGAGCTGCTGGATCCCGGTGAGGGTCCGGTGGTGCTGCTGGTCGACGACGCCGAGGTCTGGCGCGACCTGCCGTGCCGGGACTGGCTCAAGGCGTTCGTCCGCAAGGCGGCCGGGAGCAGGCGAGGGGTGATCCTCGGCGGGGACATCGCCTCGGTGGCGATGGGCTTCTCCGGCTGGCAGGCGGAAGTCAAGAAGAACCGACGCGGCGCGCTGCTGTCGCCGCCCAACATGAGCGACGGCGACCTGGTGGGCGTCCGGCTGTCCCGGTCCCAGCTCGCCGCCCGGGTCGCCGCCGGCACGGCGCTGGTGCATCTGGGCGACGGGACCCTGCTGACCACGCAGATTCCCATGGCAGCACAGATTCCCATGGCAGCGCAGATCCTGACGCCGGTGCAGATCGGGAAGCCGGCGCCGGCCCAGACCGGCGGACCCGCCCACGACAACAGGGAGCAGTGATGGCAGACCTGGTAGTGAAGGACCTACAGACCCTGGTCAGCGATCTCAACGAGCTGATCGGCCAGTTCGAGGGGGCGCTGGACTTCCAGAACGACGACAAGGGGATCTGGGGCCAGCACAACGCCAACCTGTCGATGGGCGACTTCGCCGACAACTGGACCGACCACCGCGACGCGATGGTCAAGGACATGAAGGCCCTCCGCGACAAGGTGACCAAGGTCGACGAGGCGTGGACGCAGGGGGACCAGCAACTGCTGAGCTCGTTCCAGAACTGATGACGAGGGCGTCGAGGAGAACCGGATGACAATCAGGAATCTAGGCGACTGGTCGCCGTTGGGTCTGGACTCGGACCCCGTCCACGCCGACCCCGACGTGATCGCCGCGTCGCAGAAGCGCTACCAGCACATCGCCACCACCATCGACGACGCGACCGCCAAGCTGCAGATGATCGTCGACACCAACAGCGACAGCCTCGCCGGCCAGTACGTCGGAGCACTGAAGTCCACCGTGGGGTCCCTCAAGGACCGCCTCAGCAAGGCCGCCGTGCGCTACCACGATGTCGCCGACGGGATCGGCACGTACGAGCCGGAACTGGAGCGCGGGCTCAGCGAGACCGCCGGTGCGCTGACGGACGCCGAAGCCGCCAGCACCGCCCAGACCAAGGCGAAGAGCATGCCGGACCCGCAGAAGAGCTCCGACGGCAGCATCACCCCCGCGGAACAGCAGAAGGGCACCGACAAGACCAAGGCCACCACCAACGCGGACTCGGACATGTCCGCGGCGAAGAACCGGCTCAACTCCGCGCTGGACGCGCTCAACGTGGCCGGCAAGCGCTTCGGCGACTCGGTCAACAACAAACGGTACGACGACGGTCTGACGGACACCTTCAAGGACAAGCTCGACGCCGTCATGGCGAAGATCAGCCAGGTCTTCGCCATCATCGGCATGATCCTGGGCGTCCTCGCGATCCTGATCCCAGGCGTGGACGTCCTGGTCCTGGCCGGAGTGGTCGCCGGGGCCATCACCCTGGTCGCCAACATCGTGCTCTACAAGGACGGCAAGGGCAGCCTCGCCGACGTCATCATGGGCGCCGTCGGGCTCGGCCTGGCGGGCCTGGGCGCGATCGCCTCGGTCATCGGCAAGGGGCTGGGAAGCGCCGCCAAGACCCTCGGGACCCTCGCCGGCCGGCCGCGCCCGGTGACGGTGAACCCCCCGCAACTCCACTGGGGTCCGGGCGCCCCCGTCGAACTCACCCAGCTGGGACCGGCGGCGGGCGCCGGGGCGAGGGGCGGACCGAACGTCGTCTCCGCGGTCCAGACCCTCCCGGCCGACTTCGTCATCCCGCAGAACGCGGCGACCGGGTGGACCAACATGTCGGACTGGTTCAACAATCCGGCCACCAACTGGCTGCTGGGCAAGGGCGGCGCGGTCACCCCCGAGATCGGCTTCTGGCAGTCGGCGGGAATGCAGTTCGGGAAGGCCGGTGAGATGTGGGCGACGTTGTTCAGCAATCCGCTGAAGTTCGCGGGGGACTGGGCCGGCGTCATCGGCGGCCTGAGCGGCTTCCGCGACCTCTCGGCCGTCATGGCGGCGATCGGCGGCAAGATCAATCCGCTCTGGTTCGCCTGGGGCGGCCTGAACGGGGCGTTCGGCATGGGCGGGCTGATCTACACCGGCGGGCGGCTGGTCGGCTGGATCCCTTCGGTCAACCCCACCTAGTCATCCATGGAGAAGACGATGAGCGACGAACTGCCGGCGCCGACCCAGCTGCCGTGGCGCTGGGAGTGGGTGCCGAAGGTCCGACCGGACGACGAGGAGTACGAGGCCTGGACCGAGCACATGGTGGCCCTGTTCGAGGACTGGACGTCCGAGGGCCTGGCCGCGGCGCGCCTGGCCTGGCCCAAGGAGGCGGGGATCGAGTTCCCGTTCTCCTCCGACATGGTGGGGCGGGGTGCCGCCCAGTGGCTGCTCGACCGTGCGGGGCAACTGCCCGCGTGGTCCCGGGTGGCCTGGGGTGCGGCGTTCGTGGAGGGCAGCGCCCGCTGGGCGCCGGTCCCGGTCGTCGTGGAGTTCCGCCGGCCCCGGGCCGAGGATCCGAACTACCTCATGGAGATCGTGGGCGCCACCGGCATCGACAGTGACGCCCGGCCACCGGTGGTCGACTATGTGACGACCCCGATCGGCGACGGGGTGCAGGTCTTCGCCCTGGGGCGGACCCCGGAGGGCGCGGCGTTCGGACGCCTCGACTCGGCCATGCGTCTCGACGTGCCGCCGAGAGACGGCGCGCCGAGCGTCAGCACCGACGTGCTGCTGACCACGCGGGTCTTCGAGATGGGACTGATGGCCCTGATCAGTGCGGGAGTGGAGCAGTTGATGCAGCAGATAGCCAACGACTGTGCTCCCCCCTCCGACTCGGGCCCCGCCCGGCTCGGCTTCGTCGCGGCCACCGAGGGAGGACAACCGTGATCGACTTCGAACTCGTGGTCCCGGACGGCTGGGTGCAGATTCCCACCACCCATGACACCACCACGCTGCGCCGCAGGGTCATCGAGGACGTGATCCGCCATCACCTGCCCGAGTCGCTGCCGCGGGACAAGGTGGGTCCGTGGCGCCGGATGCTGCGCAAGGAACTCATCGAGGCGACCGACGAGGCCGCACGGCAGAGCGCCCGCTCGGTGCTGCTGCCGCTGCAGGAGTTCAGCGGCATCCGGTTGCCCGGGTCGATGCTGGTGACCGTCCTCGAAAGCGAGGACGAGACCGAGGACCCCGAACAGCTGCTGGCCTCCCTCCTCGCCGACGCGGGGGCCGACGGGACCTATCTGGAGATCGGCGGATCTCCGGCGGTGCGGGTGGCCTCGGTCGTGGACAGCGGCCGGATCGGGCGCAAGGCACCGTCACGGCGGGTCTCGTACTACGTGTCCAACCCGGACGCGGCCGGGGTGTGGGGACTGCTGACCTTCACCATCCTGACCGACGGCGATGTCGACGCCGAGCCGGTCCAGGCTGTCGTCCTGCTGTTCGACATGATCGTGGCAACGCTGCGCTGGGCGGACCGCGTCGACGTCCCCACCGAGGCCGAGGTGCTGGCCCAGTGGGACGCGCTGGCGGCCGTGGGCTCGACGGCCGGTACGGGGCAGGGCGCCGCCGTGGACCCGGCGAACGCCGTCTGAACCGGGCCTGAAGAATATGTGAAGCCGGCTCCGCCATGCTCGGAGCATGACACTCGTCCCCATGTCCAGGACGATCGGCGCCGGCTCCGGCCGGGTGCGGATCGCCATCACCAGCCCGGACATCCTGGCCCAGATCCGGCAGGTGTTCGCCAGTAAGAACCTGGACGTGGAGATCGTCCGCATGCCCTACGTCGAGGTCACCGTCAGGCCGGCGGCCGCGACCTCCGCGGACCGGTCCGCGGAGGGGACGGTGCCGCTCCGGCTGGTCGGCCCCGCCTCCCGGGTGGGCGCCCCGGCCTCCCGTCGTCTGTGCGCGGAGTACCGGCTGAGCGTGGTCGACGCCGGTGACCGGCCGAGGGCCGAGCATCCGGTCCCGGCCGGTCTGCCGCACCCGGCTCCGGTGCCGGACCCCGACGTCCCCGCGCACGGTCCGGTGGTCACCCTGTCGCAGCGTCAGCACGAGGTGATGGCCCTGGTGTCACGCGGCGTGCGCAACACCGAGATCGCCGCCCGGCTGCAGGTCAGCGAGAAGACCGTGAAGAACCACATCAATCGGATCTTCAGGACGCTGGGCGCAGGCAGCCGGGTCGAGGCGGTGCTGATCTGGCAACGTCAGCAGCGGGACGGTGCCCCCCGACGCGACGCCATTCAGCACGGCGCCACCCGGCACGGCGCTACCCGGCACGGAGCACTGAATCCTCCGCCGGCACTGGCCAGAGCGGGGCATCCAGAGCCCGGAGGAACTCCCTGACCTCGGTGACCTCCTCGGCGCCCAGATCCCTCAACCGCAGCAGCGCCCGGGTCGCCAGGTCACGGGCCGGCGGCCCGGCCGAGTCCGCCCCGTGCACCTTGGCGAGCCCGAACAGGGCCAGGGCCTCGTGGTAGTGGTCGCCGCTGGATTCGCTCAGTGACAGCGCGTCCCGGAAGTACCGCAGTGCCGTCCCGGCGCGGCCGAGCCCGAACTCCGCCACGCCCAGGTTGATCAGGAGATTGGCTTCGAGCAGCACGTTCCGGCAGCCCCGGGCCCCGGTGAGGCCGGGTCTCCCGTACCGCAGCGCCTCGTCGAACTCGCCCAGCTCGGTGTGCAGTTCACAGAGCACGTCCAGGCATCCCGCCTGGTAGTACGCCATCCCGCTGCGGCGGGCCAGGTCCAGGGCTTCTCTGGCGGAGGGCAGAGCGGCCGCGTAGTCCTTGGCCTTCCGGAGCGTGGACGCCAGATTGCCGAGAAGGCCGGCGCGCAGCGCGTCGTCGCCGGGATCATCGAGCAGCCGCAGGCCGCGGTGAAGGCGGTCCACCGCGGCGCCGGTGTCCCCCGTCCGGGAGTAGGCGATGCTGAGATGACTGAGCAGGACCGCCTGGGCCCGCCGGTCCCCGATCAGTTCGGCGCTGCGCAGCCCGATCCGCAGCATCTCGACCCAGTCCCGGGCCTGCCCGGCCGCGTAGAAGTAATCGAAGAGCAGGTAGGTCAACTTCCAGGCCTGATCGTGGCAGCCGATCCGCTGTGCGGTGCGCACCAGCGGTGCGATGGTGTCCCACTCCTGTGCGCACCAGGCCACGAGCTCGCTCTGATCGTGGAAGCGCAGCGGCTCGTGCGGTGTCCCGGCGTCGCGGGTGAAGGGGAGCTCGGCCGTGGTCGGTCCGTCCTCCGGCGTCAGGGTGCGCACATACCATCCGAGCACCCGCTGGAGTGCGTACGGAGATGACGCGGCCGTCTCGCCGTCGCGGGCCACCTCCTCGGCGAAGATGCGGGTCAGGTCATGCATGCGGTAGCCGCCGGCGGTCATCTCCACCAGGTGCTGGGCGGCCAGGCTCCGCAGCGCGGCGGCCGCCGCCGCAAGCGGGACGTCCAGCAGTGCGGCAGCGGCCTCCGTACGGATGCCGACCCCCGGGAACTGCCCCAGGGCGCGGAAGGCATGGGCCGCTGGTGTGTCGAGCCTGGAATAGGAGCAGGAAAGCACTCCACGCAGCGAATACAGTTCGTCGTCCGGGATCTGCAGCCCGTCGAGCCGATGCCGCTCGTCCTGCAGGTCGGCGACCAGGTCGGCGATCCGCGACGGGGACCCCGCGGGCACCTGCTCCGAGGCGATCCGCAGCGCCAGCGGCAGGTGGTCGCAGAGCTCGGCGAGGCGCCGCGCCGCCGGCAGCTCGGTACCGACCTGGGCGGTTCCGATCGAGGAGGCGAGCAGGTCCAGCGACTCGGCGGCGGTGAGCGGGGACAGGGTCACCCGGCGGGCCGAGTACCGCACGGCGAGGGCACTGAGCCGGTTGCGGCTGGTCACGACCACGAAGGAGGAACCGCCGCCCGGCAACAGGTCCTCGACCCGGTCAGCGGACTCGGCGTTGTCCAGCACGATGAGCAGGCGCTTGTCGCGCACGATGCTGCGCCAGAGTGAGACCCGCTGCTCGTGTTCCGCCGGGATCGTCCCCACGCTCATGGAGCCGAGCAGGTGGTGCAGGGCGTCCACGGGGGAGCGCGCCGGGCGCCTGGGGTCGAAGCCACGAAGGTTCAGATACAGCTGGCCGTCGGGGTAGGCGTCGGCCAGCAGGTGCGCGCAGTGCACGGCCAGCGCGGTCTTGCCGACTCCGCCCACCCCGACGATCATCATGATCTGCGGGGATGCGGGCCCGCCGCCGGCGCTGCCGGCCGATCCGGTACGCGCCGCGTCCAGGATCTGCTGGACCGAGGCACCGCGACCGACGAAGTCACCCACACCCCAGGGCAGTTGCGCTGGCCGGACCGGCGCGGTGGCCGTTGCCCGGTTCGAGGACTGGTTCGAGGGCTGGTTTGAAGGCCGGTTCGACGGCCGGAGCGGTGCGGTGCGCGTCCTCGCGTTCTCCGCCAGGATCGATGAGTTCAGGGCCTGCACCTCGGCCGACGGGTCGATCCCGAGATCTTCGGCGAGCAGCCTCCGCAGGTCCTGGAACTGCGCGAGCGCATCGGCGGTCCGGCCGCTCCGGCGGAGTGCTGTCATCAGCAACGCGCGCAGCCGCTCGTCGTAGGGGTTCGCCGGTACATGAGCCCTCAACTCGTCGGCAACCCGGTCCGGTTGACTGAGCTCCAGGAGCAGCTCGGCGCGCTCCGTCAGCAGCCGGATCCGGAGATCCGCCGCCCACGCACGGTGCTGGACGACGAACGGTCCCGGCAGGCCGCCGAGTACGGAGCCAGGGCGCCAGCAGGCCAGTGCCTCGTCGAAGGCGGTCACCGCGGAGGCGGGGTCCTGCCGGGCCCGACAGGCCCGAGCCTGTGCCGCCAGCCGCTCGACCACTCCGACATCGACCCGCTCCGGGTCGAGCCTGAGTGCGTAGCCCGCCCCGGAGCTGATCAGCGGCTCCCCCAGACCGACCAGGGCTCGGCGCAGGCCGGACAGGTAGGTGTGGACGCTACCGGCCGCGGTGGCCGGCGGGGAGGAGCCCCAGAGGTGGTCGATCAGATCGTCGCGCGCAACGATGCTGTTGGTACTCAGCGCGAGAACGGCGAACGCCGCGCGTTGCTTCGGAGGGCCGACGGCAAGCTCCCGCCCTCCGGCAAACACGCGGAGTGGTCCGAGGGTCTCGATCCTCAGACGACCGTTCTCCATGCGCGTCCGTCCTCTCCAGGAAGCAGTGCTCCGAGCGGCGTCGGCGAAGGACCCGGTGCTGCTTCTCCTCCGCGCACATCGCGGTAACGTCCCGGATCGTCACTGGTCGTAAGGGTCCTGTCGATGGCTCAGTGGTCGGCTCCGGACATCGCTCCGCCCGTTCGGGCATCCGAAGCCCGAGTCTGCCCGTGAGAGATTTATACCGGCGCCAGGGTGCCCACGGAGCCCTCCGTCAGCTGCCGAAACAAGCCCGGTATTTGCCCGTTTCGCCAGGGCCGGAACCGCAGTTCACCACCCGTAGATCGTCTTCGTGGACGGTATCCGGATGCCCGAATGGCCTCCTGCCACGCCCGTTTCGCCCGCGCGACACGGATCCACGCGCCTCCACGGAGCGCCGGCTGCTGGCCCGCGTACCGGCCGAGGGCCCGGCCACCGGACCTGGCCCCGGCCGGTGGCGTCACCACTTGTGAGTGAAGATCTCCCAGCCCAGCCGGAGGAGCTCGACTGCGGTGCTGCCGATCCTGATCCGGTTGGCGCGGCGCTCGGCCCGCTCCTGAGGGGTGATCGGCTGCGGCTTCTCTTCGGTGACGGGGTCCTGGGGGTCCTTCATGGAGCGCTCCTGCTGGTTGCTGCGGATGGGATCCGGCTCGGGGAGGCCGGGCCGGCCTCGGCCTGGCTGTCGCTGCGCACGCGTCACGTGTGCGGCGGGAGCGGTCTGTCCCCGGGGCTCGCCGGGTCGTGGGCAGAGGGCGGCTCGTGCGGCGTGGGCACGACGTCGGCCTGCAGGGTCTGGCTGGGGAAGAGCTGCTGCTGGGGCTGGGCGGCCTCGCGCTTGACGGCCTGCCAGAATGGTTCCAGCCGACGGATGTTGCCCCCGCACGCTTCGTAGATCTTCTCGGCCACCGGCCAACTCGGTATGGACCGGCCGGCCAGAACCGCTTCGATGTGGGCGGGGTCGATCCGCGTGTCGCCGTCCAGCTCCGCGACCGTCTTCCCGGCCACCTGCCGTTGCCGGTCCAGTTTCTCGACCAGGCGCCCCCATGCTCCCCCGGGCAGCGCGGTGGTGGGGTTGTCGGGTGCGGACGCAGTCTCGTGGGTGTCGGTGCCCCAGCGCCGCTGCGCCTTGGCCGCGCTTATCCCGTATCCCTGGCCGATGGTGGCCCACGAGGTGCCGCGGTCGCGCAGTTGCTGGACCAGGACGGTGTCCAGGTCGTCCAGGTTCTGATGCAGCGCGGCGATCTTCCGCAGCAGCGTTTTGGCGCCGTCCACGGGCCGGGGGTGGTCGATGAAGGACTGGACCTGCCGGCTGAGGTCCAGGTGCTGCTGGACGATCGCCTTGGCCTCCTCGTCGTAGAGGTCGGGGCGCGCCTCGCTCTTGCGGCGGGCCCGGCGTATCGAAGCCGCCCGGTACTGGCACCGCTTGGCGCAGTAGTCGGGTTTGCGGCCCCGCTTCTGGTGGCTGAACTGTCTCCCGCAGAAGCTGCAGAAGAGTGTGGTCTTCTTCATGGCGGCGTTCAGTTCCTGTGCGGACCACAGGCCAGGAGCGGAGGCCGGCGATCCCGGGTCGGGGTGGGAGGAACAGGAGGAGGCCCTTGCCCGCGGCTTGCTGCGGTGGGGCCGCGCGCCTGTGGGAGTCAGGTGGCCCTGGTCCAGGGCGATCCATGCTGACCGGGCATCACATTCGTTACTGCCGAGGGCAGTGAACGGACCCGATGCGCCGGGGGGCCGTTGGGCCGACGCCCGATCCAGTGACGACGCGTCATGATTGCTCCCCGGTGCAGGGGGACGGGAGGCCCGCAGGCACATGGTCGGCACCGAAGGGCGCACGGGTGCCCTGCCACAGGAAGCGCACGTCCTCGGGCCGTCCTCGCAGCGCCTGCACGACGTGCTCCACCACCGGCCAGTCGGGGACGCGTTCACCGGCCAGGAAGGCTGCGACCTCGTCGGCGTCGGCGTCCGGTGCCGAGGCGGAGCACAGAGTGGCCGGGGAAGGGCAGGAGGCCGCCAGGTACAGGCCGTTGACGGAGGCGTAGAGCTCGCTTGCGGCCGCCCGCCGGCTCAGCAGGCGCGGCCGGACACCGCGAGCGGCCTCCCACAGCGGGCGCAGGTGGTCCGGGTCCCCGTCGCAGGCCACGCAGACCTTCTCGGTCAGTGCCCAGGTCGGCAGCCGCGTACCCGACAGCAGCCGCGAGACGTACGACGGCGAGACACCGCTGTCAGCGGCGATGTCGCGTACCGTCTTGCCGCAGCTGCGCTGCAGGTGGGCCAGCGCGCTGCGCAGCTGCTCGCGTGGTTCGGCGGGGGAGTGGTGTACCTGGGCGGGGGTCAGTTGTGCGCCGGCCGGGGGGAGCTGCGGTGCATGGGCGGGCCGGGGCGCGCGCTGGGCCCGCCGGGCCAGCATCCGTACTGTGCGCTCGGGGGAGAAGGCCTTGCGGGCGGTGTTGGCGCTCATCTCCAGGTCCCGGGCGACCAGGTCCCAGGTCAGGCCGTTGTTTCGGGCCTGACGCACCATGACCAGGACCAGGTCGTCCAGGTCTGTCCGGAGCTTGGCGATCTCCTGGAGGGCGGCGCTGTGTTCCTGGGCGGACCTGTTGGCCCAGGTACTGGTGGTGCCCTCGTGGAGCCGGTGGAATCGGTTGGTGATGTCCGTGATCAATCGGCTGATCATGTAGTCGTGACGGTAGTCGGCGAACAGTCCGCTGCGGATCTTCGTCGGGGCGGGTTTCTGCCTGGTGCGCCGGGCGGCTGCTTTGCAGTCCGCCGCGCAGAACTGGCGCGGTCGGCCACGCGGATTCGTGCGTTCGAATGCCTTCCCGCAGTACGCGCAGTTCGCGGAGGCCACGGTCATATCGCCGCGTCCCTGGTGCGTCGAGCCGACGGGGACGACTTTCGGTCCGTGGCCGCCCAAGCTTTGCACCCACCGGCAGACGAAATCCGGTGACGGCTGGTCATATGGCGCCCGGGTACCCCCTGCTGCCGCCGGGAGCTGAACGGCCTGCCCGATGGGGCCGGATGGGCGGACCCCGCCGAGGCAGGCCCGTAGCCTGCGCGGCTCGCCCTGCCCGCAGCCCCGAGGTGGTCCGCCGCCGGCGCTGTGCCGCCCCGGCCGACGGGCCGGCGCGGCGTCACCCGTAGTGACGGTTTCCGTACGATGCCGCGGGTGGACACCGTGACCGCCGTGTCAACCGAACGTGAGTGGGCGGTGACTCTCGGCATATGGATGCTACGGTCGTCCTTGCTGAGGCTCACCGGTGTCCACGGGCACCGACGGCAGACAGCCTGATCAGGAGGCATAGTCCGTCCTTGGTCTTTGATGAGCGGGCGCCCCGGCGTACAGGTTTCGACGGCCTGCCGGGGCCCCGTTGTTTCCCGGACTTTAGCGCCGCGCAGGCGTCGGCGAGGTCCGTACGCTGCGTAACACCGGAACCTGCTGAACTTGGTCGCGGAAATGAATTCGACGTACCGGAAGCGTGACCGGAACCCGCTGGGCGTACGGCAGTTGTGGCTCGTCGACGGGGCGAGGTCCTCAACGCGTCGGGGAATCTCGAGGAAACTCCACCCGGGCCCCGGCCCACCCGAGTAACTATCGGGCGTCAGTTGCCAGCGTTTTAGCACTCCGTGTTCGTTCGTGTCCCTTTACGGCGCTTGAAGCGACGGGATGACAGCGCCGGGCATCCCTGGGCGTTGCGGACGTCGTGTGGCCGTCCAACTGCACCCATCAGGGCACCAGCGCCACGTGCACGGTGAAGGTCCAGCCGATCGACAACAACTCGAGTGCCGCGGTTGCCATTGGGTTGAAGGTCGACCCCAGGGCGCAGAACGGTGCGCACGGAAGTCTGAACTTCCAGGCCACCGCGCCGGGCTAGGGCACGACGACGCGCTCGTCGACCGCAGCGGCGGAGAGAGCATCGGCGGCGTCACCGTGACCATGCCCGACGGGACGACCGTGACCAAGCTGCCCGGCAACTGCATCCCCGACACCATGGACGGCACAACCCGTCCCGGCGTCTACGACTGCGGCATCCCGTACTGGGAGGCGCCGGGTGCTCAGCACCTGTTCACCTTCTCGGTACGCATCGACAAGAAGATCGCGAACGACCGGGGCACGGTGGCCCTGACCAACGAGGGCAGTGTCATCAACCGGCTCGGCCTCGCCGACCAGCGGCACTGGCACGCGCGCGAAGACCGGCGGCGGCAGCAGCGCGCTGCCCATCGCCGGCGGTGGTGCGGCGGCCTTGGCGTTGGGCGCCGGCGCCGTCCTCATCGCCCGCCGTCGCAGGTCCAGCAGCCACAGCTCCGCTCGAGTCTCTCCCCCGGGCAGCGAGCGCGCCCCCTGTCGGCCGCTCTCACACGAGCCTGTGAATGCATGAGACGGTCCTGTCCGATCGCATGCATCGGACAGGACCGTCGCGTTCGTCCATGGCGCTATTGACGTCGTGGTGCACCTGCATTGCAGGAGCCGGAATGCCTCTACCCGCGGGCGCCGAAACAGGCCACACCCCGGCACGCCCGAGCCATCTGAAACCGCAGCTCAGCGGGCACCGATCAGGACTGGGTGTCCGCGGACTGCATCGAGCCGACGGCGTCCGCGACGTTGCCGCTGTAGAGGCCCAGCTTCGGCTTCAGCACCAGCGCGCCGTCGCCGAGGGGGAAGTTCAGCGTGGCCGCGTTCGGCATGTGGTCCCCGTCGGACAGGACGTTCAGCTCGTCGACGCCGGCGACGGTGCCGGTGGTCGCGCCGCTCGGGTCGAGGTCGATGACCGCGTAGGCCGTCTGTCCGGCGTAGACCGGGTAGGCGGGCGCGCCGCCGAGCCCGCTCGGGATGAGCGGCTTGACGGCCTGGCTGCCGTTCGCGGCGTGCGCGTTGTCCAGGAAGACCAGCGGGAAGTAGCTGAGGCCGCAGGAGAGCGCCCCGGTGTTGCGGACCGCGATCACCCGCTGGGACGGCGCAGCGGAGCGGCGGGTGACATGCACCGACAACTGCTGCGGCGAGCAGGGGTGCTTGTAGGCGTAGCTGTCGCTGGTCGCGTTGCCACCAGAACCGTTGCCGCCGGTCCCGTTGCCGCCCGAACCGGTGCCGCCGGTTCCGCCGCCGTGGCTCGGGGCGGACGCGGACGGAGCGGAGATCGGCGCGGCGCCGGTCGCGCCGGTCGCGCCGGTCGCGCCGGACGCACCGGACGTGGGGCTCGACGGAGCGGAGGACAGCGAGGAGCCCGCCGCCGTTCCGGTCGTGCCCGGCTGGCAGGCGGTGAGCGCCAGGGCGCCGAGGGCGAGGACGACGGCGGACGAGAGGGCGGACTTGAGGGACTTCGCGTTCATGGTGGTCGGCCTTTCGCTGTGATCGACTGCGGATGCCGCAACCGTGGCCCACGTCCCGTCCCGGATGCCACAGTCTCGTGACAGTTGGGGACGCTGGAACGTTCCTGCCGCTCTGAGCTGCGAAGATGGCTCTGCCTGGAACGCCGGTCCGGGACGAGGGGGAGAGTGGAATGGTCACGCACATCGAGGTTTTCGCGGCGCTGCTGCGCGAACTGAAGGAGCGTTCGGGTCGCAGCTACGGCCAGCTCGCCTCCCGACTGCATGTCAGCACCTCCACCCTGCATCGCTACTGCAACGGCGCGGCGGTCCCCACCGAGTACGCCCCCGTCGAGCGCCTGGCCCGGCTGTGCGGCGCGACGCCGGACGAACTCGTGACGCTGCACCGGCGCTGGCTCCTGGCCGACGCCGAGCGCCGCACGCCGGACCGCACGGCCGAAGCCGTGACCACGCCGGTGGCCGGAGCGGCAGTCGAGGCGGCGGCTGAGGACGCGGCGAAAGCCGAGCCGCAGGCCGATCCCGCTGCCCCGGCCGAGATCGGGGACGTCCGGGAACTCCCGCCCACCTCGATGGCCCCACGCCCGGGACGGCCGCGGCGGGCCGCGCTCGTCCTCGGGGCGGTAGCCGCGATCGCCGCCGTCGCCACGCTGCCGCTGGCGCTGCGCGGCGGGGGCGGCACTCAGGACGTCGGCGCCTCCTCCCCTGCCCCGGGCCGCAGCGCTCCCGGCGCCGTCGGGACGGCCACGCCGTCGCTCCCGGTCACGTCCCCCTCGGCCTCGCCCTCCGGCTCCTCGATCGCCACCCCGTCCGGCACTCCGTCCGGCACCGCGTCCTCTGCCGCGTCGACGACCCCGGGCGGCGTCGACGCCGACAGCGCACCGCCGCCGGTCCAGGTCAACGTGCTCG
The DNA here is from genome assembly GCF_041262645.1 of Streptacidiphilus sp. EB129. NCBI lineage: Bacteria > Bacillati > Actinomycetota > Actinomycetes > Kitasatosporales > Streptomycetaceae > Streptacidiphilus > Streptacidiphilus sp. EB129. The sequence continues at coordinate 110,583 of NZ_JBGCCS010000004.1, forward strand.
CTGACAACTGGGACACGCAGTGCGGGCAGTGGTTCCTGATGGCGCAGCAGCCCGGCAAGGTCCCCCACCCTCCGCAGTCGCTGGAGCAGACGGGCGCGTGGGCCTCGGCGCTCGGCGGGATTCCGGCCGGGCATCTGCGGTTGCAACTGACCGCGCAGGGGCTGACCGGCCAGTCGGTCGTGCTGCACGCCCTGTACGTCCACGTCGTCAGCAGCAAGCCGGCGCCGAAGGGCATCGCCTACACCCCCGGCTCCGGCTGCGGCGGCGGACTCGACCCGGCGTCGTTCGCGGTGGACCTCGACGCGACCGTGCCCCGCACCACCCCGAACGCGGGGTACGTGGGCAGCGGCGAGACGGCCACGCTGTCCAACTTCCCCTACGAGGTCTCCACCACCGACCCGCAGGTCCTCGACGTGGACGCGAGCACCGTCGGCCAGGATGTCAGCTGGTACCTGGAGCTGGTCTGGAGCAGCGGCAGCCGCCAAGGCAAGCTCCTGGTGGACGACCACGGTCGGCCGTTCCGCACCGTCGGCCTCCAGGGCGACCCTGGATACTTCTACGACGGCACGGCCTGGTCCCACACCTCCCCGCAGGACTATTAGTAGGACGTAGCACATGCCCGGCGAACGACGTGGATGGCCTGACGGCCCTTGCAACGCACGAGTCGTGCGAGGCTGGGGTTCAACACCGAGGAGCACGTCATGAACGATCAGGACCGCGCCCACCTGCTCGCGGCCATCGAGCTCGCGGCCCGCGCACGCAAACACGGCAACCATCCGTTCGGCGCGCTGCTGACCGACTCGACGGGGAGTGTCCTGCTCACGGCAGAGAACACCGTGGTGACGGACCGCGATGCCACCGGTCATGCGGAGACCAATCTGGTGCGCCTGGCCTCACGCACGCTGACGTCAAGTCAGCTCGCCGAGGCCACGCTGTACACCAGTACCGAGCCGTGCGCGATGTGCTCTGGCGCGATCTACTGGAGCGGCATCCGGCGAATGGTCTACGCGCTCGCGGCGACTGAGCTGAACCTCCTGGCAGCAGTCGACCCCGGGGAGCCGCTGCTCGATCTGCCGTGCCGCCAGGTCTTCGCGGCCGGCGGCAATACCGTGGAGGTGTCGGGGCCGTACCTCCACGATGAAGCTGCCGCAGTGCACGCTGGGTACTGGGGGTAGCCGACTCCTTGGAGGAGCGGGCCCACGCCTCCCTACTACTAAGCTCCCGTGCATTGAAGGAGGTGGTCCGTTTGGCGACCGTGCTGATGCCGATTCCGGCCCAGGACTTCGACCCGTCCGAGGTGGCGGTCGGCTGGCAGGTGCTCACTCTCTCCGGACACCGGGTCGTCTTCGCGACTCCCGAAGGCGAGCTCGCCACCGGTGACGAAGTGATGCTGACGGGTCGAGGCCTCGACCCGTGGGGCCGTGTTCCTGGTTTGCGTCGTGTGTTGGGGGTCGGCCGGTTGTTGCGGGCTGATGCCCGCGCCCGCACCGCATACACGCAGATGCTCCGTGCGGAGGAGTTCCGCCACCCGGTCGCCTGGGACGAGGCCTCGCTCGCCGACGTCGACGGCCTCTACCTGCCCGGCGGGCACCGCGCCCGGGGCATGCGCCGTTACCTGGAGAGCGAGACACTTCAGGCCCTGGTCGTCGAGGCCTTCCGCCGGGGCCTGCCGGTCGCCGCGATCTGCCACGGGGTGCTGCTTGCCGCCCGCAGCATCGACCCGGAGACCGGCCGGTCGGTCCTGTACGGCCGCCGCACCACGGCACTGACCTGGCGTCAGGAGAACCTCGCCTGGCAGATCGCCCGCCGTACCCGCTACTGGGACCGTGACTACTACCGGACCTATCTGGAGCAACCGGGCCGGCCCAAGGGATACATGTCCGTCCAGCAGGAGGTCACCCGCAACCTGGCCCGCCCCGAGGACTTCCTGGATGTCGCGCCCGGCTCGCCCGGAGCCTTCCGCAAGACGTCCGGCCTGCGCGACACCCCGGCCGACGAGCGCCCGGCCTTCGTCGTCGAGGACGCCGACTACCTGTCCGCCCGCTGGCCAGGCGACGTGCACACCCTCGCTCACCGCTTCGCCGCGAAACTGACGCAGAAGTGATCCGGATCCGGATCGGCACGAACGATCGGGCCGAGGGCCAGCCGCCGCAGCTTGCGTTCGCCGAGGACAACGACACGACCTTCTGCAAGTTGCGCAGGACCGGTGTTCAGGGGCCGAATCACCGTCTGGAGACCGTCTGGGACCGCCGCGACTCGTTGTGACGGAGTCTGGTGGGCAGGCGTTGAGGTGTGTCCCGGCCTAGCGTGGATGCATGGCGACCTTCGAGGTGCACGCGAGGAACGGAGTGGATCTCCACTCCCTCCGGAGCTGGTTTGAGCGGGATTCTGCGCTGGTGGGCGCACGGGTGACGAAGCGGCCTGTGATCGAGGAGCGTGGCGGGGGCGACGTCGCGATGTGGCTCGAGGTCACCTTCTCCGGCGCTTCGCTCGATCTAGCGTTGATCACCAGCGTGTGGACGTGGGCCCGCGCGCAGCCGGTCCCCACGCATATCCGCATACAGCGGGGAGACGCCTTGATCGACATCACGGCGAACCTGACCCCGGACGCGATCGAGCGGCTCGTGGACCGATTCCTGGCGGACTGAGGCCCCAAAGTTGAACATGTTCAAAAGTGGGAGCATGATGGTGTCCATGACTGAAGGGGAGCGGCTTCGCCGCGCGAGGGTCTGGATCGTGCTGTTCATGGTCGGCCTGGTGCTCGCCGGTATCACGGCCTTTCCGCTGATGACCGAGTCGGGCTGGCTGGTGTGGTGGGCTACGGACCGGCAGTCGCCGTTGGCCGGGCTGGCCGGTCACCTGCCGTCGGCCGTGGCCTGGATACAGCACGTGCATCAGGGCCTCAAGGCCACCTCGGCTGCGTACCCGTTCCTGGCCTACGGGACCGACTGGCTTGCCTTCGCCCATCTGACCATCGCCGTCGCGTTCGTCGGACCGCTGCGCGATCCGGTCCGCAATATCTGGGTGCTGGACTTCGGGCTCGTCGCCTGTGCTGGCATCATCCCGCTCGCACTGGTCTGCGGGCCACTTCGCGGTCTGCCCCTGTGGTGGCTGCCGATCGACATGTCCTTCGGCGTCCTCGGCGCGATCCCGCTGTGGCTGGCACGGAGTCATATCAAGGCCGTGGAGCGCGAGTCGGCAGGAGGGAAACCCGTCGCCCGAGCGCTCTGAGCGCGGTCGTCTGTCCCACCTGCGCGACCTGTCGCCCGACTCAGCTGGCCTGCGCACTCTATGAGTCGATCAGCGAGGGAAGGCGCTGACGCCCGGTGGCGGTGATCGACTCAGAGCCGTGTCCGAACCGGGCGACAGCATCGCACGGTCTTCGATCCCCGTGATCGCAGATCTCTTCTTCACGGCTTGCTCGACCTGCTGCAGCATCGGCGGCAAAGTTTTCGGAGGCGTCCCCGGGTTCGATGGCGTCGGCCCGGAAAGCGAGCGCGTCTTGGCCGCAAGGCTCTTTGGGTAGCGGGTTAAGGGTGTCTCCAGGCACATTTTCTGAAGTCGACCTATTTGGTGACGAAGAGGTCGAGGCGGCTCATCGAGCCGGTCTACCGGGATGCGAGCCCCTCGGCCGTGATCTAGTTTCTGCGAGACCGGCGCCGGAGGGTGCCGCGTTCACTGCCTGCTGCCTCTTTCTGTATCTCAGAATCCGGTTTCGCGGTGCGCCAAGTAGAGGGCGCCGATGGAGGCGCAGCTCTGCTTGGGGGATCCGGCGGGTACCAGTGCTGCCATGTGCTGCATGATGGTGAGGTTCGTTTGGTCGTTGATGTTGTTGCTCTGAAGTTCGCCGAGGATGGCGTGGACTTCGTTGGCGAGTGGTGTGCCTTGCTCGGTGCAGTCGTGGGAGAGTGTCGCGAAGGCGGTGTCGTAGGCGGGTGCATCCCCGGGATGGCCAGCGGCCATGTCTGCGGCGCGAAGCTGCTGGGCTGGGGGCCCGTCCCCGGTGAGTGTGGGGACGAACGGAATGGTGGGTGACGCCACCGGACTTGTGGTGGCGGAGGGGGATGGCTGTGCCCCGCTGTCGGTGGTCTTGGTTGGGTTGCTCGCTGCTTGTTCGTCCTGCTGCAGCCTCGATGGCAGGCCTTCGGACGTGTCCCCGACCTCGCTGGCCTCGACTTCGATGTTTCCCGCGTCCTTGTCGCAATACAACTTGGTCAGCGGGTCGAGGGGCGTCTTGAGGCAGTTCGTCTGAAGGTAGGCCCACTTGGTGACCATGAGGTCGAGGGCGTCCATCGAGCTGGTATACCGGGAGGCGAGCCCTTCGGCCGTGATCTCGTTCCGCAGTTCTGATGCGTCGGCCATGATCCTTCCGATATACGCGATGCAATCGGCGGACTCAGGGTTCGGGCCGCAGCCGACTGCGGGTGAGGTGTTCAGCACGGCCTGGAGTTTGGCGTCCCAGGTGGCAGACAGTGGTCCAGTTGGCTTGCTGCCGGCAGCAGCTGAGCACCCGGCCAGGAGGACTGCGCTCAGGACCGCGATGACTGGGGTGTACTTCACTTCGACTCCGTTGTTGATCACGAGACGGTACAGGTCGGCCAGCGCTGTGGGCGGCCCGCGCGGCGGGGCTGGCGACGGCTGGTGTGGCTGTGGGGTCGGGCCCACACCGGTGCTGCGGGCCCATCTCGCCCGCGCGGGGTTCGGCTGCGCCCTGCCCGTGTGCCGCACAGCTACGGCCCAGGGCAGGGACGGCGGCCCGGGGTATGGTCCCGGGCCGCCGCTTTGGTGTTGGGGGTGGTGGGTTAGAACAGGCTGGTTGCTTGGGTGGTGGGGAGGGCGTAGGGGTAGGTGTGGAGGTCGCCGATGTCGCCGGTGAAGGGGTTGCTGATGGCGGTGGGGGTGTTGGTGGAGGCGGCGAGGGTCAGGGGCATGGTGGGGTCGTATTGGGGTGTGGTGTTGGTGGCGGTTCCGGCGAGTTGTCCGTTGACGTAGAGGGTCATGGTTGCGGTGGGTGCGTCGTAGGTGGCGACCAGGTGGTCCCAGTTGCCGTCGTCGCCGTAGGTGGGGCTGTTGTCCGGGTTGGTGGCGGTGTTGAGGATGATGGGGCCGGCGGTGGTGTCGTTGCTGGAGGCCATCTGGAAGAACCAGGGTGTTCCGGGTCCGTGGCTGCCGATGCAGAAGCTCTGGTTCTGGCTGGTGCCCTGGCAGGCGATGTCGTTGAGGGCGCTGGTGGTGCTGGCGCTGGTGTCATCGGCCCACAGGGAGATGCTGAAGCTGCCCTGGGTGTTGACGGCGGGTGTGCTGCTGGTCAGGAATGCGGTGGTGCCGTTGAACATGGCTGAGCTGGTGCTGTTGTTGGCGGGGGGACCGGTGGTGTCGAAGGTGGTGTTGGCTCCGGGGTCGTTGAGGGTGTTGGTGCTGTTCTGGTCGGTGGCTGGGAGGCTGGGGCCGGTCAGGGCCCAGGTGTCGGCGTCCGGGCCGGGGGTTGGCGGGTTGGTTACGCCTTGGTTTTGCTGCCAGGCGGCGGTGGTGTCGCTGCCGACGATGCCCAGGGCGGTGTTCGCGCTGGCGGGCAGTGTGGCTGTGGGTCCGTATGCCTTGTCGTAGATGCGGACGTCGGCGATGGAGCCGTTGAACGCGCCGTAGGGGGCGGGTGTTGCGGTGGCCAGGCTGATGGCGCCGATGGTGAGGTGGCCGTTGGGTTCGAAGGACGGGGTGTTGTTGACGGCGGTGGCGACCAGGGTGCCGTTGACGTACAGGGCCATAGTGCCGTCGACGTCGTAGACGCCGACCAGGTGGGTCCATGCGCCGGCCACTGCGGCGTTGGCCGTGTCCAGGGCTGCGGGGTAGCTGGTGGAGGCGGTGTCCGTGGTGGTCGATACGAAGGCCCAGGTGTTGCCTGAGGCGTTGTAGCCCAGGTAGAACGCCTGGTGGTTGTTGGTGCCCTGGCCCACGGCCCATTCGTCGACGGTGTTGGCTTTCGCGAGTTTCACCCAGGCGGACACGGTGTAGCTCTGGGTGGTGTTCAGGGCCGCGGTGCCGGTGTAGGCGTAGCCTGTGGAGCCGTCGAAGGCCATGTCGGCTCCGCTGGAGCTGGTGTCAGCGGCCTTCAGGTCTGTGTCGTTGGTCTGCCAGCTGGTTCCGGTGCTGCTCAGCGTTGCGGGTGTGGGGTTGGTGGTGATGCTGTCGGTGGCGTTGGTGGGGTTGGGAGTGATGGTTCCGCCGTCGAGCTTCCACTGGTGTGTGGCGGCGATGTCGGGTCCTTGGTTGTCGATGGCGGTCCCGGGGTTCTCGATGCCGAAATACTCGCTGACCTGGCCCTGTGTGTTGGTGATGTAGAGGTCGGGTTTGCCGTCGGGGGTGTTTCCGGTGGGGCCGTTCACGTCTCCGGGTGAGGAGATGATCGGGTAGGTGGTGGGGGAGATGGTGGCGCCCAGGGGGGCGCCGGTCTGTGTGCCGGTTGCACTGGTGCCCGGTGCCTGGAGCAGTGGTGGCAGTGAGGTGGTGGGGGCCAGGGGCAGTGTGTAGCTGTAGAGGATTCCGGTGGTGTTGTCGCGGGCCCACAGGCTGGGGATGCCGCCGACGGTGCCGGGGGTGATCAGTGTGGTGTGGGACCAGTCGCCGGATCCCAGGAGCAGGGCGGAGGCCAGTCCGCCGCCGCTGGTGGCGCGGTAGAGCCACAGGCGGCCGTTCTCGACGGTGATCAGGTCGGCGTAGTTGCCGTAGACGGCGCCGGGGGCGACCATCTGGGTCACTCCGCCCCAGGACGTGGCGTCGAACCCGGTGCAGCGTGCGGTGTTCGTGCTAGCCGTTTCGCATACCGGGGGTTTGGCGATGGTGTGGAAGACCTTGGTGAAGCCGACTGTGCCGGTGCCGCCGGGGTCGAGATCGTTGTTGTAGGCGTACAACTGCTTGGTCTTGGTCTGGAAGGCGTACAGGTCGTCCCAGCGCTGGCCGGTGAAGCTGCCGCGATGCGCCACGAGGTAGTTGGTCCAGGGGCTGGTGTCGGGGCTCTGGTTGGGTTTGGACAGACTCAGGGGCGTGCTGGTGATCGGGCTGCCGCCGGGGATGATCGTGAGGTCGCCGCTGCTGCTGGTGGAGAGCAGGTCGGGCAGGGCGTCGCCGTTGATGTCACCGGGGGTAACACGTGCGTTCTTGTCCCACGGGGCGTTGAAGGTGTAGCCGGTGGCGTTCGCGGAGGGGTTGCCGGCGGCGTCGACGGCCTTGAACCAGAGGGTGTGCGGCCCCCAGTTGGGGATCGCGACGTTGGTGATGGTGGTGGTGACGCTGCCGTCCGCGTTGGTGGTCAGTGCCCCGGTACTGCTGGTTGAGGCGGTGATGGTGGGGACGGCGTCCATCTGGTAAATGAAGTGGTTGATGCCGCTGGCGATGCAGGTGTGCAGGGTGCAGCCGGCTTGGGAGGGTTGGGGGTCGGTGGCGGTGACGGTGAAGCTGGTGGTCACGCCCGGCCCGGCTGGTGTGGTGCCTGCGGGGCTTCCCAGTGGGGGGAAGGTCGGATTGGGGGCGATGGTGGGGCTGGTGGGTTGCGTGGTGTCGATGGCGAAGTGGCACAGGGTGGTCCAGGGCGACTTGAGGACGTTGTCATCCGCCTGGACGCCCCAGCCGTACCAGTGGCCGTCCTGGACCTGGAAGCCGACCCTCACGCTGGCGTTGTTACCGGAGCCCAACCAGGAGGAGGTCGGGTGCCCCATGTCCAGCGGTTGGCCTGCGCTGTCCTTGGCGTTGGTGTCCCAGACGTCGAAGTCGCCGCGTACGTTGGTGCCGCTGACGCTGGAGCGTACGTTGGCCTGCAGGTAGATGTTGCTGGATCCGCCGCTGACGGAGGTGGCTCCGAGCCATTCGACGCCGTTGTTGCCGCAGTTGTAGGGGTTCGCGGAGTTGTTGGGGTTGGTGGTGGGGTTGCCGTAGATATAGGGGGCGATGTCGTAGGTGACATCCATCGTCGGTGCGGAGGAGAAGCGGGCGAAGTCGTTGTTGCTGGTCGACTGGGTTTCGTTGCCGACCAGGCGGAAGGTCCAGGAACTGGTCTTCCCGGCGAGTTGCTGGACGTCCGCCTTCACGTCGACGGCCAGGCCGTTGCCGCCCGCGCAGTTGGATCCTCCGCCGCTGGTGGCGGGGGCGCTGTGGGCGGCGTAGCCCGAGGACGCAGCGGGGGCGTTGCTGGCTACCGTGCTCGGGGTGATGGCGCCGGTGGTCTGGAAGTACTCGGTGACGGTGCTGTTGCAGGCGGCGGCCATGGGCTCGTCGAAGTGGACCTTTGCAGCCAAGATCACCATGCTGGAGGCCAGGGAGCTGGTGTTCAGCGTGAAGTAGGAGCGTTCGTTGCTCCAGCCGCAGGTACTGTCCCAGTGCATGTAGCCCACGCCCTCACCGCCGTAGGGCTGGCCGGTGTTCCACTGCGGGTAGGTGGAGCAGGATCCGGTGGAGTAGGTCTGGGTGTAGTTGCCGGAGGGGAACGTCGTCAGGGGCGGGTCGACGTAGACGGGCCACTGGGTGGTGGCGGAGGTGAGCAGGCTCTGGTCGGGTGTCAGCGTGACCGCGTTGCTGGAGGTGGCCACGGCGATCGGGGCGACCTGCGCGGCGCTGCCGGGCGCGTCGGTGGAGGAGTTGACGGGGACACCCGCCGGGTCCGAGGCGGCACTGGCGCTTGCCGTGGGCGTGGGCGTGGCAGAGGCTGAGTCCGATGCGGACGTGGTGGCGAGCTTGGAGTTCAGCCTGCTCGCGGTGCCTGCGGAAGCCGCGGTGGTGGGAGGGGCGGTGGTCGATGGTGCCGGGGCGGTGGCCGGGGCGGGGGTGGTGGAGTCCCACATCAGGGGGACCGGGCCGGTGTAGGAGATCGAGCCGTCGGGGGCGGTCGCGGTCAGCCCGGAAGCGTCCTGGTGGAGCGTCAGTCCGACGCTCTGGGTGGAGATCACGAGCTTTTGCAGGTCAGGGTTGGTTGCCGCCTGGGCGGAGTGGACGACCAGGACCTCGCTGAAACCGCCCTGGGGATCGACTTTGGCGACCAGGTCCACTCCGGGCAGGACCGATCCGTATTGGGCGGTGTTGCCGCTGATGGTGGGCGTGGGCAGGGAGAAGGGCAGGGTCAGGGCCAGGGTGTGACCGGCTGGGTCGGTCAGTGAGGCGAAGGTGCCGGTGCCGCCGCCGGACAGCGTGATCGGATTGGTGGTCGCGGCTGGGGCCAGGGTGCCGTCGGACTGCACAGCCAAGGTTGCGTCCAGAGGGACCCAGGTCCCCGCGCGGTTGAGCCGCACCGGTTTCAGGTCGGTGTGCGAGGACAGTGAGCCGTCCGGGTTGGCCACAGTGGTCGACGTGGAGGTGGTCAGCGAGGGGACCGGCACACTGGTGCCCGTGGCCTTCGCCTTGATCAGGGCCAGTTGGGTCGGGGAGCCCTTGGTGGGTGCAGGGCCGTCCGGTCCGGCAACCGGGGTGGCGTCGATGACAGGTCCGTCGGCCGGGATGGGGTCGGCCAGTGCGGGCAGGGCGCTGCCACCGAGCACGAGCGCGGTCAGGGCGGCGACCGTGCCTATGCGCCGTGGGACGCCGCGAGTGCGGCGCAGGGGACTTGGGGTTCTCAACGAGACCTCACGATAGGTAAGAGATATGTGTGACTCTGGTGTCGAAATCATGTGGGGGACATGTCGGGGGGCGTGGGGCTTGTGTCCGTATTCGTCTGCACCTGGACCCGTTCGGGCATGTCCACTACAGGTGCCTTTGCCCCTAGATCGTTACCGAAAGCGCAGGCCAGTACGCCGATGCAGGCTATTGCGCGGATCGGGTACGGATCAATAGCGTGCCTGAGTCCACGTCATGGACGCGCTGTGCCTGGGATGTGACGCCCCCTCGTAGGGGCTTGTTCGGTGTATGCGGAGATCAGGGGAGTTCGATCATGGGTGGGCGCAGGCGCTGGTTCGGGACCGCACGGAACCGGATATGGAGACGCGGACTGACCGTGACCACCGCCACCGTGGGCACCATGGCACTGATCGTGCCCATGGCCGCGGCGACCACGGTCGGCCCGTTCCACAACACACAGCAACTGTGGTCCAAGGTCCCCCTCGCGCAGCAGCAGAGCCTGACCGGCGTCGCCTTCAACGCCAAGGGCCAGACCGTCCACCCCAAGGGCTACGTCCCGGTGGAGAACTACATCCCGCAAGCCGCCGCCTGGCCGGCCGCCTCCACCAGCACCGTTACGCTCACCCAGGCCACACCTGCCGCTTCCGCGCCTGGCGGCACGGCCACGTCACCTGCCGCGAGCGGAGCAGCCACCCCGCCCTCCACGCGCGCACCCCACGCAGCTGGCACAGCTAATGGGACGCCGACTGCTCCTGCCGGGGCGTCACCGACTGCTGCTCCGCCGCTCATGGCGGTGACGGGTCCGGTGCGTGCCGGTTCCTCCCCGGTGTCCATCGCCCCGGTTGCTGCGGGCGCCGTCGGCGGGAAAGCACGGTCGCTGGCTGCTGCCGCGCCGGGAACGGCGATGCCGGCAAAGGTCCAGGTACAGGTGCTCTCGCACACCCAGACCCTCAACGCCGGCATCAACGGCCTCTTGCTGGGCGTCTCGCGCGCTGATGGCTCGGCTTCGAGTGGTCAGGTGAAGGTCGCCGTCGACTACGCGTCGATCGCCAAGGCCTACGGCGGTGGCTTTGCCTCGCGCCTGTACCTGGTGGCCTATCCCGCCTGTGTGCTGACCACACCCCAGGTGGCCGCATGCCGAACCCCGCAGCCGCTGGCGTCAGCGAACAACCTCGGCGCCCAGCAGTTGACCGCCACCGTCACGCTTCCCGGCGCCACCGCACCTCGCCCTGGTGCGCAGGCGCGCAGCCAGGTCGCGGGTGCGGCCGCAGCACAAGGGGCTCCGGTGATGGCGCTCGGGGCGATCTCGGGCACCTCGGGTTCGCAGGGTTCCTACACCGCGTCCAACATCGGCACCAGCGCAGGTACCTGGTCGGAGTCGGGTACGGGTGCCTTCACCTACAGCTACCCGATCGAGGTTCCGCCGTCTCTGGGCGGGGCCGCCCCGGCGGTGGCGCTGTCGTACGACTCGCAGTCGGAGGACGGGGAGACCTCGGCACGCAACGCGCAGGCGTCGTGGATCGGGGACGGGTGGTCGTACTCGCCCGGATTCATCGAGCAGTCCTTCCGCCCGTGCGCCACCGACGGCGTGGACGCACTGAAGAAGTCCGGCGATGAGTGCTGGGGCGGCTTCAACGGCACCATGTCCTTCGACGGTCACGACGGTGTGCTGGTACCCATCGGCGTGCAGTCGGGGGTGGCGAACGAGATCCAGGCGTTCAAGCTGCAGAACGATGACGGCACGCTGGTCCAGGAGTTCTCCGGTGCGGCCAATGGCCTGGCCAACGGCGCCTACTTCAAGATCACGACCATCGGTGGCGAGGTCGCGTACTTCGGGCTGGGCCACGCTCCCGCGGCCTCCGGCGGCGTCGGCGCCAACACGGACGCGGCGACCAACTCGGCCTGGGGCGTCCCGGTGTACTGCCCCAACTCCGGTGACCCCTGTTACAACTCCAGCACGGGGACCGGCTCGCACGCGCTGATGGGCTACAAGTTCAACCTCGACTTCACCGTCGACCTGCACAGCAACCTGCAGCGCCTGGACTACACCGCCGAGACCGGCTACTACAACATGGGCGCCGGCCAGGCCAGCAACTCCACCGGCACCATGGCCGCCTACACGCGCGGCGGCTACCTCACCAAGATCTCCTACGGCTACCAGCTCGCCGACGAAGCCGCAGGCAAGAACCCGGCTGCCGAGGTCGACTTCGCCACCGCGCCAAGGTGCAACGCCACCGCCACGTTCCCAGCCGCGCAGTGCACCTACGCGAATCTGAACGCGACTACCGCTCCCAACTGGCCCGACATCCCCTACGACCTCAACTGCAACCAGGGCGACGGCACCAACACCACCATCGGCATATCCGGGCCGCAGACGGGCACCTGCTACACCACCTCACCCACGTTCTGGTCCGAGGCACGGCTGGACTCGATCACCACCCAGGTCCGCGTCGGCGGGGTGGCCAAAACGGTGGACAGCTACCAGCTGGGGCAGGTGTACTCCGCCACCGGCGGCAATGACCCGGTTACCGGCACCACCGTCGACCCCAAGGACGCCGCCTCGCTGCAGGCCGTGCTGTGGCTGCAGTCGGTCACCCACACCGGCCAGGACACCACCGCCGGGGCCACCGCGTCCGCGTCGCTGAACCAGGTCACTTTCACCGGCACCGAGATCGACAACCGCGCCAACGACGACATGACCGGAGGCACCTCCTCGCAGGTGCCGCTGTACCGCCCGCGGATCGCCACGATCCAGACTGAGACCGGCGAGTCCATCGCGGTCACCTACAACCAGCCCTCGTGCGCAGCTCCGAACACCCCCACGGCCCCGGACAGCAACACGTCACTGTGTTACCCGGTGTATTGGTCCAACCCAGGCGCCCCCACGCCGACACTGGAGTACTTCAACAAGTCCACCGTGCACTCCGTGGCAGTGGCCGACCTGGTTGCGGGTTCGGAGACACAGGTCTCCACCTACGGCTACACCGGACCCGCCTGGCACCGCGACGACTCGGACCTGACGGATGACCAGTACCGCACCTGGGACCAGTTCCACGGCTTCCATACCGTCACCGTCACCACCGGCGATCCCAACTCCAAGGAAGTACTGACCCAGAGCACCACCACCTACCTGCAGGGCATGGATGGCGACTACAAGGCCGACGGCACCCGTCGCTCGGTCACCGCCCAGGCCACGGCCGGCGGCAACGTCGTGCAGACCCTGACCGACAGCAACCCGCTGACCGGCATGCCCCTGCAGGCCGACACCTACACCCAGGCCGGCGGCAGCATCGTCGCCACCTCGGTGAGCGGACCGGTCGCCTTCAGCACCACCACCACCCACCCACGCACCGCCTGGACCTCCCAGTCCCCAGCCCCCTCAGGCGGCGTGTCCACCCTGCCGGACCTGACCGCACTGCGCGTCCAGTCCAGCAGCGGCAGCAACTACTCGCAGCTGGCCAACGGAACCTGGCGCAAGGCCACCACCGCCACCAACTACGACACCCAGGGCCGCCCGACAAGCGTCGACACCTTCGCCGACGCCAACGACGCCTCCACCGAACGCTGCAGCACCACCAGCTACGCCGCTTCCGCATCCAACCCGATGCTGCTCGCCTTCCCCGACGAGACCCGCTCGGTGGCGGGTCCGTGCTCGACGGTTCCCGACGCCACGCACCCCGCACTGTCGGACGCTCGGATGTTCTACGACGGGGACGGCACGATCACCAACCCCGGCACACTGGGATCGCTGGGCGCGCACGCGGATGTGACCGCGACCCAGAAGATCACCTCGTACACCGGCAGCCAGCCCAACCCGACCACCGAGTCGGCGATGACCTACGACGCCTACGGTCGCATCACCAAGACCCTGGACGTCAACGGCCGCGCCACCACCACCGCGTTCACCAGCGGGGTGGGCGAACTGCCCACACTGATCAGGTCGACCAACCCGCAGGGCTGGGTCACCCGCAGCTATATGGACCCGCTCCGCGGCCTGGCGACGCGCAACATCGACGCCAACAACGCCGAAACCGACATCACCTACGACGCACTGGGCCGGCGCACCGCGGTGTGGCTGCCGGGACGTTACAAGTCGCAGAGCCAGTCCGCGGACCTGCTCTTCTCGTACGCCATCAACCCGGGCGCCAAGCCGGGGCTCAACGGCACGGTCACCACCCCAGGTGGTCCCAGCGCGGTCACCACACAGACTCTGCGCGAGGACGGCAGCTACAGTAGCTCGGTCACCCTGTACGACGGAATGCTGCAGCAGCGCGAGACCCAGTCCAACAGCGGCAGCGACGTCGGCTCCACCACCGCGGACCGTCTGGTGTCGGACACCTTCTACGACTCCCACGGCTGGGCCGTACGCTCCTACGCCCCCTACTGGGACCAGTCGACCGGCCCGGGCACCACGCTGAGCGTGCTCCCGGAGAACTCAGTGCCCGCCGAGACCGTGAGCCAGGACGACGGTCTGGGCCGCACCACCAACAGCCAGCTGTACCACAACGGCATCTACCAGTGGCAGTCCACCAGCAGCTACCCAGGAGCGGACGAGACCGACGCCACCTCTCCGGCCGGCGGCCCGTCCACTTCCACCTTCAGCAACGCGCTCGGTGAGACCAACTCCACCGTGGTGAAGAACAACGCCGCCACGGTGTCGCTGAGCGCGGGTCAGATCATCGCGTCGGGGACGTCACTGACCTCCGCCAGCACCCGCCTGGCTATGCAGTCCGACGGCAACCTGGTGCTGTCCTCCCTCGCCACGGGCAAGGCACTGTGGTCCAGCAACACCAGCGGCAACACTGGCGCATGGGCGATCTACCAGGCCGACGGCAACTTCGTGGTCTACGATGCCGGGCGCACCAAGACCCTGTGGTCCGCCGGCACTACTGCGGCCGGCGGCAGCCTGAAGCTGCAGAACGACGCCAACCTGGTGGTCGCCGATCCGTCAGGCACCACCGTGTGGTCGAGCAACACCGCGGGCCAGGCCCCCGAGGCCGACTCGACCACCCGCTACACCTACACCCCGGCCGGGCAGGTCGCCACGGTGCAGGACACCGCCGGGAACACCTGGTCCTACGCCTACGACATGCTCGGGCAGAAGACCAGCCAGAGCGACCCCAACACCGGCACCTCCACCTTCGGCCCCTACGACAATCAGGGCAACCTGCAGCAGACCACCGACTCGCGGGGGCAGACCCTGTCCTACCAGTACGACTGGGACAACCGCATGGTCGGCGAGTACAGCGGGGCGTGGAGTGCCACGCCGTCGCCGTCCAACCAGCTCAGCGGTACCACGTACGACACCCTCAAGAAGGGCTACCCCACCTCTTCGACCCGCTACGTGGGCGGCAACGGCACCGGTGGCAGCGCCTACACCCAAGCTGTGACCGGCTACAACGCCTCCTACCAGCCCACTGGCGAGTCTCTGTCGATTCCCTCGGCCGACGGCTTCCCGCAGGCGCCCAACACCACCGCCCCCACGGGGACCACGACCTACTCGGTCACCCCCACCTACAGCGCCACCACCGGGCAGCTGAACTTCCTGCAGTACAACGCCGACGCAGGACTGCCCGCCGAAACCGTCACCTACTCCTACAGCATGCAGGGCTCCCTCACCGGGATGGGATCCTCCACCGGCGCGGCCTACCTCGACCTTGCTTCCCATGACGGGTTCGGCAGGACCACTGGTGCCACCTACGGCACCTACGGTCAGGAACTCACCACCTCCGCCACCTACGACGACACCACCGGTCGGCTCGACCAGACCACGGCCAGCCTGCAGGTGCCCAACACCGTCACCGACGCCACCAGCTACCGCTACAACCAAGTTGGCGCGCTGACCGCCGTCGACGACGCCCAGAACGGCGCCACCGTCCACGACACCCAGTGCTTTAGCTATGACGCCTTCCAGCGGCTGAGCCAGGCCTGGTCCGACACCGCGGGCATCACCAACCCCACCAGCACCACAGTGGGCGAGGTCGGCGGCTGCAACACCACCACGCCGCAGACCACCGCCACCGCCCCCATCACCACCAGCACCGTCGGGGGACCGGCCGCCTACTGGGAGAGCTACACCTACGACCTGCTCGGCGACCGCACCGGCATGGTCAACCACGACCCCACCGGCAACGCCCTCAACAACACCACCCAGACCACCAGCTACAACGGCACCGACGGCACCACCTCCGCCAGCCAGCCCAACCAGGCAGGCCCCACCACCACCAGCAACCCCACCACCGGCACCGGCACGCTGACCCCCGGCTACCTCGAAGCCGATGGCAAGACCAACGCCGGAAACACCACCAGCCGCACCGCCACCGGCACCGCGTCCCTGTCCGGCACCAGCCAGACCCTGACCTACGACGCCGAAGGCCGCACCCACAGCGTCACCACACCCGCCGGCAGCACCAGCTACCTCTACGACGCCTCCGGGAACCTGCTCGAACAGACCGGACCCACGATCAAGGTCCTCTATCTGTTCGGCGGCGCCGAGCAGATCACCCAGTACACCGGCAACGGCAACACCGCCGTCAACGCGCTGCGCAATTATGCGGGCCCTGACGGCACCACCATCACCCGCGATCAGTCCGGCACGATCAACTACCAGATCGGCAACACCCAGGGCACCGCCACGACCCTGATCAACGCCGCCACCGACGCCGTCACCCGCCGCTACTACGACCCCTATGGCAACCCCCGCGGCCCCGTGCCGTCCACCTGGGGCGACAAGAGCGAGAACCGCGGGTTCCTCGGCCAACCCCAGGACCCCACCACCGGCCTGGACCTCCTCGGTGCCCGCAATTACGACCCCACCCAAGGCCGCTTCCTCACCCCCGACCCCCTCTTCGAAGCCGGCGACCCCAACCAGATGGGCGGCTACACCTACGCCGGCGACAGCCCGAGCAGCGGTAGCGACCCCACCGGACTGGCCCTGGAATGCGCCGACGGCCCCACCGGCCCTTGCCAGAGCGGACCAGGACGAACACCCACCACCTCCACCACAAAACCGGGTCCCAAGCCCAACCCGGCACCGACCACCACATCCAGCGGTAACACCACAATCGTGGGCGGCAACACCCCGGGCACATCCGGCGACACGACGCCGGGCTGGGTGACTGGTGTTCAAGAAGCAGGCGTGGTGATCATTGCGGGATCTGCGGGAGCCTCCCTGGGATGGGAATGCGAGGAGGCGACGTTTGGGTTCATACCCGCAGCCTGCTTGGAGGTCGCCGCAGGCGCTGTCGGCGGACTCTGCGCCCTGTTTGAAGGGGACTGTGGCAGTCTCCCCACGGACGTCGGCGGGGATCACGAAGCCTTCCATAGCGATAGTGCCGCAGAGTTGGCGTCAGCCGATAAGGCAGCCGCAACTGCGGCAGTGGACAGTGCCAGCACTGGTGCTTCAGACGGGACATGGGGCACCGGGTCGCACCTAGACGACAGCACCCCGACTCAACCCGCTACGCCTGACCCTGTGAAGGCAGCGAAGACTGCAACGAGTAATTCCGCAGCGCCTGGCGAGCCAGCCAAGGGCACAAGCGGAACCGAGCCAGCAAAGGACGACTCCGCAGGAACTGGCTGCCACAGCTTCCTTCCCGACACCGAAGTCCTCATGGCAGACGGCACCGTCAAGAAGATCAAAGACATCAAGCCGGGCGACAAGGTCCTAGCAACCGACCCACTCACCGGCAAGACCACGGCCCGCGAAGTCACCCGACTGATCACCACCCCCGAAGACCAGGACTTCGCCGATCTCACCATCGCTGCGAAGAACGGCTCCGCTCACCTCACCGCTACGGTTACCCATCCGTTCTGGGTCGTCAGTTACCACGCCTGGATCGACGCTGGCAACCTCCGCCCCGGCATGGCTGTCGAAACGTCGGACGGCACCGCGACCTCCGTTCTCGCTGTCCGTGCCTTCCACCACGCCTACCAGACCAACGACCTCACCGTCGCCACCACCCACACGTACTATGTACTCGCTGGGACCACGCCGATCTTGGTCCACAACTGCAATGGCAGCGTGGCCACGCACTCAACGAAATGCGACTGCGCTAACGGTGCTGCCCCTCGGATTCCTCGGAATCCGTATGGGGCGCGTGGGAAACTCTCGACCCAGATCCACATTGACGAGGTTCGGGATGAGCTCTTGGATGCCAACCCGGATTGGGTCCACGTTGCTGGCGGGACGGACCGTGCGACAGGTGCGCCATTGCCCGAGCAGACAATATTTGGGCCAAATGGGGAGCCGCGGCGACCTGATCTATCTTTCATTCTTCCCGATGGGTCGCCATTTTTCGTGAACACCGTAGATACGCTTTCGGATGGCGTTACGGCTGATTCGCGCGAGCTGGCGAATGCAATTGATATCAATATGTGGGGTGGCGGGCCAGTCCTTATGATTCCTAAGCCGGGGTGACAGGTCAGGTGGGCCGCCAGCAGCTGATGATGTTGCTGGCGGCCCGTGTCGTGATTCGGGGGCACGCCGGGCCGGTCGCGGTGGCGCGACGTGGGGATCTGAGAGACTGGGGCGAGGTTCAGAGAACAGAGGAGGACCCCTTGCCAAGTGAAGTAAGGCAGGTAGCGTTGTTGCTGTTGCCTCAGGACGAGCGGGCTGTGGCTGATGCGATCATGGAGCGCTATCCGGCGGTCAAGTTCCTTGACAGCCGTCCCTGGGAGGCCGAGAGCGTTCCGCCCATTGTGGGCTCGATAAATTCGAGTGGGAGTTCGCTGGCCATCTGGAATCCTGAGATTCACCCCGTTCTTCCGGTAGATACACGCCCCAACGGAATTATCATGGGGCCTCAGATCGGCCCTGTGGTGCAGTGGCTGCGCAGTTGCGAGATTCCTTCTGGATCTCTTAACTCTGGTCGATGGGCTGCGACTATCGGAAATGGTCAGAGTCCTGAAATGAGCGAGTTCATCAAGGGAATCTGGGATATCCTGATGAAGTTGACCAGAAACGAACTGGAGCGCCTGAAAAAGGGATCTTCTAATGAAGACTCCGTGGTGTCAGAATCGCGTTTTCGGATTGGCCCAATGGCCTTGGAGCGGGCTATGCGCGGAGAATTGAAACTCGTGAGTGGGGGGATGATTCTCCGACCGCGTCCTTGAAGTGATTCTACGCTCTTTGCCCATTGGGCGAATAGGTTCGGGCGTACTGAACTTGATCGGGTGATGTCGGGCCGTTCGCCGGACACCATGCAGGCGGCTTCGGTAGTCCTGTTGGGGTGAGATATCCGCAGGGCGGCGGCTTGACCGACGCCGCCTTCGAGGACCCCGTCATCCGCTACGAGGAGGGCGACGAGTGGGGCGTCGGCATCGGCTGCATCTTCACCTATGCGGGACTGGCCGTCTGGCGCGGCGGCTGGAGCAGCGAATGGGCACGCCGACTCCACTTCGACTAACCGGATCCCTGCCCCCGCACTCCGGTCTGTAGCTGATGTGCCTCAACGACGAGTAACGGTCCTACCTGCGGTTGTACTGCCGGACCCCAGACAACTGCCGAGCCTGAACGATCGGCCCTGCCACTGACCGACATCACGAGTTCAACCTCAGTAGCACCACTTCGGAATCTCGCGGACCAGACGGAGGATCAGGGCGCGGATGGAGCGGGCCGCGGGTGTCGGCGGAGGCTTTGGGGCGGAAGGCGTTCGCGTGGCGCTCTTTCATCTGGTTGCGGTGCCAGCGCAAATGTGCAGGACGGCGAAGGCGTTGGTGACGGTGACGGTCAGGTAGGCCAGAAGCAGGATCACAGGTGATCATCATGCTGTGGCGGTCGGAGACTACGGAAGCCAGGATGACCTGCGCGGACGAGGTTCTCGGCACGCGCAACGCCGTCGCCGAAGCCATCTTCGACAACGCCGACTAAACAGGAGGAAGAGAGGAAGGGAAGCGGGAGGGCTGGGACGACGACCATGTCGATGGAGACATGGTCACGGCCTGAGGATCGGAGCGCCGTGGCAGCGTCCCGGGCCCCGTTCGCCGACGCGAGCTGGGCCTGCTCGCTCCCACCACGAGTTGTACTATCCGGGCCTTTTGACGACCAGCTGATTTCGCATGTACCGGGTTTGTACCGGCGCTCCCACCTGGGCTCCCACCAGCAGCTGAAAAAACGACCTGGGCCTCCTCCCCGAAGGGAGAAGGCCCAGGTCGTACCAACTATCTGCTGTGCGCCGCCAGGGACTCGAACCCCGGACCCGCTGATTAAGAGTCAGCTGCTCTAACCAACTGAGCTAGCGGCGCGTGCTGACGAAGGAGACATTACATGACCGGAGGCCTGGTTGCCGAATCGGTTCCGTCGCGGTCGGGCGGGGGTGGCCAGGTCAGGACGGGGGCGGGCCGGCGTCGACGAGCTGGAGCGGGTACGGGGTGACCGGGGCGGGGGTGAGTGGTGCACGGAGGGGCGCGGGGCTGGGCTGGCGTGTGGTGGTGCGGGCGGCGCGGACGCAGGCCCAGAGCAGGACGGAGGCGCCGGGGAGCCAGGGCTCGCGGGTGTCGGGGGCGACGATCCAGCGGTTGGGGCCTTCGGGGGCGTCCACGGCGCGCTGGACCGGGGGGACGGTGATCGCGTCGCCCGCGCTGTGGCAGAGCAGTGGCGGGACGGACCGGGCCCACTCCTCCCAGACCAGCAGGGTCCGTAACTGCTGGGCTGCGCCGACCTGGGCGAAGAGCAGGATCCGGCCCCGGTGGGTGGCGACCGGGCCGCAGCCGGGGCCGGTGGCCCACAGCTCGTCCAGGACCCGTCTGCCGAAGAGGCCGGGCAGGTTCACCACGTCGAAGGTGCGCCCGCAGGGCAGCACGGTGGGGGCCCACGGACGGGACTCCCACAGCGCACGCATGCTGCGCGGGTACTCGCTCGCGGAGGCCAGCCAGGCCTCGCCGGCGACGGTCACGTATTCGATCGACTGATGCGTCCACATATCCACCCCCCTAGAGCTACCGGGGTGCGCCGCCGGCGGTGACGGGAAGCGCGGAACGCCGGACAGGCCGGGCGGGCGCGGCGTATCCTCCCCGGCATATGCCAGAGAGGGATGGTGCGCGAGGTGCCGGTGCGGCGCCTGCCGGCGCTGAGGCTCCTGGGGCACTGCGATCCGTGGCGGTGTCGGCGCTGATGCCGACGCCCGCCGGTGGTGCCCCCGGCGGGGTTCAGCTGTGGGGGCGTTGCCGCTGCAGGCCTCGTCCGTACTCGACCATCTTCGCCGCGTAATCGGGGGTCCAGTCCGCGCGGGCGGCGATCTCCTCGAAGCTGAGGCTGTCGAAGCGCCGGGTGTCGGCCAGCTGCGCTGCCGCGAGGGCCTGGAAGTCGGTCGCGCGCTCGCTCGCGGCGCGGAAGGCCAGGGCCAGCTCCGTGGAACGGTTCAGCAGCTCGCGGGGGTCGTCGATGGACTCCAGGTCGAAGAAGTGCTCCTCCTCCGGCTCCGTCTGGCCGGGCTCGAATCGCAGCGGGACGGGCCGGAGCCTGCGCTGCGGCGAACGCTCGGCGGGGGAGTCGGACATGTCTGCACCTCCGTGTGCTGGTTCCCTGCGTTCGAGGGGTGATGGGTTGGGCCGCGTTCCATTGTCGGGCCAGCTGGCCCCATACGGAACAGGCCCAGTCGGAACAGGGTCTCCGGCCGTCGTATTCCTGCAGGCGGGGGCAGTCAGGCGCGAACCCGGTGCTCGTTCAGGTGGGCGAGCACCGCGTGGTTGGCCTCCCAGCCGTCGGGGAACTTGACGCTGACGCCGAGCCGTACCGGCTCGGTCGAGGGGTGCTCGTCCAGCAACTCGGCGATCCCCGTGCGGGCGACGACGATGCAGGCGTGCCGGTGCCGGGAGGCGAGGACGCAGAGCCGTCCCGTCTCCAGGTGGAACGCCGTCGCGTCCGGTCGCCCGGAAAGCGGGTGCAGCACGACGGTGACGTCGTACTCGCGGCCCTGCAGCCGGTTCGCGGTGTCCACGGTGACGCCGGCCGCACCGCTGGCCGGCACGCCCAGCGTGGTGAGCGCGGCGCGTACGGCGGCGGCCTGGTCGCGGTGGGCGGTGCCGACGGCGATGCGGTCGCCGGTCAGCGGGGTGCTGCCGCGCTCCGAGGTGCTGGTACCGCCGCGCTCCAGCAGCCGCAGGACCACCTGGGCCACCGCCCGTACCGCCTCCGGATCGGTCCGCACCGTGTGCCGGGGCGGTAGTTCCAGCAGCCCCCAGCCGGTCTCGGCCGCGACGTCGATCACGGTGTCGGTGGCGTCGCGCCGCCCGGCCTGGGCGAAGCCGAGCAGCCGGTCATCCGGTCCGGTACCGGAGCGAAACGGCGCGTAGGGGTAGAAGGCGGCGGAGATCAGCGGGGCGGCGGAGGCGGGCAGTCGCCAGGACACCGGCAGGCGGTGCGGCACGATGCGCGGGTTGTGCGCGAGCAGGGTGACCACCGCGCTGCTGGACGGGTCGTAGCTCAGACCCGACCACTGCTCGGTGCCGACCACGGTGAAGGGGTCGAGCTGCCCGGGATCACCCACGAACAGGGCGCGCTCGAACAGGCGGGCGACGGCGAGCAGGGCGTCCGAGCGCATCTGGTACGCCTCGTCGACGATGGCATGCCGCCACGGATCGACCCCCTTCACCCACTGCCACTTGGCCGCCGTGGACACCACCACCGAGCAGTCGAGCAGGTCGGCGGGCTTGGTGGAGGCGGTGACCGCCGGATGCCGCAGCGCCTCTGGTGCGGGTACGGCGTCGCTGCCGTGCAGCCGGCCCACGGTGAGCGCGGGGTCCGCGGTGGCGAGCCGGTCGACCAGGTCGTCCACCTGGCTATTGGTCTGCGCCACGATCATCAGCTTCTCTCCGGAGCCGACCAGCTCGCGGGCGGCCTTCACCACCAGCGTCGATTTGCCCGCGCCCGGCGGGGAGTCCACGACGGTGCCGCGCTCGGCGCCGTGCAGGGTCGCGTCGAGGATGGCGGCGACGACGCGGTCCGCCTCGGGGCCGGGGCCGCCGGGCCCGATGGGCGCGGGGGAGAGCGGGGGCACGGTCAGGGCCCTTCCGGGGTGGGTGGCGTGGCGGCGACGGGCAGCCGCTCCGTGGGCACCTGCCCGGCGGGCAACTGCTCGGAGGGCAACTGCTCCGCGCGGGGCGTCGGCGGACCGCCGTGGGTCCACGGAGTCTCCTCCGGCTCGGGCAGCGGAGCTGACTGACGTGCGGTCAACTCGAACAGGGTGAAGCAGACCCGTTCGCCAGGTTCGGGGACGCTGCCCGGCTCCGGCTCCTTCTTCCGCCCCATCCCGCTGACCAGCCGGAGGGTGACCGTGCCCTGCTCGGGATCGGCGGCGACCAGTTCGGCCCGCTGCGTGGAGGGGCCGCCGGCCCGGTGCAGCTCCCGACCGGGCTCGGCGTGCAGCCGGTCGGCGGTGCGGACGGTGAGCAGCGGGCGCGGCTTGGGACTGCGCCCGGAAGTGTCGTACGCGGGCTCGACCGAGAGCACCGTGCCGGCCAGGGCCTCACCTGCGAGCCGGTGCTCGGCCATGGCGAGCGGATCGTCCAGTGCCTCGTGGATGTCGAGCTTGGCCTGCTCGCGCTCGCGCTGCGCCAGCTTGCGGGCGGCGGTGACCGCGTCGTCGCGCACCGGCTGCGGCGGCTCTCCGGCCGCGAGGCGGTCGCGGTGGGAGGTGTAGGACCAGCGGTCGCCCTCCCAGCGCTCGGGCAGATGGGCGGCCGGGTGCAGTGTGCGGAGCAGGTCGACGCCCTGCCACATGCGGTCCCAGGTCGGACGGAGGACGGAGTCGAGCAGGTCGGCGATGTCCTGCTCGCGCGCCCGGACGGTGTCGTGAGCGCGGTCGGTGCCGGAGGTGGGGGTGCCGGACCTGTCAGGGGCGGGCATTCCGGTGTCGGAGGTGCCGGTGGGGGTGGTGCCGGTGAGTGTGGTGGCGGTGGGGGTGGTGCCGATCGGGGTGGTGCCGGTGGCGGCGGTGGGCGCTGTGAGCTGGCGGGCTGCGTCGTAGCGGGCGGTTGCGGGCACGAGCAGGACGCTGTCGAAGCGGGGATCGGTGGCCGGGCCCGCAGGCGGACAGAGCAGCTGGCCGCGTTCGTCCCGCGCGGTCTCGGCGTGGAGCGCGGCCTGCGCGCCGGACAGGCCGTCCGGAGGGGAGATCCAGGCGAGCAGCGCCCCCAGGTGCTGGTCCTCCAGGGCGCTCTGGCCGGTGGCCCAGTGCCGCGACAGCAGGTCCGTCATCGCGAGCAGCATCGAGGACCCGGGGACCTGGGCGCGTTCCCGCAGGTGGGTCAGCCAGCGACCGAGCAGCGGAACGCGGGCGGGCGCGGGGTACGGGCCGGGGTCCGGGTCCTCAGCGGTCCGGCGGAAGCGGGTGGCCCGGCCGAGCAGGCCGAGGAACTCGATCCCACCGGTGCCCGGCAGCAGCAGTTGCGGAGCGTCCGTGCACAACTCGCGGACCACTTCGGTCTTCTCGCCGGTCTCCGGATCCTTGACCTCCTTGGAGATCAACTCGACGTCCTCGCCGGGCTGTTCGAGATAGGGGAGGAGGGCGGCGGCCAGGTCAGCGAGAAAGACGGAGCGCCGGTCGCGGTCGAGCGGCTGGGGAACGGTCAGCAGCAGGGGGCGGTCGCGGTCCTGTCCGAGCATCACGGCCAGCGGGGCCCCGGCCTCGCCTGCGGCGGCCAGCGGCACCACGACCATCGGCCGTGCGACGAGATGCCGGTGGCGGACGGTGGCGAGGGGTTCGGCGTGACCGCTGCGTACGGCCTGCAGCCGGGCGAGTGTCGTCAGCAGGCTCATGCGTCGTCCCCCGTGCGAGCGAGCGTCCGAACGGGGGCGGGGTTGGCGGTGTGCGCGGGGAAGTCGCCGACGGCGCGCGGGTGCGGGGCGGCGCCCGAACTCGGCGCCAGCGCTTCGCTGCGGAGCGCGGCGGCGTGCGCGAGCCGGGCGATCGACTCCGCGTCGCCGTCGTCGTGCGCGGTGCCGGTGCCGGTGCCGGTGCCGGTGCTGGTGCCGTTGCCGTTGCCGTTGTTGTGGGCCATGCCGTCGCCGTGGGCAGAAGCGCCACCGGAGTGATCGGCCGGGGCGACAGGGCCGATGTCCAGGTCGTTGCCGTTGCCGTAGGCCGCGCGGAGGGCGGCGGAGACGGTGGCGAGGCTGCCGAGTTCGCCGCGGACACCTCGGCCGAGGACGTCGACCGACCCGGCGCAGCGCGCCTCCTCGCGGCAGTGGAAGCTGAGTTCGCAGGCCGCCAGGCAGTCCGGAGAGTAGACCGCCGGCATCGCGCCGACCGCTGCCGTCAGTTCGGACCCGCTCCGGGCCGGGTCGAAGTCCGTGCCGGGGGGCAGTACGTCGAGCAGCTGCTCGATGCGGGTGAGGCGTGCCAGCTGGCGACGGGTGACCGCCATCGGCTTGCGAACATCCAGGACGGCGGCGGTCGGACGGTTGGAGAAGTCCTTGGGGCAGACCAGGACGGCGGCGGTGTCCGGAGCGCCGGCCAGGCCCTCCGGCTCCTCGTACGGGCCGCCGCTGACCGGGACTCCGGCGAGGTC
Source organism: Streptacidiphilus sp. EB129 (assembly GCF_041262645.1). Taxonomy (NCBI): domain Bacteria; kingdom Bacillati; phylum Actinomycetota; class Actinomycetes; order Kitasatosporales; family Streptomycetaceae; genus Streptacidiphilus; species Streptacidiphilus sp. EB129. The sequence continues at coordinate 135,690 of NZ_JBGCCS010000004.1, forward strand.
GGCCGCCGTGTCCCGCAGCGCCAGCGCGTAGACGGCCGCCTGCCGCGCCGCCGCGCCCACCTGGGCCGGATCGGCGGAACCGTCCAGGATCGGGAAGGACTTGATCTCCACCACCGTCCAGCGCCCGTCGGGACGGACCACGATCAGGTCCGGTTCCAGGTGCACGGTCGAGCCGGCCACGTCCAGCCGGAGCAGCGGGTGGTCGAGCAGCGTCCACACTCCCGGGCGGCCCCAGGCCTGCAGCAGCGCCCCGCGGGTGCGGGCGACGCGCCCTGCGGGCAGGCTCCGGTCGGTGACCAGCTCGGCGATCTCGATCGGGGAGTCGTCGTCCGGCTGCCCGTACGGTGCGGGCAGGTGCAATCGCTGCCGGAGCAGCTCCAGCAGTTCGGTGCAGGCGTCCGCCTTGACCCGCCGTTCGAAGCTGAGGCCGCGGCTGATCGCGAACGGTGACTGGCCGTGCGGCGCCGGGTGGCCGAGCCGCGTCGCCAGCGCGGTCTTGTCCACCCCGGCGGCGTCCAGCACCGCTCGGCGACCGCAGCCCGGGTTCGCCGCGAGCGCGGCCAGCGCGCGGGCGTCCAGGCTGCGCTGCGGCGCGGTGCCGCGCAGTCCGGCGAGCCGGCGTTCCAGCGGGGTGAGGGTCGGCGCGATGTCGTTCATGGTGCGGATCAGTCTTGCATCCGGCACCGACAATCGTGGCGGTGACGGAGGAGCCGGGCGGGGTGAGGCGGGCGCGCGGCAGGTCAGTGGCAGCTGAGCCACGGTTCCAGGGCCGAGGCGTCATCGGGCACGCGCGGGGCGGGAGCCTGCTGCGGGGCCACGGCTGCCTGGCCCATGGCGGCGGCGTGCAGCGGTGCGGAGTCCGGTGCGGGTCGCGGAGCGGAGCCCGGGGCGGGACGCGGTGCGGAGTCCGGACCGGGACGCCGTGCTGAGTCAGGACCGGGTCGCGGAGCGGAGCCCGACCCGGACTTCGCGTTCGCGCGGGTGCGCAGTTGCTGGAGGGCGTCCCGGACCTGGTCGGTCAGCCGCAGGGCTGGTCGGGTCAGCAGCCCGCCGACGGCGAGCAGCAGCGTTCCGGCGAGGCAGTCCAGCAGCCGGTGGCTGTCGCCGCCCAGCACCACCAGCGTGATCACCAGCGGATACAGCAGGCCCAGGACCCGCACCGTGCGGTCGCGGGAGCAGCGGAAGATCATCAGTCCGCACCACAGCGCCCAGCCGATGTGCAGGCTCGGCATCGTCGGGAGGACGAGCAGGCCGACCAGGGCCGGCACCGTGCTGATCGCCAGCCAGGTCCTGGCCTGCCGGTACGCCTGCCGGTGCCGCTTCCAGAGCCAGACCAGCACGGCGGGGGCGGCCAGGTAGTGCAGCGTGGCGTAGCTGAAACCGGCCGGGATGCCGATCCACTGATGACTGCTGAGAGCGGCGTTCAGTCGCCTGCCCGGGTCCGAGTGCCACCATCCCCCGACATCCACCAGCCCGCGCGCATGTCCGAGGGCCGCCCCGAAGCCGCCGTCGACCAGCAGCCGGCTGCCGTCGTAGGCCAGGTAGAGGGCGGCGACGAGCAGCAGTTCCAGCTGCCAGCGGCCCCCTCTCGTCCCGGTGCGGGGAGAGGTCATGGCGGACTCCGGACGGTCGAGCGAAAGCGTACGCCCTACCGTACGCTGTACGGTAGGAACGTGCAGCACCGCCCCGGCATCTCTGTTCAGCTCGCCCCTGTAGCCTCCGAAGCAGACGGCGCGTCCGTCGCCGTATTCGTCGCCGTTTCCCCTTGCCAGCAGGAACCCATGTCCCAGCCAGCGCCCCGTCGCCGCGCCCCGCGCAACTCCCTCAGCGCGGACCTCATCGTCGACCGTGCTCTGGGCCTCCTCGACGCCAAGGGCCCCGGCGCCTTCTCGATGCGCGCCCTCGCGGAGGATCTCGGCGTCGGCACCATGGCGCTCTACACCTACTTCCGCGGCAAGGACGAGATCTTCCGCGCCGCGCGCGACCGTGTGCTCGCCGCCTACCGTCCCCCGAGTACCTCCGGAAACTGGGACGAACAGCTGCGCGCGGTCTGCCTGGCCATGTACGAGCTGTTCATCGGACGCCCGGCGGTGCTCCACCTGCTCGCGCAGGGGCACGCCGAGGGCGACTTCGCCGACGCCGCGACGGTCACCATGGAACGCATCCTGCTGCTGTTGCGGCAGTCCGGCCTCGGTCGCGAGGAGGCGGCGCGGGCCGCCGGCACGCTGCTGCGCTACACCATCGGCTCGGCGCTGCGCGAGGTGCGCGACTGTGGCATGCCGGGGCAGATCGAGACGATGCGGGTGCGGATGGCCTCGCTGTCGCCGGCGCTGCACCCCACCGTCACCGATCTGGCGCCGGAGCTCGCCACCGTCCTCTCGGACGGAGTCGGCCAGTACACCTTCGGGCTGGACCTGATCCTGGCCGGCCTCCAGGGGCTGGCTGCCCACGCGGCCGACTGACGCCGAGGGGCGGGCGTTCGCCGCGGTACCGCGTCTGGAGCGCCCGGCGGCCGAGACGGTGCGGCGGTTGTCGGAGTGGATCAGGGATCATGGGGGCGCGACACCGCACCCCCGCAGCCTGAAGGAGGCACCGTGCCCTCGCGCATCCTGCTGGTCCGGCACGGCGAGACCGAGTGGTCCGCGACCGGGCGGCACACCGGACGGACCGACATCCCGCTCACCGACGAGGGCCGTGAGATGGCCCGCCGCCTGGGCGACCGCCTCAAGCGAGAGCCCTTCGGCGGGCTGCCCGAGGCGGTGGTGCGCACCAGCCCGCTGTCACGGGCCCGCGAGACCTGCGAGCTGGCCGGCTTCGGAGACCGCGCGATCGACGTCCCCGACCTGCTGGAATGGGACTACGGGCAGTACGAGGGCCGGACCGGCCCGGATATCCGGCAGAGCGACCAGCCGGGCTGGCTGATCTGGCGCGACGGCGTCCCCGGAGGGGAGACCCTGGACCAGGTCGCGGCTCGCGTCGACGCGTTCATCGCCTGGACCGCGGAGCACGGCGGAGTACCCGACCCGGACACCACCACCATGCACTGCGCGGACAACGACGTGGTGGTCTTCGCCCACGGTCACCTGCTGCGCATCCTCACCGCCCGCTGGCTCGGCCTGCCGGCGACGCACGCGCAGCGCCTGAAGCTCGGCCCGGCCACACTGTCCATCCTGACCTGGGAGTACGGAGCCCGAGCCGTCGAGCTGTGGAACGACGGCTCACACCTCGCCTGAGTTCGCGCCTCGCCTGAGCCCGAACCTCGCCTGAGCCCGAACCTCGCCTGAGCCCGCATCTCGCCTGAGCCGCAGTCAGCTGGGCGCGTCGGCGAGGTAGCGCCGCAGGCCGTCGACCACCAGGCGGTGGTCCTCGACCTGCGGCAGTCCCGACACGGCGACCGTCCCCACCAGGCCCACGCCGCGTACCCGCAGCGGGAACGCTCCGCCGTGGGCGGCGTAGCGGTCCGGGTCCAGCCGCGACTTCTCCTCGAAGGTGGCGCCCTGGTCCCGGAAGCGCTGCCCGACCAGGTAGGAGGCGGCGTCGAAGCGGCGCACCACGCGGATCTTCCGCATGATCCAGGCGTCGTTGTCCGCGCTGGTCCCGGGCAGGGCGTAGTGGAACAGCTGCTGTTCGCCGCGCCGGACGTCCACGGTGACGGCGTGGCCGCGCTCGCGGGCGAGTTCGACCAGCAGGGCGCCGAGCTGCCAGGCGTCGTCGTTGCCGAACCGGGTGAGCTGCAACTCGGCCTCCTCTGCCTCCAGTTCGGAGACCGTGGGAGCGGTGCCGGCAGGTGGGCCGGACAGCGGGCGGGCCCCGGTGCCGGCCGTCACAGCGTGACCGTCCGGCCCTCGGTGGCCGAACGCCGGGCAGCCTCAAGGACGGCGAGCGCGGCCACCGCGTCGCGCGGCTCGACCGGCACCGGCGCCAGCCCGCGCAGCGCCTGCGCGACACCCGCGTAGTAGTCCTGGTAGGCGCCGGCCCGGGTCGGATACGGCACGACCGCGTCGCCCGCGCCGAGCAGGCCGTAGTCGGCGGAGGCGGTGACGCCCCAGTCCGCGTCGACGGGGGTACGGCCGGCCCGCAGCGCCGCTTCCTGGCCGTCCAGGCCGTCGCAGACGTAGGAACTCTCGGTGCCCAGCACCCGGAACCTCGGGCCGAGGCTGCCGGCGACGGCGCTCATCCACAGGTGGGAGCGGGTGCCGTCGGCGTGGGTGAGGGCGACGAAGGCGTCGTCGTCGGCCTCGGCGCCGGTGCGCCTGGCGTCCAGTTCGGCGTAGACGGAGGTGGCCGGGCCGAACAGGGTCAGTGCCTGGTCGACCAGGTGGCTGCCCAGGTCGTAGAGCAGGCCACCGGCCTCGGCCGGGTCGCCCAGTTCCCGCCAGCCGCCCTTGAGCTCAGGGCGCCAGCGCTCGAAGCGCGACTCGAAGCGGTTCACCCGGCCGAGCTTGCCGGACCGCACCAACTCGGCGACGGTGAGGAAGTCGCCGTCCCAGCGCCGGTTCTGGAAGACGCTCAGCGGCAGGCCGAGCTCCTCGGCCAGGGTGACCAGTGCCTGTGCCTCGGCGGCGCCGACCGCCAGCGGCTTGTCGACCACCACTGCGGCGCCCGCCCGCAGCGCGGCCGTCGCGGTGGGGGCGTGGCTGCGGTTGGGCGAGGCGATGACGACCAGGTCGAGACGCCGGTCCAGGGGCCGGTTCCAGAGCTGGTCGACACTGTCCAGGACGTCCGCGCCGGGGTGCTCGCGGCGGACCTGGGCCTGGCGGTCGGGGTTCGCGGTAACGACGGCGGACAGGGACAGCCCGGGAGTCGTGCTGATCAACGGGGCGTGGAAGACCGAGCCGGCGAGACCGTAGCCGACCAGGCCGACCCGCAGTGACGTGTCAGAAGTAGCCATACCTCCAGTTAAGCAACAGTGTGGATAAAGTGGCAAGCACCGTCATACTGGTCCGATGGACAGCCCTGCATCCGCCCCCGGCGCCAACCTCGCCGCGCTCCGCGACCACAACACCGCCGCCGTGCTGCGGGCGGTCAGGGCTGCGGGCGAGATCAGCCGGGTGGAACTCGCCACCGCGACCGGGCTCACCGCCCAGGCCATCAGCAAGATCGTGCTGCGGCTGACGGCGGCGGGCCTGCTCGCCGACGCCGGCCGCGGCCGATCCACCGGGGGCAAGCCGCGGACGCTGCTGCGACTCGTCCCCGACGCCCGCTGGGCGGTCGGCGCGCAGCTCGGCCGGGACGGGGTGACCCTGCTGCTCGCCGACCTGACCGGACGCGTGGTGACCTCGGCCGCCCTGCCCGCGGACATGGGCCGTCCCCCGGCCGAGGTGCTGGACCGGCTCGCCGCGCAGATCGAGGATCTGATCGACGGTTCGCCGGCCGGCGGCGCGGCGTCTGGTAATGCGGCGTCTGGTAATGCGCTGCCGGGTGGTGCGACCCCGCTGCCGCGTGAGCGGCTGCTGGGCGTGGGTGTCGCCAGTCCGGGGCCGCTGGACCAGCGCAGCGGGATCCTGCACCGGGTCACCGGACGCCCGGAATGGGACGGCATAGCCCTGGGCTCCGAGCTCGCGGCGCGGCTCGGCCTGTTGGTGGTGGTGGACAAGGACACCACGGCGGGTGTCCTCAGCCAGGCCGGATCTGCTGATCGGGCCTTCATCTATCTGGACGGCTGCTCCGGGCCGGGGACAGGGCCCGGAGCAGCGCTGGGTGCCGGTCTGGTGCTGGGCGGCCGGGTCCAGCGCGGGGCCAGAACCAACGCGGGTGAGTTCGGGCACCAGGTGCTGGACCCGGACGGACCGCCCTGCGCCTGCGGCAGCCAGGGCTGCCTGGAGGCGTTGTGCCGGACCGCCCTGGAGGCGGGCAGCGTTGATCGCGCGGCTCGTTTCCTGGGTGAGGGAATCGCCAATCTGGTCCGACTGCTGGATGTGGACGAGGTGGTGCTCGGCGGCAGTGCGGTGCTCGCCGATGCCGAGTGCTACCGGGCGACAGCCCTGGCCGTGCTGCGTGAGCGCCTGCCCGATCCCGACTGGCAGGGCGTCGACGTCTCCGTCGTCCGTGCCGGCGGTCAGGCGGTGGCACTGGGCGCGGCAGGTCTGGTGCTGGCCACCCTCTACGGTGACACCCCCGGTTGAGAGGCCTCCCTCGGACGGCGAGGGCCCCGGATGTCGAGGGGCCCGGATGTCGATGGGCCCAGATGTCGATGGGCTCAGACGGCGAGGGCTGCGTCGTAGCGGGTCACGAACTCCGAGACCTCGGGGACGCTTCGGTACGGGCGCAGTCGCCTGGCGGTGTCGCCGACCATGCCCCTGATCCTGGTGGACCGCACCTCGCCCAGGAGCGACACCACCGCGCAGCCGCTGTCCGCCGCCGCGGCCAACTCGCCCCGGCCGAGCTGATCGTGCGCCAGTTCGGCGGTGTACAGGGCCCGGTTGCGGACGAAGTGCGGGTTCTGCAGCTCTATCGCGGTCCGCGCGCAGGCCTCGGCCCGCTCCCACTCGCCGAGCGCCGACCAGCACTGCGATTCGATGCCGGACAGCTCGGCCTCCCCGTAGAAGCACATCCACTCCGGGTCGGCGTCGCTGGGGCCGGCCCCGAACAGCCGTTGCGCCAGTGTGAGCGAGCGCTCGCAGGCGCTGCGGTCCTGCAGCAGCGCCCACCCGCCGGCCTCGCGCATCGCCAGCAGCGAGCGCAGCCGTGCCGAGCCGAGGTTCAGCGCGGCCTGCTGGCCGGCCTGGGCGGCCCGAACCGCCTCGCGGGGGCGGCCGGAGTCGCGGGCCAGGAAGGCGCTGTTGCAGAAGGAGTGCGCCTCCAGCGCTGTGTCGTCGGCCATCCGCGCGGTGGCGAGGGCCTCGGCGTAGAAGGAGCGGGCGTCGGCCAGCCGGCCGGAGTCATGCGCGAGCCAGCCGACCGAGATGGCCAACTCGCCCGCCCCGGACTGGAGTCGCTGCTCCACACCGGGACCGTAGGAGTCGCTGTTGAGCAGTTGGTAGGCGGTCCGCAGGACGAGGCCCGCGCGGTCGTAGAGGGTGTCGCCGCCGTGGACGTCGTCCAGCAGGCGGATCTCCCGGACCGCTTCCTCGACGCGTCTGGCGTCGGCGGCGCCGACCTTGGTGTGGATCGGAACGGGGCCGGGGGACACGGCTCCGGGTGCCACTGCTCGGTCCAGGCCGAGCACGGTGGCCATGGCGGCGGGGCCGCCGGACAGGAACGTGCGTCGATGCACGTCGTCGTTCTCCTCGTGGTCTTCGGCAGGGGCGTCCAGAAGACTGCCTCTGCTGCGCCGTGCCTCCCGGCGGGGGACGAAGCCCAGCTCCTCCAGGGAGTAGCCGGGGAACATGTGCCGGAAGACGCGCTCGTACGCGTAGTTGGGACATTGGATCTCGCCCGACTCCACCCGCCCCACATAGCGCGCGTCGCACGAGACGACCTCGCCGATCTCGCGGGCGGCGCGCCGCACCGCCGCGGCGAACTCGCCGGCCGAGCGGTCGCCGCGGAGCCCGCGCATCACCGGGTTGTCGGAACGGTCGAGGGTGTCGGTCATTGGGGCCCCCTTCGTGCTTGCGGGTGCTTCGTGCGTGCGTGTGCGTGCCGTTGGGACGGCGGCTGGTTGGGACGCAGCCGCCTCGGAGGGCGACGGACGGCACGACAGTACCCTCTGCAACTAATCGAACACGTAGGGTTTCCCTACAAAACGGACATGCGGATGCTGATCTGCTATGAAATGCCATGCCCTGCCAGGGCTAATGGCCGTGGCTCGCGGCCCACCCGACGCGTTGTTCCTGGCACAGCCCGCTTCCACGGCTCGACGGCGAGTGGCGGCAGCGGCAACCGAGGAGGCGCCATGCTCAACGGGGGTTCGTACGACAGCGGCTCGACCATCGGCGGTTCGATCAGCGGCGACCCGACGGGCAGCGGCGACCCGGCGGGCAGCGGCGGTCCGGCCGGCAGTGGCGGTCCGTCCTGCGACCTGGTCACCGTGCCCGAACGGCAGGGCCTGGAGACCGTGGACATCCTGCGGCTGCGCGGGGCGTGCGGCCCGGTGCTGGTCGAGGACGAGGACTCGGCGGACTCGACACTCTCGTTCCTGGTTCCGGTCGGCGCCGCCGACGCCTGGCACCTGCCCGGCGGCTCCTGTACCCAGGCGCCCCCACCCGAGGACGACCGACACTGGCTGCTGCCGCCGTCCCCCGAGCGCCCACTGACCGATCCGGAGCTGCTGCGCGCCGCTCTGGGGGAGGCGGCCCGTACCCTGGCCGCCAGTGGTTCGGGCGGGTGCTGACCCGCCCGGACTGCGCGGAGCAGCCCTGACCAGCGGTTCCGCGGCACCCACCGGCATAATCGAGGGGTGGCCCGGAAAACGAAGACCAGTGCAGGCACCCCGGCCGGCGGCCGCGAGCGCACCGCCGAGCAGGTCGCTTCCGGGCTCGCCGAGATCGTCCCCGACCGGGACCGCCCGCACGCCTGGACGCTGCTGATCGACGGCACCCCGCAGTCGCACGTGGACCTGGACGACCCGACCCACCTGTCCTTCGAGTACCAGCGCCGGCTGGGGCATCTCGCCGACCTGGCCGACGTACCTCGCAAACCGATCACCACGCTTCACCTCGGCGGCGGAGCGCTCACTCTGGCCCGCTACATCGCCGCGACCCGGCCGCGTTCGCGGCAGCAGGTCGCCGAGATCGACACCCAGCTCACCGAACTGGTCCGCCGCGCCCTGCCGGTGGACCGCACCTGGCAGCTCCGGGTGCGCGGCGGCGACGCCCGCGACATCCTCAGCCGCAGCCCCGAGGGCCAGGCCGACCTGATCGTCGCCGACATCTACAGCGGTGCGCGGATCCCCGCGCACTGCGCCTCGGTGGAGTTCGCCCGGCTGGCGGCGCGGGCGCTGGGCCCGGGGGGACGCTATGCCGTCAACATCACCGACGGCGGTGCGCTGACCTTCGCCCGAGGGCAGGTGGCGACGTTGCGTGCGGTCTTCGCGGAGGTCGCGCTGATCGCCGACCCGACCGTGCTGCGCGGGCGGCGCTTCGGCAACCTGGTCCTGGTGGCGGCCCAACAGCCGCTCCCGGTCGACGAACTGACCCGGAGGATCGCCACCGACCCGTTCCCGGGGCGGATCGAGCACGGCCCCCGGCTGGTGGACTTCCAGGCAGGGGCCGTTCCGGTGCCCGACAGCGGAGCCGGCCCCTCACCCGTTCCGCCGCCGGGGGCCTTCAGCTGATCCGGCTGGTGCCGCTCACGAGGTGGGCGTCAGGTGCAGGATCAGGTACTCGTAGGCCTGGCTGTTCGGCGAGGGGTTGATGTAGGGGTTGTCCGAGGTGGGCCAGCCGGTGAAGTTGGCCGTGCTGTACTCGTACCAGGCGGCCCCGTAGAGCACCGGGACGGCCGGGACGTCGTCGGACATGATCTGCTGCAGGTCGTTCAGCGCCGACTGCTGCTGGTCCGCGCTGCCGGCGTTCTCGAACGCGCTGACCGCCGCGGTGGCCCCGGCGCTGGAGTAGCGGTCGAAGTCGCCGGCCGCGACCGATCCGATGGCGGCCGTGGTGCTCGGGTCCAGGATGAACTGCAGCCGCTGGAACGCGGTCACGCCCTGGCCCCAGTGCAGTGCCGCGTCGAACTTTCCGCTGGTGATGGCGCTGTTCCAGCTGTTGTAGTCGAACGCGCCATTGGCGCTGACGTCGAAGCCCTGGGCGTTGAGGTCCTTCACCATGGCCTGGGCGTCGCACCAGTAGTCACCGAAGGAGTTGGGGTCGATGATGCTGAACTTGATGGTCTGGCCGCCCTTGGTCCACTTGCCGCCGGATTTGGTGTAGCCGGCGCCGGTGAGCAGGCTGGTGACCTGGGCCGCGTCCGCGCTCGGCTGGAGGTCGCCGCTGAGCGGGGACGTGACCGAGGCCTGGTCGATCGGCAGGGTCAGCCCGCCCGACGAGGAGGCCGGCAGCTCGTAGACGGTCTCGCACTGCGTGGCCATCGCCTGCCGGTTGAGTGCGGCGCTGATCGCCTTGCGGACCGCGACGTCGCCGAGGGCCGGGGCACTGCTGCTCTTGTTGTTGAGCAGCAGTGACACCGTGTTGCCGGCCGGGAAGTAGGGCTTGGCGGTCTGGAACAGGTGGTTGTGGGCCGGGTCCTTGGCCACGAAGGTGGACTGGACGTTGCTGATGTCATTGCCGGTGAGGTCGATCTGTCCGGCGGCGAGGGCGAGCGTGGCGGCGTCATTGGTGGCGTAGGCGGGGAAGGAGATGGCCTTGACCTTCGGAGCACCGCCCCAGTAGCCGGGGTTGGCCTTGAAGGTGACGTTCTGCGAGCTGTACTTGTCGACCAGGTACGGGCCGGTGCCGATGGCGTCCTTGGCCAGGATGACCGCGGTGGCGGGGCTGCCGATGCCGGACCACTGGTGCTTCGGCAGGATCATGGTGTTGCCGATGGCCACGAAGTTCGACGCCTGGGGAGTCGCGAAGCTCATCACCACGGTGGTGGCGTCGGGCGTACTGACGCTGGTGGTGGCCGGGACGCCATTGGTGTTGGCGGCGGGGTTCCGCTGCAGCAGGTCGAAGGTGAAGGCCACGTCGTCGGAGCTGAACGCCTGGCCGTCGCTCCACTTGACGCCGGGCTGCAGCTGCATGGTCAGCGTCTTGTTGCCGTTCGACCAGGCGTAGCTCTTGCCGAGCCATGGAATCGGCGCCTGGTCGGACTTCAGGCTGTTGAACATGAACAGCGGCTCGTAGATCAGCGAGTTGGCGTTCTCGTTCGCGCCGAAGGAGTTGCCGTCGAGCGGGTTGAAGTCCTCGGTGAAGGTGGGGACCGGCTTGTCCTCGACGACGAGCGTCTTCGCGGCGGCGGAGCCGGGGCCGCCGGAGCCGGAGCTGCCGCCGCCCGGCGCGGAGGTTCCGGCGCTGGTGCAGGCGGTGAGGCCGAGGCCGACGACGGCGGCCAGGGCGAGCGCCGTGATGGTGGTGGTGCGACTCATTGCGTACGCTCCTTGTGTCCGGCCGACGGCGTCGGCCAGTGGTGAGCGACCATGGCGAGAGTGGTCATGGCGGTTGTGATCTTGGCTGGGTGGTTCCCTGCGGGAGCTGTGCGGGATCTGTTGACGCTGCTGGTACGGGTGACGGCGGTCGGGCCGATCGCCACGGACGAGTTGCACCTCGTCCGGGGTGGGCCCTACGGCGTCGGGGCAGCAGGTGGGCCCCGGCGCCGACCGGGTCTGGCTGGGTCTCCCATCTCCGACTCCTCTGCGATGTCCGGTGAAGCGGGTCGTGCGGGTCGTGCGAATGGTGCATGTGCTCCGGGTGGTGCGTTGTCGTGCGGCCGGCTAGCTCGGCCGGGTCGGCCGGGGTGCGGTTTCGGCGTCGTTGGCGTCTTCGGTGTCCTTGGTGTGCAGCCAGCAGGCGGCGACCTGCTCCGCTGCCACGGGGAGGGCGGGCGGAGTCCGCTCCTTGCAGATCGCCATCGCGAACGGGCAGCGCGGGTGGAACCTGCATCCGCTCGGCGGGTCGACCAGGCTGGGCGGTGATCCGCGCCCGCGCAGCACCGGCCGCTCGGTCCGGGCCGGGTCGGGCGCCGCGCTGAGCAGCAACTGGGTGTACGGGTGCGCGGGCGCGTCGGTGATCGTCGCGGCCGGCCCGGACTCCACGACCTGCCCCGCGTACATCACCACGACGGTGTCGGCGAGGTAGCGGGCCGACGCGATGTCGTGGGTGACGTACAGGATGGCGAGCCGCTCGCGCTCGCGCAGTTCGTCCAGCAGGTTGAGCACGCCGAGGCGGATCGAGACGTCCAGCATGGACACCGGCTCGTCGGCGAGCAGCACCCGGGGTTCCACGGCCAGCCCACGGGCGATGGCCACCCGCTGTCGCTGTCCGCCGGACAGTTCGTGCGGGAAGGCGTCGACGTAGCGCTCCGCCGGACTGAGGCTGACCCGCTCCAGCAGAGCCCTGACCCTGGCGTCCAGTTCGTCCCTGCTGCCGGGCCGGCGGTGCAGCTTCAGTGGCCGCTCCAGGTGGTGCCGGACCCGGTGCACCGAATTGAGCGAGGAGAACGGGTCCTGCAGGACGAGATGCACCTGCCGGGTGTAGGCGCGGCGGGCCCTGGCACTGCTGCCGACCGGCACGCCGTCGAGCAGCAGCTGACCGGAGGTGGGGGCGATCAGCTGGGTCAGCAGCCGGGCCAGGGTGGACTTCCCGGAACCGCTCTCGCCGACGACGGCGGTGACCGTGGCCTCGGGCAGCGCCAGCGAGATGTCCTCGACGGCGTGCACCACCTGGCGGCCGCCGCGGGTGGGGGTGAGCTGGTGGACCGGGAAGTGCTTGGTCAGATGCCGGGCCTCCAGGGCAGGGGTGCCCGGGCGCTTCGGCCCGTGGACGACGGTGGCGGTCGCGTCGTGGTGCAGGGTGGGCGTCACTGTTCGTCCCCCTCGGTCGTGGCCGGTGCGGCGGCTGGGATGGCGGCCAGCGCGGCGTCCGTGTCGGGGGCGGCGCCGGGACGGAGTGCGAGCGGCTCCGGCGGGGGTTGCGTGCCGTCCTGCAACCAGCAGGCGGCGACCCGGTCCTGAGCGCCGATCGGCTCATCGTGCGGGGACAGCAGTGCCGGCTGCTCGCTGTGGCAGCGGTCCATGGCGTAGCGGCAGCGCGGGTGGAACGCGCAGCCGCCCGGGAGCGCGGTGAGTGTGGGCGGGGAGCCGGGGATGCCCTCCATCCGGACCCGTTCGCCGTGCAGCGCGGGGAACGACTGGAGCAGGCCCAGGCTGTAGGGGTGCCGGGGGGTGTGGAACAGCTGCCCGGCGCCGGCGCGTTCGACGATCCGCCCCGCGTACATGATGGCGATGGAGTCGGCGAGTTCGATCAGCAGCGACAGGTCGTGGGTGATGAAGACGACGGCGAAGCCGAGACGCTCCCGGAGCAGCATCAGCTCTTCCAGGATCTCCCGCTGGGTGACCACGTCCAGCGCGGTGGTCGGTTCGTCCATGATGACGACCTGGGGTTCCAGGGCCAGCGCCATGGCGATCATCACTCGTTGGCGCATGCCGCCGGACAGCTCGTGCGGGTAACTGCGCAGCCGGTCGGGGCTGATGCCGACCATCCGCAGCAGTTCCACCGCGCGCTCGCGGCGGGCGGCCCCGTCCATCTGCCGGCGGTGAGCCTTGAGGACGTCGGTGAGCTGCGCGTCGATCCGGGCCACCGGGTTGAGCGCGTGCATCGCGCTTTGGAACACCACCGCCAGCTGTGACCAGCGGATCTGACGCAGCTTCGCGAGATCGGCGGCGAGCAGGTCGACGGTCTCGGTTCGCTCCCCGGCCGACCCCTGCGGCCGGTTGTGGAACAGGACGTCGCCGCCGCTGATCACCCCGGGGGCCCGCAGCAGCCGGGTCAGCGCATAGGCCAGGGTGGACTTGCCCGAGCCGCTCTCTCCGGCCAGGCCCAGCACCTCGCCGCGGTGCAGGGTGAGCGAGGCGTCGGTGACGGCGCGGACCGCAGAGCTGCCGACCCCGTAGTCGACGCAGAGCCCACGGACCTCCAGCACCGGCTCGGCCTTGACGGTTGCGCTGACGGCGCTCATGCGGCAGCGCCCTTCACGGCCTTCACGGCGGAGTCGTTCACGGCAGAGCCTTCCAGAGCGGTGCTGTCGCGCAGTACCGGGGTCAGTCCGAGGGTGTAGCGGACGCCCTTGCGATGCGTACGAGCGGACCGCAGCCGGGGGTTGATGATCTCGTCGATGCCGAAGTTCAGCAGCGCCAGCGCGATGCCGACCAGGGCCACGCAGAGCGCCGGCGGCGCGTACCACCACCAGTAGCTGTTGATGATCGCGCTCGAGGACTGCGCGGAGTTGAGCATGGTGCCCCAGGTGGGCGAGCTGGGGTTGATCACGCCGAGCCAGGAGAGCGAGACATAGGTGCCGATGCCGTAGATCACCGTGAAGATGAAGGAGGAGGCGAGGATCGGCAGCAGGTTGGGGAGCACCTCGACCAGGATGATCCGCGCCTTGCGTTCACCGATGACCCGCGCCGACTCCACGTAGTCCTGGTTGCGCAGCGCCATGGTCTGCGCCCGCAGCACCCGCGCTCCCCAGGCCCAGGCGGTGAGTGCGATGACCGCGCCGATCAGCAGCGGGTTGTCGGTGTTCTTCAGCGGGTGCATCACCACCAGCAGGATCAGCAGGCCGGGCAGGGCCAGGAAGATGTTGGACAGGATCGACAGCACCTCGTCCACCCAGCCGCCGAGGTATCCGGCGGTCACCCCGACCAGCACCGAGAGGCAGGTGGCGATGATCCCGGCCACGAACGCGATCAGCAGGGTGTCCCGGCCGCCGGCCAGTACCTGGGAGAAGATGTCGTGCTGCTGCTGGTCGGTGCCGAGCCAGTGGCTCGACGAGGGCGGCAGCGGGACGCTGGAGGTGGTGGACGCCTGCCAGTCCGGGGCGTGCGGCGCGATCATCGGGCCGAACACCGCGAGCAGGGCGAACAGCGCCAGCATTCCCGCGCCGACGACCACCTTGGGGGAGCGGGGTATTCGTGACCCGCGCCGGGCCCTCGGGACGGGTGTCGCGGCGGTGTCCCCGGCACCGGCGCCGGTACCGCTGCGGGGGGCTTCGGGTGGGGGCGCCACGGTGGGAGCAGCCATGGGTGTCAGGCCTCCTTGCGGGCGCGCGGGTCGAGGATCACGTAGGCGAGGTCTGCCAGCAGGTTCGCGCCGAGCACCGTGAAGGTGACGACCAGTAGGATCCCCTGCATCAGGGGGTAGTCGGCCGCGAGGACGCCCTCGTAGATCGCGTAGCCGACGCCGGGGTAGGAGAAGACGATCTCGGTGACGATCGAGCCGGTGACCACCAGGCTGATCGACAGGGCGAAGTTGGAGATGCTCGGCAGGATCGCGTTGCGCGCCGCGATGCCGACGACCTTCCACTGCGGCAGCCCCTTCGCCGCCGCGACCAGGACGTAGTCCTCGTCCATGGTGGTGATCATCATGTTGCGCATGCCGATGATCCAGCCCGCGACGGAGGCCAGGGCGACGGTGGCGGCCGGCAGGGTGCCGTGCTCGACCACGCTGGTGACGAACGGGCCGTTCCAGCCCTCGGTCAGGGTTGCGTAACGCCCCGTCTCATAGCCACCGGAGTAGGGGAACCAGTGCCAGTTGAACCCTGCGGTGATCAGCAGCAGCAGGGCCAGGATGAAGTACGGCACCGCCTGGAAGAAGGTGGCGACCGGCAGCAGCGCGTCCAGGACGCCGCTGCGCTTCCAGCCCACGACGATGCCCAGGGCCGTGCCCAGCAGGAACGCGACCACTGTGGCCGCGCCGATCAGGCCGATCGTCCAGGGCAGGTCACTGGCGAGGATCTGGGACACCGGCACCGACTTGGAGGTGGAGGTGCCCAGGTCGCCCTGGAACAGGTGGCCCAGATAGCCGAGGTACTGGGAGACCAGGCTCTGCCTGCTGTCCAGGCCGTACTGGGCGGTCAGCGCGGCGAGCTGGCTCGGGGTGATGTCGGCGGACTTGATGTTCGACAGCACGTTCTGCAGGGCGTCGCCCGGGAGCATCCGGGGCAGGAAGAAGTTCAGGGTCACGGCGGCGAACGCGGCCAGCGCGTAGAAGCCGAGGCGGCGCAGGATCGTGGTCAACGTCGGCTCCTCTCAGGAGATCTGGCGCCACACGGAGGGACGGGTGTCGGGCGGGCAGCCGCAGCTCTCGCGGCGGACCAGCTTGGTGGGCAGGACGAAGTCCGCGGCCGGGCCGCCCGGTACGCCGGTCGTCGGTGCCGTCGGTGCCGTCGGTGAGGGCGTTGCGGGGGTGGGCACTGTCGGGTCGGCAGTGATCATGCTGTGGAGGACCTCGAAGGCTTTGGCGCCGATCTCCTGGATGGGCTGGCGCACGGTGGTCAGCTGGGGTCGGAGGTGGCGGGCGAAGGGCAGGTCGTCGAAACCGGTGACGGCGACGTCACCCGGGACGTCGAGCCCGTGCTCGGCGAGGGCGTAGATGACGCCCAGCGCGGTCTGATCGTTGGCGCAGGCGATGGCCCGGGGGAGGGTCGCCCCCAGGGCGATCAGGCCCCGGATGATCTGCACGCCGCTGCCCGCCGAGTAGTCGCCCTGCCAGGCGGGCCCGGTCAGGCACTCGCCACCCAACGCGTGGACCTCGCCGGCGAAGGAACGGCCGCGGACGATGGTGTCCGGGCTGTCCGCGTGGCCGGCGATGAAGGCCAGCCGCCGGTAGCCGTGGTCCTGGACGAGGTGGCGGGCCATCTCCCGCATGGATGTGTCGCTGTCGCCGCGAACGTTGGCGACCGTCCCGCCGCCCGCGCCGGCCAGGGTGACCACCGGCACGCTACGGGCGATGCCGGCGATCCCGGCGGGGGAGAGCACCTGGTCGTGCAGGATCAGGCCGTCGCACTTGCCGGCGATGGTCATGATCCGGTTGGGCAGGGTGTGTTCGTCGATGTTGACCGAGCTGACGAGGAGGTCGTATCCGCGACGCTGCGCCACGATCTCGATGCCTCGGTTGATCTGGTCGCCGAAGAGCAGGCTCTCGGACTCGTCCTCGAACATGCCGCCGTCGTCGGTGCCGTAGACACGGCGGAAGACGACGCCGACGACCTGCTTGAGCCTGCTGCTCAGGGCACGGGCCGCGCCGTCGGGCACGAAGCCGAGCTCGCTGATCGCCTTCAGGACCCGGTCCCTGGTGGCGGGGCGGGGATTGTCCCGGCCGTTGAGGACACGTGACACGGAGGCGATGGAGACACCGGCGCGGCGGGCGACATCGTAGATCGTCGGCGTCGCGGCGGAGCCGGCACGTGCGTCCATCGGGCGTCCTCAGTTTCGGTGGTGAGTATCCGTAAGCGCTTACTTCCGGCGTTCTGGGATGAAGGTAGGGCTGGGTGCCCGCGGCCACAAGGGTGGATGACGCAGCCGTTACGGTGATGTGACTATTCTTCGGGAAGTGATGATGATCTGCCTCAACTCTGTTCAATAAATGAATGATTGAGACAAGGAAATGGTCCGGATGGGTGACTTACGAGGGCGTGATGCGTTCAGTGCATGGAAGCTCGATGGCAGGTTCGGGCACTCGATGCAGTGTCAGAAAGCGCTTACCGGCAGGGCGTGGCGACAACCGCCTCAGTGGCCGCGGGGCAGGCCGCGGTGCTTGTAGACGGCGATGCCGGTCAGCAGCAACCCCAGCGCGATCGGGACCATCCCGTCGGTGCTGTGGTGAGACGCGTGCGTGCGTGAGGGCGGCACGGCCTGTGCGGCCGGCCGCGTGCTCGGACGTGCGGTGCCGCGCACCTCGCACGGGACGGTCCAGCCGCACAGCAGCGCTGTCGCGACTGCGGCGGTCGCGGTGGCCGCGGCGGTCGCGGTGACGTGGGACCGTCGCCGTCCGGTCGGTGGGGGCATCACGGTGAACTCCCTGGAGGCGCTGGACGGGTGCCGCTGCACTGGGGATCTCGGCCGGGCATCCGCAGGGCGTGCTCACCCCTACCAACGACCGTCCCTACACGTCGTCACCGGTCACTCGCGCTGACGTGCGCGCCTCCGTCCATCCGTGTGTCGGCCCGTCTGCGTGTATCCACGTGTCTCCGTGTGCATCGGGGTGTGCGCCGCCCCGCCCCGGTACTCGCCAGCCCGGTCCGGGGCGGCGCCGGCTGCTCCGGCCGACGCCGCCCGTGGTCCCGGCGGGGTCAGGGTTCCGGCCGGGAGAGCGGGGGGTGCGGCGGGACGGGCGGGATCGCGCCGCGCCGGATCGTCTCGGCGTACCAGTGCGCGCTCGACTTGGGGATTCGTCGTTGTGTCGGGTAGTCGACGTAGACGGCGCCGAAGCGCTTCCCGTAGCCGTAGGCCCACTCGAAGTTGTCCATCAGTGACCAGAGGAAGTAGCCGCGGACGTCCGCCCCCTGGGCCATCGCGCTGTGGACGGCGGCCAGGTGGCCGTGCACGTAGGCGATCCGCGCGGGGTCGTGGACGACGCCGGTGGGTTCCAGGTGATCGTCGAAGGCGGCGCCGTTCTCGGTGACCATCAGCGGCAGTTGGGGGTACTCCCGGGTCAGCCGGACGAGCAGGTCGGAGAGGCCGGAGGGGTCGATGCTCCAGTTCATCGCGGTACGTTCGCCCGGCGGCTGGTGGAACAGCACGGACTCGGAGCCCGGCCAGGGGGAGTGCTCGCTGTCGCCGTGCCCGTCGTTCCGGGCCGCGCCGCCGCCCGGCTCCGAACCGGCGGACACCAGCGTCGGGTTGTAGTAGTTGACGCCCAGTACGTCGATCGGCGCCGAGATCGCCGTCAGGTCGCCGGGGCGGACCAGTGCCTCCCAGTCCACCAGGTGCGCGGCGTCGGCCCGCAGGTCCTGCGGGTACTCCCGGTCCAGCAGCGGCCCGAGGAAGATCCGGTTGCCGACGGCGTCGATCCGCCTGGCGGCGTCCAGGTCGGCCGGGCTCTGGCTGCGCGGGCGGACCTCGTGCAGGTTCAGGGTGATCGAGAGCTGCGCCGCCGGCCCGTTCGGCAGCGACGACCGCAGCGCCGCCACGGCCCTGCCGTGGCCCAGGTTGAGGTGGTGCGCGGCCCGGAGGGCGTCCCCGGGGTCGGTGCGCCCCGGGGCGTGCACGCCGGAGCCGTACCCGAGGAAGGCTGAGCACCACGGCTCGTTCAGGGTGGTCCAGTAGCGCACGCGGTCGCCGAGGGCGTCGGCGAGCAGTGCCGCGTACTCCCCGAAGCGTTCGGCGGTGTCCCGGCTCGGCCACCCGCCGGCGTTCTCCAACTCCTGCGGCAGGTCCCAGTGGTAGAGGGTGGCGACCGGGGTGATGCCGGCGTCGAGCAGTTGGTCCACCAGGTGTCGGTAGAAGTCGAGGCCGCGTTCCACGGCCGGTCCGTGTCCGGTCGGCTGGACCCGGGACCAGGAGACCGAGAACCGGTACGCGGTCAGTCCCAGCCGGGACATCAGCGTCACGTCGTCGCGGTAGCGGTGGTAGTGGTCGGCGGCGGTGTCGCCGGTGTCGCCGTTGTGCACCCTGCCGGGGGTGTGGCTGTAGGTGTCCCAGATCGACGGGGAGCGGCCGTCCTCGGCGGCGGCCCCCTCGATCTGGTAGGCGGCGGTGGCGGCTCCCCAGAGGAAGCCGGACGGGAAGCGGAGCAGTCCGTCCGATGCTGCCGCGACCGCCGGCGTCGGGTGGGCCGGCTCCGCCGCCGGTTTCCCGGTGGCGGTCGTGGCGGTGGTCGTGGTGAACGAGTGGGCTGCGGTCATACGGGAGCGCTCCGATGACTAGGTGCGGTGAGATGGTGTGGCGGCGGGCGCGGACGCGGGGCCGCTGCGTGGATATCGCGGGTGCGGATGGCCGCAGCGGGCGCGACGCGGATGGCGGGGGCCAGGGAGGAGCCGCAGAATGGTGCAACACTCTGGGAGCGCTCCCATATGCTCAGTCGCCATGGTCGTGCCTCCCTGTCGGGCTGTCAAGGAATGCCCCAGGGGCCAGGGCGTAGGGTGCGACCCGTGGCGGAGGGCTAGGAAGGGCGGCGCACCATGGTTGACTCCGGCGAACGGTCGGCCGGACGCGGTTCTGCCCGTCCCACGCTGGAGGCTGTGGCACGGCTGGCCGGCGTGGGCCGGGGAACCGTGTCGCGGGTGGTGAACGGCGCGCCCGGCGTGAGCGACCAGGCCCGCGCCGTGGTCGAGCGCGCCATCGCCGAACTCGGCTACGTCCCCAACCGGGCCGCCCGCACCCTGGTCACCAGCCGTACCGACGCCATCGCGCTGGTCATCCCGGAGACCGAGAGCCGGCTGGCCTCGGAGCCCTTCTTCGCCGAGGTCATCCGGGGCGTGGCGAGCGAGCTCTCCGACACCGAGATGCAGCTGCTGCTGATCCTGGTGCGGACCCAGCGGGAGCGGGACCGGCTGGTGGGCTATCTGAGCGGGCACCGGGTGGACGGGGTCCTGCTGCTCTCGGTGCACACCGAGGAGCCGATCGCGGAGCTGCTGGAGCGCACCGGTATGCCGGCCGTGCTCGGCGGCCGCCGTTCCGAGCGCGAGACGCTCAGTTACGTCGACCCGGACAACCTCGGCGGGGCCCGCGCCGCGGTCCGGCATCTGGCCGGGTCGGGCCGCGTCAGGATCGCGACGATCACCGGGCCGCTGGACATGGAGGGCGCGCGCAGCCGTTTCGAGGGCTACCGGCAGGGGCTGGCCGAGGCCGGCCTGACCGAGGTTCCCGAGCTCGTCGCCACCGGCGACTTCAGCGAGGAGTCCGGATCGCAGGCGATGGCGCGGCTGCTGGACGCCCGCCCCGACCTGGACGCGGTCTTCGCGGCCTCGGACCTGATGGCGGCGGGTGCGATGCGGGCGCTGCGGCAGGCGGGGCGACGGATTCCGGAGGACGTCGCGGTGGTCGGCTTCGACGACTCCGTCGTCGCCCGGCACACCGACCCGCCGATGACCACGGTCCGCCAGCCCAGCGAGGAGATGGGACGCACCATGGCCAGGCTGCTGCTGGAGCGGATCGCCGATCCGGACAGCCCCCGGCGCCGGGCCGTCCTCCCCACGGAACTGGTGCCCCGGGCCTCGGCCTGACCGAGTCGGAGGCTGGCCTCGGGGCCGCCGCGACGCGGATGCGGCGCGGCCACGCACATCTGTTCTGCTGGGCCCGCCACCGAGTAGCGTGGAGACGATGGTCACTGGTGGCTGTCGCTTTCCCTGACTCGGGGTGATGGCGATGCTCTTTCTGGACGTGTTGCTGGGGGCGCTGGGCGCAGGCGCGCTCTGGGTGGCCACCGGAGTCCGCGTGGTGCAGCAGTTCGAACGCGGAGTGGTGTTCCGGTTCGGCCGGGTGCACAAGTCGATCCGGCAGCCGGGGCTGACCCTGCTGATCCCGGTCGCCGACCGGCTGCGCAAGGTCAATGTGCAGATCATCACCATGCCCGTACCGGCACAGGAGGGCATCACCCGCGACAACGTCACGGTGCGGGTCGACGCGGTGGTCTACTTCAAGGTCGAGGACCCGGTGCTGGCCTCGGTGAACGTCCAGAACTACACCTTCGCGATGTCACAGGTCGCGCAGACCTCGCTGCGCTCCATCATCGGCAAGAGCGAGCTGGACGACCTGCTGGCCAACCGTGAGCCGCTGAACCAGGGCCTGGAGCTGATGCTGGACAGTCCGGCCATGGGCTGGGGCATCCGCATCGACCGGGTGGAGATCAAGGATGTGGCGCTGCCGGAGTCGATGAAGCGTTCGATGTCCCGTCAGGCGGAGGCGGAGCGGGAGCGCCGGGCCCGGATCATCACGGCGGACGGCGAGTTCCAGGCGTCGCGCAAGCTGTCCGAGGCGGCCGCGATCATGAGTTCCACGCCGGCGGCCCTGCAGCTGCGACTGCTGCAGACGGTGGTGGAGGTCGCGGCGGAGAAGAACTCCACGCTGGTGCTGCCCTTCCCGGTGGAGCTGCTGCGCTTCCTGGACGGGGCCACGCCGGACCATGCGAAGTCACCGCCGCTGGTGTCCGCGGCCGCTGCGGCGGCGGCCGCGTCGGCGCTGACGGCGGCCGTCGAGAGCCAGGCGGTCGAAGCCCGCGCTGCCGAGGAGAGGGCGGTCGAGGGGCTGGCGGCGGAAGCCAGGGCTCTGGCGGCGGCCGGGGCCGACGCGCCCGCGGAGCTGGAGGCGCTCGACAGGCTGGCGGACCCGGAGGTGCCCCTGCCCGACGTACCACCGCTGCCCGACGTACCCCCGCCGCCGGACGTGCCTGAGACGGAGGTGCCGAAGGTCGACCTTCCGGACCTGGACCTGCCCGAGCTCGGCGAGAACTGACCGGATCGGCGTGGCGAGAACCGACCCGCGGCCGTGCGCGGACCGGAGCCGCGTCCGGTCCGACCCAAACCGGGAACGACGTAGGGCCCCTGACCTTGTTGAAGATCAGGGGCCCTACTGATGGGGTGAGTGACGGGGCTTGAACCCGCGACACCTGGGATCACAACCCAGTGCTCTACCAGCTGAGCTACACCCACCATCTGTCCTGCGCTGTCGCGCTGACGGAGATAACTCTACAGGATCTGGATGGGTGCTCACGACCGGGTTACCGGATCGGATTCGTGCTCGCCGTCGACGCGTCCGGGCAGGTCAGGCCGGGGGCTGCTGGTGCCGCTCGGCGATGGCCCGGGCGGTGTCGCCGTCCGGGCCCGGCTGCGGCACGAACACGGTCTCGCGGTAGTAGCGGAGTTCGGAGATGCTCTCCCGGATGTCGGCCAGGGCGCGGTGGTTCCCCTGCTTCTTCGGGCTGTTGTAGTAGGCGCGCGGATACCAGCGGCGGGCCAGTTCCTTGATCGAGGAGACGTCCACGATCCGGTAGTGCAGGTGACTCTCCAGGGCCGGCATGTCGCGGGCCAGGAAGCCGCGGTCGGTGGCGACCGAGTTCCCGCACAGGGGGGCCTTGCCGGCCTCCGGCACATGCTCGCGGACGTAGGCCAGCACCTGCGCCTCCGCCTCGGCCAGGGTGAGGCCGTCGGCGAGCTCGTCCAGCAGGCCGGAGGAGGTGTGCATCTCCCGAACCACGTCGGGCATGGTCGTGAGCGACGAGGCCGGCGGGCGCACCACCAGGTCGACGCCGTCGCCGAGGATGTTCAGCTCGGAGTCGGTGACCAGAGCGGCGACCTCGATGAGGGCGTCCGTCTCCAGGCTGAGGCCTGTCATCTCGCAGTCGATCCAGACCATGCGATCGTTCACGTGGTTCACCGTCCTGGTGTGGGAGTGGGGTGTGGGCGCGTGGTGGTGCCGGGACCGGAGTGCCCCGCAGGGACGATCATCTGTCGGATTACGTCAGAGTCAAACCAGGCGAGGCCAGGCGGTCGCGTGGCGGGGCAGCAGTATGTGCCCGCACCACCGCCGAAAGCGGTGCTACGGGCACATCGGGCGTCGGCCCGGTCCGGTGGCGGCTGTGCTCCAACCAGCGGCAGCCGTGCTCCGAGCGAGCGGACGGAGCGAGCGGGTGGTGCGGGGCTGCCGGAGCGGGCGGCCGGAGCGTGCCGGGCTTCGGGCGGGCGCGTCACCGCGCCCGCCCCGTCCCGGCTACTCCGTCGAGGCGCGCCGGGACACCGCGGCCCAGGACGGGTCGGGGTGGGCGCCGCGAGCGGGCAGGGCTTCGGGGATCGCGGGTCCGGCGCTGCCGTGCCGCTCCCGGCTCCTGCCCCGGGTGTCGGCGGTTCGACCGTCCTCCGCGGCGGCGTGGTCGGCGGAGTCCGGCTGGCCGCCGTGGCCGCCCTGTCCGCCGTGCCGGCCGCGCCCGTTCGGCTGGGGCAGCCGTACCGCCTCGGTCCTGGCGTCACCGCCGGTCCCGCTGCCGGTCCCGACGTTGCCCGGTTGCGCCGGGATGACGCCGGAGGGCGGTGGCGGGCCCTGGGACGGGACCGAGGGGAGCGACGGGGCTGCCGGGATGCCGAAACCGTCCTCGCCCAGGGCTGCCCCCGCGGCGGCCGCACCGACTGGGCGGCGGGCCCGGAAGGTGCTCCGGTAGACGGCCGGCGACACCCCGAGCTGGCGTCGGAAGTGACCGCGCAGTGCGACCGGTGACCGGAAGCCGCAGCGCCGTGCCACCTCGTCCACCGATGCCTCGGTGGTCTCCAGTAGTCGCTGTGCCTGCAGCACCCGCTGCGAGATCAGCCACTGCAGCGGCGCACTGCCGGTGAGCGAGCGGAACCGGCGGTCGAAGGTGCGGCGGCTCATGTAGGCGCGGGCGGCCAGGGCCTCCACGTCGAACTGCTTGGAGAGGTTGTCCAGGGCCCAGGTCACGACCTCGGCGAGCGGGTCGTTGCCGATTTCCTCGGGTAAAGACCTGTCGATGTACTGGGCCTGCCCACCGGGACGGCGGGCCGGGACGACGAGTCGCCGGGCCAGGGCGGCGGCGGCCTCGGCCCCGTGGTCGGTGCGGACCACGTGCAGGCAGAGGTCGATCCCGGCGGCGGTGCCCGCGCTGGTCAGCACGTCGCCGTCGTCGATGAACAGCTCCCGCGGGTCCACCTGGACCTGCGGGTAGCGCTTGGCGAGCGTCGGCGCGTACATCCAGTGGGTGGTGGCCGGCCGCCCGTCCAGCAGCCCGGCTGCGGCGAGGACGAACGCGCCGGTGCACAGGCCGATGATCCTGGCCCCCTCGCGGTGGGCCTTGCGCAGCGCCTCCAGTGCTTCGGGGGGCGGAAGTTGGGCTGCGGAGCGCCAAGCCGGGACGACCACGGTGCCGGCCCGGGCGAGGGACTCAAGGCCGTGTGGGGCGGTCATGGTCAGTCCGCCGGTGGTGGCCAGCGGGCCGTCCTCGCCGGCGCAGACCAGCAGCCGGTACCTCGGGACGCCGGCGTCCTGCCGGTCCACGCCGAAGACCGAGATGGGGATGGAGCTCTCGAAGATGGGCCCGCCGCTGAAGAGCAGCACGGCCACGATCTCCGGGCGGCGGCGCCGGGAGAGCTTGCGAGCCGCTGACGAGGAGACCAGGGCTTCGCCCGGCGCGCCCTCGCCCCTGGGCACCGCCGCGCCGCGGACGGTGGCGCTGGAGGACGTGGAGGACGCCGCACCGTCCGCTGCTGCGGCGTTCCTGCTGACCCTGCTCAAGGCGCTCCGGCCCCCCTCGATCGTGTCTGCCGCCGACGTGGCCGTTGCTGTGATCGGAGCCCCCGGTCGACCTCCGGGTGCGCCGACCGCACGGTCCACGACTGTGGCGTCATGAATGTCCGGTCCTGTGCTGCACTGCGGCCCCCGCCTTCGCCAAGATCGAATCTACTGGGTCCTGGGATGTTGGTGCGACAAGTTCACCATCCGACGCTATGTCGACAAGGCAATTTGGCGTGAAGCATTCGATCACTGAGCGTGTCATCCGATGAGCTGTCGGGGAAGGGGGCGTGTCAAGGGCTGGCCAGTTGTCGCACGGTCGTCAGCCCTGGACGGGCGTTACCGTAGCCCGCCATGACCCGTTGATCTGCAGATATGTTCAATGACGCCGGGATGTCCTGAAGTTGACCGAAAAGCAGCCCCCGGAAGCACGTAGGGCGCAGGGAGGGTATGGGGAGGCGCAGGGGGCGCATGCAGGGCGCATCGAGGCGGGAAGGCGGCGTAGGCTCGGCGAATGGACGCACGGGGACTCCTTGAACTGGCCAACGACAACGCGGTGGCGCACTGGCTGGGAATGGCTCTGGCGGAGGGTTGGGAGGTCAGGGTCGGTCCCGGTTACACCGCGGTGCGCTGCGACCGGGACGCCGCCGACAGCCATCGGGTGGTGCTCACCCGACGACCCGACGAGGCGGTCGGCGGTGTGGCGGGGCTGACCGGGGAACTGCTCGGGGTCTTCCGTGACTGGGACACCCGGCAGTTGTGCCTGGAGGACCCCTACCGGCTGCTCGACTTCTCCGGGTACGGCTGCGAGCCGGCGCTGCCGATGCCGGTGATGGTGCGCCCGGCCGGACCGGTACCCGACAGCTTTGGCACGGGTGCCGCCCCGGGTCGGGCCGGGGGCGCCGAGCTGGTGGTCTCGGAGGCCCTGGCAGAGGATGAACTCGCGGACGTGGAGCGGGTGGTGGTGGAGGGCTTCCCCATGCCCGGAAGGCTGCCCTGGAGCCGTGGGCAGATGTTCCCGGCGGCGTGGGCGGACATCCCCGGGCGCCGCAACTGGCTGGTGCGGCGTCAGGGCATGGCGGCGGGGGCCTGCGTGTCCGTGGACGACGGTGCCTCCGTGGGCCTCTACTGGGTGTCGGTGCTGCCGGAGCAGCGGTCGCGAGGGGTGGCCAGGGCACTGCTGGACGCGGTGCTGCGGGAGCACCCGGACCGTTCCGCGACACTGACCGCGACGCTCCTCGGCGAGCCGCTGTACCTGAAGGCGGGATTCGTCGAGCAGGGCACGGCACTGTGGTGGCGCTATCCGGGGGCGGCCCGCCCGGTGTCGGCGCAGCCGACCAGTTCGGCGCCCCGGTAGCGGAGCCCCGGGCGGGCCGCGGCGCCGGTGGTGCGGGGTGGTGCGGAGGGGGCCGGGCCGGTGCCGAGGACCTGGCTGACGGCGTCGGGCAGGGTGGCGGCGATCAGGGTGGGTGAGTAGCCGGTTTCGGGCCAGGGTCTGCCATGGGCCAGCCAGACGCTGCGGATGTCGGCGACCTGGGCCCCCGCGATGTCCGCCGGTGCGTGGTCGCCGATCATCCAGGTGTCCTCGTTCCATCCGGTGCCGGTGCCGGTGCCGGTGCCGGTGCGGACGCCACAGCGCTCGGCGGCGATCCGGAAGATCCGCGGGTCGGGCTTGACGCAGTCGGCCTCCTCGGAGACCACCCAGCCGTCGACCAGGTCGGCGAGGCCGGTGCACTTGATCTTGGTCTCCTGGTGCGCGGTCGCGCCGTTGGTGACGATGCCCAGCGTCCACCCCGCGGCTCTGGCGGTCCGTAGTGCGTCGAGGTGGGCGCTCGGACAGCGGATCAGTGCGGTGACGGTGTCCCGGTACTCCGCGAGGAGCGCCGGGAGCGGCTCGTCCAGGCCGTAGCGGTCGACCGCGGCCCGGAACAGGCTGCGCCGGTCGTGGTAGCCGCCACAGTCCAGGACGACGAACCAGGCGAGGTCCTGGGCGGGGAGGGAGCGCTCGGCGAGGAAGCGTGCGGCCCACTCGCGGAATGCCTGGTCTCGGTCGACCAGGGTGTTGTCGAGATCGAACAGCAGTAAGGGCGGCATGGGCGGCATCGTTTCAGCCCTCTGGCATATGCACGAGGCATGCGACCGGTTCTGACCGAAAAGCGATACCCGGGCGGCGCGGCCGTCCGCCCGTCCGGTTCCGGTCCCCTACCCCGTCCCGGCACCGTCCAGACCCCGTGTGCGCCCGCATGACGGTGCCGGCGCCCGTGCAGGGCGAATCGCACGGGGAGTTGGCTGCGCCGACACCGTTGCACAAGTACGGCTCCTCAGGCATGCTCCATGCACGCCCAGAGCAAAGCGCGGACGCGCGGGAGCACGCTGGCCGCGCGCATGCTCCGGCGTACGCGCCCGCCGTTAGCGGTAATCGCGGGTTCCGAACGCATTGTGTCTGGGCGCGGACAGATTGTCGCCGTACCCTGGAGGGAAGAGGTCACACAAGCCAGCACTCGGCCTACTTTGTTCTGGATCGGTGCGCAGTGATGGTGTCCCTGGTTTCGCAGCCCTGGGTCGTGGCCATGTGCGTCGCTCCACAACCCGGTACCCCTCGTCTGTATCCCACCTCGCCGAAACGACCATAGTCATGGCCGGTTACGAGCTCCCTGAGCCGACTGAAGGCAAGCCGGCGGCCCGCTCCGCAGAGCAGCCGTCGCAGCAGCAGTCCTGGTTGCCCAGGCCCAAGCCGAAGACGCCGAAGCCGCACCCCACGTCCGAGTCCGCGTCCCCGACGGGATCCCCTCCACCCATGCCCGGTTTTGAACTGCAGTCGCAGCATGTGCGTCCCTGCGACCCTGCTTTCCTCCATGGTGTCGTCGTCGGATTCGACGGCTCGGTCTCCAGCGAGCGTGCGCTCGCCTACGCCGTCGGGATGGCCCGGCGCTCGCGGGCCGGTCTGGTGATCGTGCATGTGGCCAACCGGCTGCCGGCGACCGTGTGGGCCGGCTGCGAGCCGCCCGTCTTCGTCGACGTCCCGGACCACCGCACCGAGGTGCTGGGCCTGGAACTGGCCTGTGCGGACTTCCTGGGCGACGTGCCCTGGGTGCTGGTGGAGCGGGGCGGGGACATCTGCCACGAGTTGGAGGAGGTCGCCCGCGAGTACGCGGCCGACGCCATCGTCGTGGGCGGCACCCATGGTTTCCTCGGCCGACTGTTCGGCTCGGTGGCCGGTCGGCTGGCCCGGCGGGCCAACCGACCGGTGGTCGTCATTCCCTGATCGCGCGGTCGGACGCCGGGCGGCGGCCGACCGACGCGGGTCAACGGCTGCTTCGAGTTGGTTGAGTGGTTCGGGCAGCTCTCGCGGGGGTCACGAGGAGGTCATGCCCAGCTCCCGCGCGATGAGCATGCGCTGCACCTCCGAGGTGCCCTCGCCGATCTCCAGGATCTTGCTGTCGCGCCAGAAGCGCGCGACCGGGTATTCGTTCATGAAGCCGTAGCCACCGTGGATCTGGGTCGCCTCGCGGGCGTTGGACACGGCCGCTTCCGAGGAGTACAGCTTGGCGATCGCCGCCTCCTTCTTGAACCGCTCGCCACGCAGCAGCCGGGAGGCCGCGTGGTGCCAGGCCAGCCGGGAGGTGTGGGTGCGCATCTCCATGTCTGCGATCTTGAACTGGATGGACTGATTCGCCCCGATCGGCCTGCCGAAGGCATGGCGCTGGGCGGCATAGGTCAATGACTCGTCGACGCACCCCTGGGCCAGGCCGGTGGCCAGGGCGGCGATCGCGATACGGCCCTCGTCGAGGATCTGCAGGAACTGGGCGTAGCCACGGCCGGCCTCGCCCAGGAGGTTGGCAGCCGGGACGCGGCAGTCGGAGAAGGACAGCTCCCGGGTGTCCGAGGCGTTCCAGCCGACTTTGGAATACTTCTTCGACGCCGAGAACCCCGGGGTCCCGGTGGGCACGATGATGGTGGAAATCGTGCGCTGTGGCGAGCTCTGCTCGTCCGTTTCGCTCGAACGAGTGAGTGCGGCGACGGTGACCAGGCCGGTGATGTCGGTGCCCGCGTTGGTGATGAAGCACTTCGAACCGTTGATGACCCACTCGTCGGTGTCCGCGTCGTAGCGGGCGGTGGTGCGGGTCGCACCGGCGTCGGAGCCCCCTTCGGGCTCGGTCAGCCCGAAGGCGCCGAGCATCTCGCCGGAGCAGAGCCGGGGCAGCCAGGTGCGCTTCTGCTCCTCGGTGCCGAAGCGGTAGATCGGCATGGCGCCGAGCGAGACCGCCGCCTCCAGGGTGATCGCCACCGAGGAGTCGACCCGTGCCAGTTCCTCCAGCACCAGGCCGAGGGCCAGGTAGTCGCCGCCCATCCCGCCGTACTCCTCGGGGAACGGCAGGCCGAACAGCCCCATCCGCCCCATCTCGCGGACGATCTCGTACGGGAACTCGTTGTGCTCGTAGTACTCGCCGATCTTGGGGGCGATCACGTCGTGGGCGAACTCGGCAACAGTGCGCCGGAGTTCCTCGTGCTCGGGTTCGAGCCGGTGGTCGAGCATCGTGGTCTCCTGTGAGGGTGAGGGGGAACTGCTCGCTCGGGTGCTGCCCGGTGGTGCCGGGAGAACTGAGCCGGCGTCGGCCGCAGCGTTCGGCTGGGCCGACGCGGAGCCCGGCCCCGGGGGACGGTGCGCGCCGCCGTACATCGGGCGGGGCGCGCACCGACCCGGGCCGCGGGCCGGGCGCGGTGGGTCAGGCGCGGAGCGCCCGCACGGCCCGGGAAGGGCTGGGACGGCCCAGACGGCCCGCCAGCCAGGCGCTGGTGGCGCTGAGCGCCTCCAGGTCGACGCCGGTCTCGATGCCCAGGCCCTGCAGCATCCAGACCAGGTCCTCGGTGGCCAGGTTGCCGGTGGCGCTCTTCGCGTACGGGCAGCCGCCCAGGCCGCCGGCGGAGGCGTCCACGACGGTCACACCGCACTGCAGCGCGGTCAGCGTGTTCGCCAGCGCCTGCCCGTAGGTGTCGTGGAAGTGCACGGCCAGCCGCTCCGGGCCGACCCCGGCCGCACCGAACGCCGTGAGCAGCGCGGCGACCTGGCCGGGTGTCCCGGTGCCGATGGTGTCGCCGAGGCTGAGTTCGGTGCAGCCCAGGTCCAGCAGCGCCCTGCCCACCTCGACCACCTTCGACACCGGCACCGGCCCCTCCCAGGGGTCGCCGAAACACATCGAGAGGTAGCCGCGGACCTGCGCCCCGGCCGAGAGTGCGCGGTGCACCACCGGCTCGAACATCTCCAGGGACTCGGCCACGGTCCGGTTCAGGTTCCGCCGGGCGAAGGTCTCGGTCGCGCTCGCGAACACCGCGACCTCGGTGGCGTGGTGCGCCAGCGCCCGGTCCAGACCCCGTTCGTTGGGCACCAGCACCGGCAGCCGCAGCCCCGGGTACTGCTCGCGCAGCCCGGCGACCAGCGGGAACAGCTGCTCGGCGTCGGCGAGTTGGGGGACCCACTTGGGGTGCACGAAGCTGGCCGACTCGATGGTGCGCAACCCGGCTGCGGCGAGCCGGGTGATGAACTCGGCCTTCACCTCCACCGGCAGTGCGGTCTGCTCGTTCTGCAGGCCGTCCCGGGGGCCGACCTCGTGGATCCGCACGGACCGGGGCAGCCCCGCCAGCGGGACCCGGTCGGGCAGGCCCAGCTCGGTGACGGTGGGCTCGGGTGTGCTGGTCATCGCTTCTCCTCCTCCGCCGCGGCACCGGTCTCCGTGGTGTCGGCCTCCGTGGTGTCGGCGGGGGTGACCACGGCCAGTACCTCGTCCATGGCCACGGTGCCGCCGGCCGTCACCCGCAGTTGCTCGACGATTCCGTCGTAGGGGGCGGTGATGACGTGTTCCATCTTCATCGCCTCAAGGATCAGCAGCGGCTGGCCCTTGGTCACCTGCTCGCCGAGAGTGGTCTTCACGACGGTGACCGTCCCGGGCATCGGCGCGGTCAGCGCGGCGGCGCCGGAGCCGCCGGTCCCCGAGGACAGCTCCGCGACCGGGTCGTAGGGGTGCACGGCCCAGCTGTCGCCGTCCCTGGCGAGCCAGTGAACGGCCAGGTCAGGGGCCGCACCGGGGCGGTTGTCAGTGGTGTGTGCAAAGGTGCGGGTGGTCCCGTCGAGAGCGAGCGTCAGCGTGTGCGGGTCGGCGGGATCGTGGCCGATGCGTGCGGTGACGGGATCCTCGTCCCCGAGCCGGACCTGGAACTCGGCGGGCATGTCAGTGGGATCGACTACGGTGCGGGACGAGGTGGGGCGGACCCTGACCTCGACCGGCTCGCCGCCCGGGAGGCGCAGCCGGTGGAGTGTCCAGGCGGGTTCCCCGCCCAGTCGCCAGGCGGAGGGGAGGGAGAAGGGATCGCTCCAGCCGCCGTCGGCGGCCGGCGGGGTGAGCGCCGACTGCCGGGCCAGGGCCGCGGCGATCAGCACCTCGTCAGTGAGAGCGGGACTGTCAGTGGCGTTGTCGGTGGCTCGCGCTACCGTCAGTTCCGGGTGGCGCTCGACCAGGCCGGTGTCGAGGCGACCCGCGACGACGTCGGGATGCGTGAGCAGACGGCGCAGATAGCCGGTATTCGTGGTGACTCCGAGGATCCTGGTCTCGGCGAGGGCGGCGCGCAGCCTCCGCAGAGCCGTGGGCCGATCGGGACCACAGGCAATGATTTTGGACAGCATCGGGTCGTAGCTGCTGCCGACCAGGACACCGGGGGCGAGGCCGGAGTCGACCCGCACACCCTCACCGCCGGGTTCCTGGAGCAGCAGCACCCGGCCCCCGGTGGGAAGGAAGCCGCGCGCCGGATCCTCGGCGCAGATCCGGGCCTCGATGGCATGGCCGGTAACGGCCACGGCGTCCTGGCCGAATCCCAGCCGCTCGCCCGCGGCGACCCGGAGCTGTTGCTCCACCAGGTCGAGTCGGGCGCCGTCGGCGCTGATCGCGAGCTCGGTCACCGGGTGCTCCACCTGGAGCCGGGTGTTCATCTCCATGAAGAAATAGGAGGAGGGGTCGTCACCGGGAACGATGAACTCGACCGTGCCGGCGCCCTGGTAGCCGCAGGCCAGGGCGGCGCGCACGGCGGCCGCACCCATCGACTCGCGGGTCTGCGGGGTGAGCAGGACGGAGGGGGCCTCCTCGATCAGCTTCTGGTGGCGCCGCTGCAGGCTGCACTCCCGCTCGCCGAGGTGGACCACGTTGCCATGGGCGTCGGCCAGGAGCTGGAACTCGATATGGCGTGGGCGGTCGATCCACCGCTCCAGCAGCAGGGTGTCGTCTCCGAAGGAGGCGCGGGCCTCGCGGCGGGCCGCGGCGATCTCCTCGGGGAGCTTCGCCTCGTCCCGGACCAGCCGCATGCCCTTGCCGCCGCCGCCGGCGGACGGCTTGAGCAGGACCGGGAGTCCGATCTCCAGTGCATACGAGAGGAGTTGGTCATCGGTGAGGGAGTCGCCCTCACTGCCGGGAACCACCGGCACGCCCGCGGCCTGGACCGCCGCCTTGGCGTGGATCTTGTCGCCCATCAGCTCGATGGTGTCGGGCAGCGGACCCACGAAGGCGAGTCCGGCGTCGGCGCAGGCCCGGGCGAAGGCGGCGTTCTCGGCCAGGAAGCCGTAGCCGGGGTGCACCGCCTGGGCACCGCTGCGCAGCGCGGCGTCGACGATGCGCTCGATGTTCAGGTAGCTCTCGGCGGCGGAGGCGCTGTGCGGCGGGCCGATCAGTACGGCGGTGTCGGCGGCCCGGACATGCGGTGCCTCGGCGTCCGCGCCGCTGTGCACCGCCACCGAGCGCACGCCCAACCGCCGCAGGGTACGGATGACGCGAACCGCGATCTCGCCGCGGTTGGCGACCAGCACGCTGTCGAACATGGGGGGTGATCCTCCGTCACATCAGGGCTGTCATCAGGGCTTTCATCGGGATTGCCGAATCGGCGCGGTCACATCCGGAACACGCCGTAGGGGCGTGGTTCCGGCAGCGGGGCGTTGGCGCAGGCGCTGAGCGCCAGGCCGACGACGGTGCGGGTGTCGAGCGGGTCGATGACGCCGTCGTCCCACAGGCGGGCGGTGGCGTAGTAGGCGTTGCCCTGGCGCTCGTACTGCTCGCGGACCGGGCGGCGGAAGGACTCCTCGTCCTCGGCCGACCAGTGCTCGCCGCGCAGGTCGTACTGGTCGCGGCGGACCGTGGCGAGCACCGAGGCGGCCTGCTCGCCGCCCATCACCGAGATCTTGGCCCCCGGCCACATCCACAGGAAGCGAGGGGAGTAGGCCCGACCGCACATCGAGTAGTTGCCCGCGCCGTAGGAACCGCCGACCACCACCGTCAGCTTGGGCACCCGGGTGCCGGCGACGGCGGTGACCATCTTGGCTCCGTGCTTGGCGATGCCACCCGCCTCGTACTGACGGCCGACCATGAATCCGGAGATGTTCTGCAGGAAGAGGAGGGGGATGCCGCGCTGGTCGCACAGTTCGATGAAGTGGGCGCCCTTGAGGGCGGACTCCGCGAACAGGATGCCGTTGTTGGCGACGATGCCCACCGGGTGGCCGTGCACATGCGCGAAGCCGGTCACCAGGGTGGGACCGTACTCGGGCTTGAACTCGGCGAAGCGGCTGCCGTCCACCACCCGGGCGATCACCTCGCGCACGTCGTACGGCGTGCGCGGGTCGACGGGGACGGCCCCGTACAGAGTCTCGGGGTCGACGGCGGGCCGCTCCACCGGCCGCAGCGGCCAGGGCTGCGGGCTGCGGGGGCCGAGGCCCGCCACCATGGTGCGCAGCATGGACAGCGCATGGGCGTCGTTGTCGGCCAGATGGTCCGTCACACCCGAGGTGCGGGAGTGGAGTTCGCCGCCGCCGAGCTCCTCGGCGGTGACCACCTCGCCGGTCGCCGCCTTCACCAGCGGCGGGCCGCCGAGGAAGATGGTTCCCTGGTTGCGGACGATCACGGCCTGGTCGCTCATCGCCGGGACGTACGCCCCGCCGGCGGTGCAGGAGCCGAGGACCGCGGCGAGCTGGGGGATGCCGGAGGCCGAGAGCCGGGCCTGGTTGTAGAAGATCCGTCCGAAGTGGTCCCGGTCCGGGAACACCTCGTCCTGCATGGGGAGGAAGGCCCCGCCGGAGTCCACCAGGTAGACGCAGGGCAGCCGGTTGTCCTGGGCCACCTCCTGCGCGCGCAGATGCTTCTTCACGGTCATGGGGTAGTAGGTCCCGCCCTTGACCGTGGCGTCGTTGGCGACCACCACGACCTCGCGACCCGCGACCCGGCCCACGCCGGTGATCAGCCCGGCGGCGGGGGCGTCCCCGCCGTAGAGGCCGTCGGCGGCGAGCGGGGACAGTTCGAGGAACGGCGAGCCCGGGTCCAGCAGTGCGTCGACCCGGTCGCGCGGCAGCAGCTTGCCGCGCGCGGTGTGGCGCTCGCGCGCCCGTGCTCCGCCGCCCTGGGCGGCCACGGCCATCCGCGAGCGCAGTTCGTCGACCAGCGCGCGCTGCGCCGAGTCGTTGGTCCGGTATGCCTCGGACCCGGGATCCACGCGCGTGTCCAGGACAGGTGCGAGTGCGGACGCGAGCGTCATCAGCGCGAGCTCCTTTGCTCCCGAGTGGAGGTTAATGAACGTTAACTCCTGCGGTCAGGTTAACGACGGATAACGGCACTGTCTAGGATGTCGGGATGGTGAACCCGACGAGTCCCCTCGCGCCGAGCGGCGGTCCACAGCGCGGTGCCGAGAATCCACGCCGCGAGCAGATCCGCCGCGAGGCGGCCCGGCTGTTCGCCGCACGCGGATTCCTGGGCGTCGGCGTGGACGAGATCGGCCGCGCCGTCGGCATCAGCGGTCCCGGCCTGTACCGGCACTTCGCGGGCAAGGACGCGATGCTGGCCGATCTGCTGGTCGGCATCAGCGAGCGGCTCCTCGGCGAGGGGCGCCGCCGCGTGGACGAGGCCGGCGATCCGCAGAGCGCGCTGGACTCCCTGCTGGAGGGGCATATCGACTTCGCGCTGGACGAGAGCGCACTGATCACTCTGCACGACCGTGAGCTGCTGCACCTCCCGGACGGGGAGCGGCACCGCGTGCGCAGCCTGCAGCGTCAGTACGTGGAGCTGTGGGTCGGTGTCGCCCGCGACACCTTCCCGGGCCTGGACGACGAGGCCCGCGCCGCCGTCCACGCGGTCTTCGGGCTGCTCAACTCCACCCCGCACAGCGCGGCCGGCCAGGAGGGAGCCCGCGACCGCGCGGCCATGGCCTCCCTGCTGCACCGCCTCGCACTCGGCGCGCTCGCCGCGGCCGCCCACGGCACGCACCCCGAGCGCGCCCGCCGGTAACCGGCGCCACCGGCAGCAGGGCCTGCCCGCCGGTAATCTGCCCGCCGGTAAACGGGGGGCGGTCAGGACGGTCAGGCGGTGCGCAGTTCCGCGTCGGCTTCGGCGTCGTACTGGCTCCGGGCCGAACGGATCTCGTCGATGTGTTCGCGCGCCCAGGCCGACAGCACGTCGATCACCGGGATCAGGCTGCGCCCCAGCGGCGTGAGCTCGTAATCGACCCGGACCGGCACCGACGGTGTGACCTGACGTGCCACCAGCCCGTCCCGCTCCATGGCGCGCAGCGTCTGGGTGAGCATCTTCTGGCTCACGCCGGGGACCCCCCGGAGCAGTTCGCTGTAGCGCTGCGGCTCGTCGCTCAGCGCGCGCAGCATCAGCGCCGACCACTTGTCGCCGACCCGGTCCAGCACCTGGCGGCCGGGGCATTCGGCCAGCCATCGCTCGAAGGCGATCCGGGCCTCCTCACGACGTGCTGCGGCGCTCTGCGTGGCCATCGGTCCCCCCGGGTGCCTTACGTACTTCAAAGTGCGTCCTTATGCAGCGAGGGTAGCCGCCGCAAGCATGGCTGTGCAGGACGGGGCCGACCGGACCCCCTCACGGCAGCGGATGCGGCAGGAGCAGCAGATGGCACGGCAGTTGAACGATCCCCAGGTCACCGGGCAGACGGCGACCGCTGGGCGCGCGGCGTCGACGGCGGTCCCGGCGCTCGCTGCCGCAGGCCCCGGTCACACCGGCCGCGCCGACCACGTTGATCAGGCCCCGGGTCCCGGTCACAGCGACCGCGCCGCCGGGATCGACCGCGCCGGGTGGCGGTTGCTCGCGTTGGCTGCCGGCTTCGTGATGGCGGCCGTCGACGCGACCGTGGTCAACGTCGCCGGTGAGTCCCTGCGTCAGCGCCTCGGCCTGGGGCTGTCCCAGCTCACCTGGGTGGTCGACGGCTACACCCTGACCTTCGCCGCACTCCTGCTGCTGGCCGGCTCGCTCGCGGACCGTTTCGGCGCCAGGCGGCTCTACTTGGCCGGGATGACGGTCTTCGGTCTGGCCTCGCTGGCCTGCGCGCTCGCTCCCGACGGCTCGGCGCTGGTCGGTGCCCGACTGGTGCAGGGAGCAGGGGCTGCGCTGTTCATGCCCAGCTCGCTCACCCTGCTGACCGCCTCTTTCCCCGATCCCCAGCGCCGGGCGCGGATGGTGGCGCTGTGGTCCGCGATCGTCTCCGGTTCGATGGCGCTGGGTCCCGCCATCGGCGGGGTGCTGGTGCAGACCCTGGGCTGGCGCAGCATCTTCCTGCTCAACCTGCCGATCGGGGTGTTCGGCCTGGTGCTCGCCGCGCGGGTCGTCCCGTCCCTGCCCGGGCGTCCGGCGCGGTTCGCGTGGGCCGGACACCTCCTCGGCGCGGGCATGCTCGCGCTGCTCTGCTTCACGCTGATCCAGGGCTCGGTGCTCGGCTGGGGCTCCGCGCCGATCCTCGGCTCGATCAGCGGGACCGTGATCCTCGGCGCATTGTTCGTCCGGCACCTGCGCCACGCCGAGCGGCCGGTGCTGCCTGCGGCGCTGTTCCGCTCCCGGGCCTTCGCGGCGGCCAATGCGGTGGGCTTCCTGATCAACTGCGGCGTCTACGGCGGAACGTATCTGCTGGGGCTGTTCCTCCAGGTGGCCGAGGGCGCCGACGCGCTGACGGCCGGGCTGGAGATGCTGCCGGCGACCGGCGTCTTCGTCCTGGGCAACCTGCTGTTCGCCCGCATGGTGCGCCGCACCGGGGTGCGCCGACCGCTGATCGCCGGGACCTCGCTGGCCGGGGTGGTCATGCTGTCCCTGGTGACGGTGTCCCCGGCGATGCCCTACGGCGTGCTGGCGGCACTGCTCGCGGTCGGCAACCTGGGGATCGGGGTCGCCGTGCCGGCCATGATGGCCGCCCTGGTCGAGGCGGTCGGACCGGTCAACGCCAACAGTGGCGCGGCCACGATGAACGCCAACCGCCAGGTCGGCACGCTCGTCGGCGTCGCGCTGACCGGGATCGTGCTGGCCGCGACAGGCGGCCACTGGTACACGGCGGCGGCGGTGACCTTCGGGATCTGCGGTGCCGGATACCTGACCGCCGCGCTGCTGGCCTGGCGGCACGTCCGGCCCGGGGACCAGATCTGACACCGCCCCGCTCCGCCACCTCCCCGCCCCGGCTCGTTCTCCGGTCCTACGACCAAGGACGATCCGGGGTGGGGCCAGGGCATGGTGCGTCCGGGAACAGAACGGGGGAGGCTGGACGCTGTCGGGTCGGGACGGCCGGAAGGCCCACGAGCGGGAGAGGTCGGCACCATGACAGAGAAGGCTCTCGAACAGTTTGTCGCGAAGGCGAACGGCGGCGCGCTGGTCGCGCTGAAGCGCGACGGACGGCCCCAGATCAGCAACGTCAGCTACAGCTACGACCCGGACACCCGGCTGCTGCGGATCTCCAGCACCGGGGACCGTGCGAAAATCGCCAATCTGCGCCGCGATCCACGGGCCAGCTTCTATGTGACCAGCCCCGACCTCGGTTCCTACGTGGTCGCGGAGGGCACCGTGGAGCTCACCCCGGAGGCGGCGGCGCCCGACGACGCGGTCGTGGAGGAGCTGATCGAGGTGTACCGCGCCGTCGTCGGGGAGCATCCGGACTGGGACGACTACCGCAGGGCGATGGTCGCGGACCGCAGGCTCGTGGTCCGGTTCTCCGTCGAGCGCTTCTACGGCCGCGCGGCCGGCTGACCCGACGGCGGGAAGTCATCCGCCCGGAAGCCGGCGGCCGACCATGGGCGGCCGGAAACTCAGTGGACGATCCACCTACGAGACAGTTAGCATCGCTAAATATGTTGCAGGCTCAAAAGTCCTTGTCAGGCACCCAGGGCGCCGGTGACGGCACAGCCACCCACCCCCAGAACCAGCCCTCGAAGCAGCCCGCGCCCGAGCAGTCGGAGGGTTCGGGCTGGTTGCGACGGCTGAGCCGCTACTGCTGGCGCTACCGTCGCAACGTCCTGCTGTCCTTCGGGGCCTCGCTGCTGGGCATGGGCGTCAGCGCCCTGGTCCCGCTGATCCCGCGACTGATCATCGACGATGTGATCACCACCCACACCAAGCCGCTCACCCCCTGGGCCATCGCCCTGATCGGTGCGGCGGTGGCGGTCTTCGCACTGACGCTGGTCCGGCGGTACTGGGGCGGCAAGCTGGCCCTGGACGTGCAGCACGACCTGCGCCAGGACCTGTTCGACTCACTGTCCCGGCTGGACGGCACCCGCCAGGACCATCTGGACACCGGCCAGGTCGTCGGACGTGCCACCTCCGACCTGCAGATGATCCAGGGCCTGCTGTCGATGCTGCCGATGATGACCGGCAACGTGCTGCTGTTCCTGATGTCGATCATCGTCATGCTGTTCCTCTCCCCACTGCTCACGCTTATCGCGATAGCGATGGCACCCGCGCTGTGGTGGTTCGCCCAGCTCAGCCGGAAGCGGCTGTTCCCGGCGACCTGGTCGGCCCAGCAGGAGGCCGGGGCGGTGGCGGGCGTGGTCGACGGGGCGGTCTCCGGGGTCCGTGTCGTCAAGGGCTTCGGGCAGGAGGAGCAGGAGATGGGCCGCCTGGAGCGGGCCAGCCACCGGCTCTTCGCCAAGCGCCTGCGCAGCATCAAGCTGAGCGCCCGCTACAGCCCGGCCATGCAGGCCATCCCGGCGCTCGGACAGGTCGCGGTACTGGCCCTCGGCGGCTGGCTCGCCGTGCGGGGCCAGGTCACCCTGGGCACCTTCGTCGCCTTCTCCACCTACGTCGCCCAGATGACCGGCCCGGTCCGGATGCTCACCATGCTGCTCACCGTCGGCCAGCAGGCCCGGGCCAGCGTGGAGCGGGTACTCCAGCTCATCGACCAGCGCCCGGTCGTCACCGAGCGCCCGGACGCGATCGAGCTCGACCCCGCCGAGGTCGAGGCCGCGGACTCCGCCGTGTCGCCGGCCGCCGCGGCGCCGACCACCACGGAACCGGCCGCCGTGTCGGCGACCACGGCGGACCGGGACGGCGGCCGGACCCGCGCGGTCACTCCGGCCCTCGCCTTCGAGAACGTCGACTTCACCTACGGTGGCACCGCCGAGCCCGTGGTCCGGGGCCTGACCCTGGCGCTCGCCCCGGGTGAGACCGTTGCCCTGGTCGGAGCCTCGGGCTCCGGCAAGTCCACCGTCGGGATGCTGGTCCCGCGCTTCTACGACGCCACCGCCGGCACCGTCCGGGTCCACGGCCACGACGTCCGCGACCTGACGCTGCGTTCGCTGCGGGCGGCGATCGGCATCGTGCCCGAGGACAGCTTTCTCTTCTCCGAGTCCGTCAGCACCAACATCGCCTACGGCCGTCCCGACGCGAGCCGGGCCGAGGTGGAGGCCGCCGCCCAGGCCGCCCAGGCCGACGGATTCATCCGGGAACTGCCCGACGGCTATGACACCGTGGTCGGCGAGCAGGGCCTCACCCTCTCCGGAGGGCAGCGTCAGCGGGTCGCGCTTGCGCGCGCGATCCTGGCCAATCCGCGCATCCTGCTCCTCGACGACGCCACCTCGGCGGTCGACGCCCAGGTCGAGGCGGAGATCCACGAGGCGCTGCGCACCGTCATGCGCGGCCGCACCACGCTGCTCATCGCGCACCGCCGCTCCACCCTGCAACTGGCCGACCGGATCGCGGTGCTCGACCACGGCCGGCTGGTGGACGTCGGGACGCATGAAGAGCTCGACGTCCGCTGCCCGCTCTACCGCTCGCTGCTGACCGACCCGGACGCCCTGGCCGGGGACATCCGTACCGCCGACCCGGTCGCCGAGCTGCTGGCCGACGTCGAGAAGGCGACGTCGGCACCCGCGGCCACCCCCGCCGCCGGGGGGACCACTCCCGAGCTCTGGAACCGCGAGCGCTTCCCCGAGCCGGACGCGGACGCCGCGCCGGGCACACCGAAGGGCGCTGCCGGCGCCACCGGCGGTCACGGCGCCATGCACAGCGCCCTGGGCGGCATGCCCGCGACGCCCGACCTCCTCGCCAAGGTCGCGGCACTGCCGCCGGCCAACGGCAGCCCGGCCATCGACCTGGACGAGGCCCGACGTCCCGACCCGCAGTTCAACCTGCGCCGGATGCTGACCCCCTTCCGTGCTCCGCTCACGCTGGCGCTGGTCCTGGTGGCGCTGGACGCCCTCGCGTCCCTCGCGCTGCCGATCCTGATCCGTCACGGCATCGACAGCGGCGTCACCAGGGCCGCCGGTGGCGCGGTGGCCGCCGCGTCCCTCGCCGCCCTGGTCATCGTGCTGCTCGACTGGCTGGTCCAGGCCGCCGAGACCCAGGTCAGCGGACGGACCGGGGAGCGGGTGCTCTACTCGCTGCGGGTCAAGATCTTCGCCCATCTGCAGCGTCTGGGCCTCGACTACTACGAGCGCGAGCTCGGCGGCCGGATCATGACCCGGATGACCACCGACGTCGACGCGCTGAGCTCCTTCCTGCAGACCGGTGTGGTCACCGCGGTCGTCAGCCTGATGACCTTCTTCGGCATCTTCGTGGTGCTGCTGGTCCTGGACGCGCAACTGGCGTTGTACGTGTTCGCGGTGCTGCCGGTGCTGATCATCGCCACGCTGGTGTTCCGCAGGAAGTCCTCGGCCGCCTACAAGGTCGCGCGCGAGAAGGTCAGTACGGTCAACGCCGACCTTCAGGAGAACGTCGCGGGGATGCGCATCGTCCAGGCGTTCCGGCGTGAGGACCACAACCGGGCCCGCTTCGCGGAGCGCAGCGACGACTACCGCCGCACCCGGATCCGGGCGCAGCTCTACATCTCGCTCTACTTCCCCTTCGTGCAGTTCCTCTCCAGCGTCGCCGCCGCGCTGGTGCTGATCGCCGGTGCGCACCGGGTCTCGGCGGGCACGCTGACGGCCGGCGCGCTGGTCGCCTATCTGCTCTACATCGACCTGTTCTTCTCACCGGTCCAGCAGCTGTCGCAGGTCTTCGACGGCTACCAGCAGGCGGCGGTCGGACTCAGCCGGATCCGCGAGCTGCTGCGCACACCTACCTCGACCCCGCAGGCAGCCGACCCGAGGCCGGTCGGGCGACTGCGCGGGGACGTTCACTTCGACGGCGTCCACTTCGCCTACAACCAGGGTTCCGTCGACGGTTCCATCGAGCAGGACGCTCCGGTGACCCTCGGCGGCAGCACTGTAGCGGCCGTCACCGACACGTCGGCCCGGGTGCGTAAGCCGGAGGTCATCCACAGCATCGACCTGCGGATTCCAGCAGGTCAGACCGTGGCGCTGGTGGGCGAGACGGGCGCGGGCAAGTCCACCCTGGTGAAGCTGCTGGCCCGGTTCTACGACGTGACCGGCGGCGCGGTGCGGGTGGACGGCATGGACCTGCGGGAGCTGGACCTCACCGGTTACCGACACCGTCTCGGGGTCGTCCCGCAGGAGGCGTACCTCTTCGCCGGGACGGTCCGCGACGCCATCGCGTACGGGCGCCCGGAGGCGGGCGACGCCGAGGTCGAGGCTGCGGCGCGGGCGGTGGGCGCGCACCAGATGATCGCCGGCCTCAGCGGCGGGTATCTGCACCGGGTCAGCGAGCGGGGCCGCAACCTGTCGGCCGGTCAGCGGCAGCTGATCGCGCTGGCCCGTGCCGAACTCGTGGACCCGGACATCCTGCTGCTGGACGAGGCCACCGCCGCGCTCGACCTGGCCACGGAGGCGGCGGTCAACCACGCCGCGGACCGCCTCGCGCAGCGCGGGGACGGCCGCCGCACGACGATCGTCATCGCCCACCGGCTCACGACTGCGGCTCGCGCCGACCGGGTGGTGGTCCTGGACCACGGCCGGATCGTCGAGGACGGCCCGCACGACGAACTGCTGGAAGCGGACGGCGCGTACGCGCGGCTGTGGCGCGCCTTCGCAGGCGAGGAGGAGGAACCGGCGCTGCAGGCGGGCCGGTGACCGGTCGCAGGCCGGGCCCTGGTCCTGGCCCCGGCCTGTCGCACTGAACCCCGTTGGCCCGAGCCCCTCGTGAAAGGGGCCCGGGCCAACGGGGTTCGGTACGACAGGGTTCGGTACGTCGGGCTGTCGGCCGGCGAGCGCGCGGACGGCGCGGCTCAGGCCTCGGGCCAGCGGGCCGCGCGCAGCCCGCGCTGCGTCGTGGCCCAGGCCACGGCGCAGGCCAGCACCCCGCCCAGGGCCAGCAGTGCCTCGGTCCCGCCGAGGTACTGCAGCAGCAGACCCATCGTGCCCATGCCCACCGGGATGCCCAGCCCGAGCACGGTCATCATCGAGGCCAGGGTCCGCCCCCGTACCTCGTCGGGGACCTGGCGGAGGATCAGGACGTCCAGCATGATCGAGACCGCCGGGATGCCCAGCATCACCCCGAACAGGATCAGGCCGACCAGCAGCGGCCCGGTGACCAGGCCGAGGGCGATCACCAGCGGGGCCACGGTGCCCGTGACGGCGAGCAGCAGCGTCCCCGGGCGGAACCGGCGGTGCAGGGTGCGGACCAGGGCGGCGCCGGCGAGCCCGCCGACCGCCGAGCCGGCCAGGGCCAGTCCGATGCCCCAGGTCGGCGTGGACTGGTGGGTCAGCCGGTAGACGGCGGCGAGGGTGAGCGGCGCCCCGGCGAAGTTGAGGAAGAACAGCAGGGTGAGCGTGGCGCGCAGAGCCGGGTCCGCCCAGAGCGCGCGGATCCCGGCGAACATCCCGCCGTCCCGCACCGCGGCGCGACCGGCCGGAGCGGACGAGGGAGCAGAGGCCGGAGTCGGAGTCGGATCGGCCTCGGGACGCACGATGATCGCGGCCAGCAGCGAGACGGTGAAGCCGATGGTGCTGAACAGGAACGGCAGCGCCCGGCTCAGACCGTAGAGCAGTCCGCCCAGGGGCGGCCCGGCCAGGTCGGCGACGCCGGCGCGCAGCTCGTCCTGGGTGAGGGCGGCGGTGAGCTGCTCGGGTGCGACCACCCTGCGGACCGTCAGCATCCGTGCCGAGCCGACGAACGGCTGGGCCGCGCCCACCAGCGCGCCCACCACCAGCAGCTGCGTCAGCGTCAACGCGTGCAGGGCGAAGGCGACCGCGACGCTGGCCGTCGCCGCGACCCGCACGCTCTCGCCCACGATCATCACCCGCCGTCGGTCGCAGCGGTCGACCAGCTGCCCGGCGGGCAGGCCGAACACGACCACCCCGCCCGCCTGGATCAGGCCGAACAGTCCGGCCAGGCCCGCCGATCCGGTCAGCGCGAGGATCACCAGCGGGTACGCGACATCGGTGGCCATCACACCGGTGAGGGCGGAGGCCGAGCCGACCCAGAGCGTCTGGAAGCGCCAGTTGCGTCGCAGCGGGACGAGTGCGCGCGCCGGCGGCGGTGTGGGCGCCGAGGCTGCCTCGATCTCGATGGTGGCGGTGTGCGTGGTCGACATAGCGATCCTCCCCGTGACGTGAACGCTCACCCATACGAAAGCATTCACCAATGCATGAATGATGACGCAGGCGTGAGCCCCTGGCAAGATGTCAGCCATGGACGCTGCACAGAACGACGCCGAACCCGCGGTGGAACACCCCGCGGAGGGAAACCTCGCGGAAGGAAACGCCGTGGAAGGAAACGCCGCGACTTCCGGGCCGACCGCCGACGATCCGCGGATTCCCGGCGTGCGCGTGGTCGCGGACGTCGAGACGATCAAGGCTCTGTCCGACCCGCTCCGGGTGACCATCCTGAGGGTGGTGATGGATCGGGGCGCCCGTGGCCTGCGCGCCTGGACGGCCAAGGAACTGGCCGCCGAGCTGGGCGAACCGCAGACCAAGCTCTACCGCCACCTCAAGACGCTGGAGGAGCGGGGGCTGCTCCGGGTGGCCGAGACCCGGCTGGTCTCCGGCATCGTGGAGCAGCGCTACGCGGCCGGGCAGACCAGTCTGGAGCTGAGCCGTGACTTCCTGGAGCGGGAGGTCGCCCCGGACGACCAGGCGGCGGTCTTCAGCGCGGGAATCGACAGCTACCGGCGGCACTACCTCGCGGCCGTCGCCGCGGGACGCGTCGAGTTTCCCGCCGACGTGGACGCGGCCGAGTGCTACCGGCGCCCGCTGATGATGCTCGGAGACGTGCGGATGGCGCCGGAGCGGGCCTCGCAGTTCCAGGCCAAGCTCTCCGAGCTGATCAACGAGTACCTGGCGGAGGGCGAGTGCGACGAGGGCGTCTCGCTCAACGTGCTGATCTCCTGCTACGTCGACCAGGACCCCGCCGCCCAGGACCCCGCCGCCCAGGGCCCGGCGGCCGCCCCGGGCCCGGAGGGCGGCGAAGGCGGCCCGGGCAGGCTCCGGACCGCCTCCTGACGACACGGCGGGCGGTGCGCCGGGCTGTCTCCGCCCGCCGAACCGCCCGCCGTCACCACCGATCCGCTGTCACTGCCCGCTGTTGCTCCAGTGCGGCCGCAGCGTGACGCTGAGGATGGTGCGGTACTCGGCCGGCTGCACCGCGGGGACGGTGAACCGCGACGCCGCGTCGGTGCCCAGTACGTCGCCGATGGCCGGCAGCGGCTTCGGGGCCGAGTAGCCGGCGAACAGCATGGTCAGCGTGCCGTCGGAGTTCTGCACCACGGTCGGGTCGTAGACCCGGCCCGAGTAGTAGCCGCTGACGCCCAGGGCGCCACCGGTCGCGGCCTGCTGCTGCAGCGCCGAGAAGCTGTAGTCGGTGCCGATCAGCTTCTGCGGGCTGCTCCAGCTCTCCCCATCCCTGGAGGAGGAGTAGAAGATCTGGTTGAAGGCGTCGCTGTCGCCGTCCGAGGCGTAGGCGCCGGACAGGAACAGGCCGTAGCTGCCGTCCGGGTTGCTGATGACCGTGCCGCGCGAGCCGACCCAGCGCAGCACCGAGTCGCTGTTGGAGCCCGGGTCGTTCAGGCCGGAGACCTGGCCCAGGTCGGTGAAGTGCAGGCCGTCGTAGGTGTACGCGGCGCGGACCACCGAGTAGTCCTCGTTGTTGCCGAACAGCGACTTGGGCTTGTTCTTGCCCTCGCCGATCTTCGACAGGGTCGAGTACGGGGCGATCGCCGCGCCGGGCGCGCCGACGCTGCTGCCCTTCGCCACCGAGCCGGTGCCACCGGTGCAGCCGGT
This sequence comes from Streptacidiphilus sp. EB129, assembly GCF_041262645.1. NCBI lineage: Bacteria > Bacillati > Actinomycetota > Actinomycetes > Kitasatosporales > Streptomycetaceae > Streptacidiphilus > Streptacidiphilus sp. EB129. The sequence continues at coordinate 180,632 of NZ_JBGCCS010000004.1, forward strand.
CAGGTCGGTGGCGTCGGTGCCGGTGCAGGTGACCTGGACGATGCCGGCCGCCGTGCCGAGGCTGACGGTGATCGAGCCGTTGGCGGGCTTCAGGCCCGAGGCGTCGGCCACCGGGAGCTTCGCGGCGGGGAGGGTCACCGCAGCCGTGGTGGTGGTCGGGGTGAAGTAGTTGAGGATCTTCTCGGTGTAGAGCACCGCGACGCTGCCGCGCGGAGCGCCCGCGTAGTGCGGCAGGGTGCTGATGATGCCGTCGGGGGCGATCAGACCGGAGGTCTGCTGGGCGCCCGCCGGGATCACCGAGTCGGCCTTGACGGCGTCGCCGGACGCGATGGTGACGCCGCCCGCGTCACGGGTGGTGCAGCCGGTGAAGGCCGTCGCGGTGGCGTTGTTGTCGTTGCAGTCCACGGTGTGGCCGTCGACCGAGAAGTGGCCGGGCTGCTCGAAGTTCGCGGTGGAGCCGACACCGATGGTGACCCCGTTGCCGCCGGGCCCCGCCGGGACCGACACCGCCGCGGTGGCCGCGGTGCTGCCGCCCTGGCCGACCGACTCGCTGGCCGGCAGGCCGGCCAGCGGGTTGCCGTGCATCGGGTCGAGCTTGTGCACGATCAGGTTCACGCCCGGGTTGTCCCCGGTGGGACGGCTCAGGGTGTAGAGCACCTGCGCCTGGTGGCCGCTGCGGGCCTGGCCGTTGCCGCCGTAACCGGGCACCGAGAGCACGAACGCGTGGCCCTGGCCGTCGTCGTTGGTGTTGCCGTTCGGGCACAGGCCGGCGTTCTGCTCCAGCGCCTGGCCGAGGAACTTCCAGGTCTTGCCGTGGTTGCCGGAGGTCGCGGCGACCACCGCCTCGTCCCCGTCCTTCGGGCGGTAGTCGAAGTAGCCGGTCAGCGTCTCGCCGCCGTCCGTGCTGGTGACGAAGGGGAAGTAGTACGGCTGCATCGGCAGCGTGGTGTTCTTGGGCTGGCGGACCACCGTGCCGGTCTCCGGGGTGGGGCCGCCGCTGGAGCAGTAGCCGGTCAGCGGGCCGGGGGTGCCGGTGACGCCGCTGGCGGCCGGGACCGCGCCGGTGCCGCTCGGGTCGACGGCCAGGTTGGGGTAGGTCACCCCGCCCACGGTGACCGTGCCGGTGCCGCCGCCGGAGAACACCGGCAGGACGTTGCTGTAGGAGGAACCCTGCGTCAGATCGCCCTGGGCGAGCGTCCAGGGGCCGCCCTTGACCTTGTCGACCACCGGCGTGCCGACGGAGTAGCTGAGCGTTCCGTGGCCGTGGCCGCCACGGTGCCGGTCGGGCTGGGACACGGTGGCGCCGAGGGCCGAGGTGGTGGCGGCGGCGACCGAGGCGAGCGCCACCACGCCGATGGCCGCTGCCGTCGCGATACGACGACGAGACATGGATATCCCTCCGATGGGGGGTGCGGGCAGCGGAGCCGCCGCCACGCAGGGGGTCGGCGTGATCCTGACGTGCCCGGACAGCCCTCGGCAGAGGTCTGGACCAGAGTTCACCGACCATTCCCCGGCCCTTCCCCGGGCGGGCATCTGATGCACCATTGACCTCTCGACCCGGCGTCGGCGGTCTCCCGGTGACGGCGCCGGTCCGCCACCATGGGGTGGTGGGCAGGACACCTTCGGCTGATGAACCGGCCGAAGGGTGCGGCTGATGAGATGCTTGGGGCCTTGCGAGCAGCGGGGGACAGGGGTACGGCATTGGTGACGGGCGGCGACGTGTGGGGCGAGGTCCCTCGGGCCAGGGCGGCGGGCAGTGGCCGGGCCTACCTGGCACAGCAGTACACCGAGGTCGCCGAGGATGCCGAACAGCGGCTGGAGGAACTGCTGGCGCTGGCCGGCGAGCCCTCCCCGTCGGTCGACTTCGAGGCCCTGCGCCGCAGTTACGAGCCACGGCCGCTGCCCGCCGACGCGGTCGCCCAGCCGCCGCGGTGGGCCGACTACGCTCCCGACCCCGGTCCGGCGCCCGAGGAGGGCACGGGGCGCCCGCTGCTCAGCGGCCCGTACCAGCAGAACCTCGCCACCGCCCGGCTGCTGCACCAGCGTGCTCTGCGCGAGTACCGGGACCAGGAGAAGGAGTTGCGCGAGCAGGCCGAGGCCGCGCGGCTCGAACACGAACGCGGCGAGCAGGAACGGGCGCGCAGCGTCCGGGAGTTCAACGAGCGGCTGCAGGGCTACCACCTGGCCTACCAGGAGGGCCAGCCCGCCGCCGTCGAGTCGGTGCTGGAGCGTGCGCTGGCCGCTGCCGGGCGGCTGCCGGGGCTGGAGGTCCCGGCCCGGGTCTGCTACCGGGCGCTGACCCGTACCGCGGTCGTGGACCTGGTGCTGCCGGGACCCGGCGTGGTGCCGCCGGCGCTGGCCTTCCGGATCGGGGCGAGCGGCGACGTGGAGCAGGTGCCGCGCCCCGCCGAGGAGTGCCGGGCCCGCTATCTGCAGCTGGTCGCCCGGCTGGTGCTGCGCGCGCTGGACGCGCTGCTCGCCGCGGACACCGAGTCGCACCTGGACGGGATCGTGGTCAACGGCTCGGTGGTCAGCTCCGAGGCCGGGGAGACCTGCCTGGTCAGCGTGGACGCCCGGCGTGAGCACCTGTTCGCGGACTCGCTGCTGCCACCGGCCCACGGCGAGGCGGTGGCACGGCTGCGGGCCCTGCCCGGCGCGGTGAGCGAGGACCCGGTGGCGCTCGTCCCGGTCGTCCCGGTCGCCATCGGCCGGGCCGGGCCGCCGGCGCCCGAAGAGCTGTCCCCGGGGGAGTTCGCCGCGCTGGTGGCCGAGTTGTTCGAGCGGATGGGCATGGAGGACTGGGATCCCCGGCTGAACGGCCGGGACGGCATCCTGGTGATGGCGCGCGGCGACGGCCGCGAGTTCCCGGACGCGCCGCATGTGGTGGTGGTCGCCCGCCGTCCGTCGGTGGTCCGGGCCCAGGCGGTCCGCGACGTCGCGGAGGTGGTCGCCGAGGAGGAGGCGGACGCCGGAGTGTGGGCCACCACCGGCAGCTTCGCGCCGGACGCGGTGATCGCGGCGGCCTCTCTCCCGGAGCTGCGCCTGATCGACGGCGGGGAACTCCGGGCCCTGATCCGCGCACATCTGGGCGCGGAGCTGGGCGGCTGACCCGGCGACCGCCACCCGGGGGCGGTCCGCGTGGGCGTCAGGGCGCGTCGGGCACGCGGGTTCGGGTCCTGTCGGTGCGGGAGCTGTCACTCTGGGGGCATGGGCTTCGCATTCCTGGACAGATGGCGTCCGCGGCGCGACGCCGCCACGCCGCTGGGGGCCACGCCGCCACGGTACGGGGCGGGGGCGGACGACCCCGGCAGCCTCGGTGAGATGCTCTCCGAGTGCGGCCTGCTCCGCGAGCGGGCCCTGGACGCCGGGCTCGCCCTGGACGACACGGTGGCCTCGCTGGCCGCGCTGGACCAGCTCCCGCCCACCTGGCGCGACGATCCGGAGACCGCGGAGTGGCTCGGCAACGACGCCGGGCTCTACCTCGGCACGGTCATCGTGCGCGAGCTGCACGGCTCCGGCTGGATGCTGCTGCCGGACGGCCACCCGGTGGTGGTGCTGGCGTCGGGGCGCGAGGTCGACGTGGTGGCCATGGGCCTCAGCTGGGCGCGGGACGGATCGCCCGAACTGTCGGCGGCCTACGCGGCGATCGACGCCGGATAGCCACGGGGCCCGCGGGGCCCACCCGGTCGCGGGCGACCCTGCCACCGCCGGGCCGGTTGCGGGTGAACCCCGTCACCGCCGGGCCGGTCATCTGCCCACGTGTACCGCGCACGCGGTCTGTGCGGGGAAGCCGGGGTTGTGGACGCTGATGAAGATCCGCGCCGAGGCCGGGCAGTCCTGCTGACGGTCCGCCAGGGCGACGATCCGGTACGAGGGCCGCTGCCCCCCGGCGCCGTCGCACGCGGTCTCCCGCACGACGCCGTCGCTCGCGGGGCCCATGCAGTCGCCGGGCAGGACGTCGATACCGCCTCCGCCGCCGGGGTCACTGGGGTGCGGCGGTCGCAGGTTGCGCAGGCAGGCGATGCCGGCCGGTCCGGTGCTCGACCCGCCACCGGCGCTCTGCCACACCGTGCTCAGGTCGAGCGCGAAGTCGGTGTCGGCCGGGCAGGAGTCGATGCCGGAGCCGGCCGGCTGACGTCTGATCACCCGCCCCAGCGCTGCGGACGAGGCACAGTCGACCTGCTCGAACCGGCCGTCTGCGCCCTCGCCGCCGTGGCCGGCGCAGGCGCCGACCGGCAGGAAGGAGCCGCCCGGATCACCCCCCGACGTGCTCTGGGTCCGGGGCGCAGCAGAGTGCGGGGCCGGCGTGGGCCGTGGGACGTCGCGCCGGGTGCCGCCGGTGCGGGTCCCGGAGGCCGCCGGGCCGGTCGGCCCGCTGCCCGGTGCGGGGAGGAAGCTCACCCGCAGTGACGAGGGCGCCGCCCCCGCCCCGCTCGTGGCACGGTCCGCGCCGGCGCAGCCGGCCACCGAGAGGAGCAGCAGCAGTCCGAGCGCGAGGCCGGGCAGTACCGCGCCGCGCGACCCGCCCGCGCGCCGGTGCCCGGTGTGTGCGTTCCTCATGAGCGAGTCCCCGGTGCGTCCGTTCCCGTGTCCGCAGAGCGGTCCGTGCCCGTGCTTGTTCCCGGGTTCACCCCGGCGGACCTCCCCGCGTCCGTCCCCACGCCTTTTCGCTGCGGCTTGGCTGCGCATGATCACAGCTCCCGTCCCCCCGAAGCCTCCCCCTGAAGCTGGTGCCCGCGGACAGCCTACGCAGTGCCGTACCAGGGGGTAAGGGACCTCACGTTGCCCCGTCCGGAGCAACTCGGGGCGCGTGGGGGTGCACGGGCGCGCACGATTGCGGAGAGAGCGCGGGTTGGGCCTCTCCCTGGGGCGGTGGCGGCTGGGCAGGGCGCCACCGCCCTCCCCGTTCGCCCGACCTCCCGGACGATGGAGAGCGAGCGTGCGGGCCCATGCCGGTGCTGGTGGCTGCGGGTGCCTTCCTGATGACGCTGATCGGCGGGCTGGTAGCCGGGAAGGTGGGGGACCGGCGGCATCTGGTGCTGGGCCTGGCGGCGGGTCTGATGCTCGGGGTGGTGGGCTTCGACCTGCTGCCGGAGGCGATCGACGCGGCCCCCGGCAAGCTCTTCGGGGTGCCGCAGGGCCTGCTGATGTTCGTCCTCGGCTTTCTGGTGCTGCATGTGGTGGAACGGTCGGTGGCGATCCACCGGGCCCACGAGTCCGAGTACGCGGCGCACCGGCACGGTCACCAGCACACCCCGGCGACGCGGCCTGCCGGAGCCGCCGTGGGCCACACGCACGGGCGCAGCGAGAACCTGGGCCTGGCCGCGGCCTCCGCACTCTGCCTGCACAGCGTGATGGACGGCTTCGCGATCGGCGCGGCGTTCCAGGTCGGCACCCGCTTCGGGGCGGTGGTCGCGATCGCGGTCATCGCGCACGACTTCGCGGACGGCTTCAACACCTACACGATCACCCGGCTCTACGGGAACGACCGCCGCCGCGCGCTGATCCTGCTGGGCTGCGACGCGGTGGCCCCGGTACTGGGCGCGGGGATCACCCTGCTGTTCACCATCCCCGAGCACGTCGTGGGCCTCTACCTGGGATTCTTCTCCGGATTCCTGATGTACCTGGCGACCTCGGACATCCTCCCGGAGGCCCACAGCCCGCACCCGTCCCGCTCGACGCTGTTCTGCACGCTGGCCGGCACGGCGTTCATGTGGCTGGTCATCGGCCTGGCCAGCTGAGTCGCCGCCTCGCGGGGGCGCTCGGCTCTGCGGCCCGGTTCAGCGGCTCGGCTCAGCAGCTCTCGGTTCCGCAGCTCTCGGTTCCGGCGCGGAGTCACGGTGCGGCCAGTGCTCGCGCAGCGCCTCCAGGGTCGCGGCGATCGCGGGACGCCGGGAGGCGTGCCGGCGCCAGAGCGCGAACACCCGGCGGATCGGCTCCGGCCGGATCGGACGGGCCACCACGCCCGCGGGGAGTGCACCCCGCCCCAGCCGAGGCACCAGGCCGGCCCCGAGGCCTGCCGCGATCAGGGCGATCTGGGTCTCGAACTCGCCGACCTGGAACCGGATGTCCGGTTCCTCCCCGGCCTCGCGCATGGTCCGCACCAGCCAGTCGTGGCAGATGTTCCCCGGCGGCACGCTGACCCAGCGCTGCCCGGCCAGCTCCGGGACCGTCAGTACGGTCCGCTCCGCGAGCGGAGAGCCGGCCGGCAGCAGGACGTCCACCGGGTCGTCGCCGAGCGGAAGCTTGGCCACACCCTCGGGCACGGCCAGCGGGGTGTTGGCCCAGTCCTGGACCACCGCCAGGTCGACCTCGCCGCGGGCGACCAGATCGGCCATCAGGTAGGGATCGCTCTCCAGCAGCCGCAGCTCCAGCTCCGGATGCCGGACTGCCAGCTCGGCCAGCACCCCGGGGATCAGCCCCCGAGCGGCGGTCGCGAAGGCCGCGATGAACAGCCGCCCGGTCACCTGCCCCCGGCGCTCCTCCAGTGACACCTCGGCATGTTCGACCAGCGCCAGCACCTGCTGCGCGGTCGAGGCCAGCTCGCGGGCGGCGTCGGTGAGCACGATGCCGCGACCGCGCTTCTCCAGCAGCGGGGTGCGGGTCTCCCGCTCCAGCTTGGTGATCTGCTGGGAGATCGCGGACGGGGTGTAGCCGAGCGCGGCGGCGGCGCCGCCCACCGAGCCGTGCACCGCCACCGCGTGCAGCGCGCGCAGGCGCCCGAGATCCATCATGCGCCCGATGCTACGGCCGGAGGGTTGCGTCGGCTCAGCGCTGGTTCAGGGCGGTGCGGTAGACGGCTGCGATGCCCGGGCCGAAGTACGGCGAGTAGGAGATGTCGGCCGTCGCCCCGCCCTGCTGGTAGCCGCCGATGATCCCGACCACGCTGCCGCGCCCGGTGGCGTTCGCCGCGGCGCCGGTGAGCAGCGGGCCGCCGCTGGTCCCGCCGGGCAGGCCGGGACAGTCGAACTCCAGCTGGGTGCGGCCGAAGCTGTGCAGGGCGCTGCCGCAGAACACCGGGCGCTCGCTGACGTGCGGGTAGCCGACCGCGACCGCGTGGCCGTGCCGGGCGTGGTCGAAGGAGATCGCCTCGGATCCCACCACGTCCTGGACCTGCCGGTTCCCGTGCAGCGGACGTGTCGTCAGGAAGGCGACGTCGTAGTCGGGGTTGCCCCGACGGGCCCACTGCCCGCCCACCACCACCCGGGTCACCGACCAGGCGCCGTAGGGCTTCATCCCGTCGCGGTAGCCGGGTACGAAGACCAGACCGCTCCTGGCGCGGCCGGAGCCCGGCTGCACCGCGCAGTGGGCCGCGGTCACCAGCAGGTCGTGGCCGGGGCTGTCCACCACCGAGGCGGTGCAGAAGTGACCGGCGAGCCGGCCGCCGACGGTGGAGAACAGTGCCCCGACCCGGGCGGCGCCGGTGAAGGCGGTGGACATCGGCGCGAGGGCGGAGGCGGTGCCGGGAGCCGGGGTGGCGACGGTGCCCAGTGCGGCTCCGGCGCCGACGAGCAGGGCGAGCGCGAGCGAACGGTGCGTCAGGTGCGTCATATGAACCGATATTTGGGGATTCTGAGGCCGATCGCCACCGACGGAGGGCAAGCGGGTGACGGCCGGACGGCCGGTGGGTGAGCCGATCACCCCGCCGGCGGGTGCGGCGGCGCTGCCGGTGATCCGTGCTTGTTGAGATGCGGATGGGCCTGCTCGAACGCCTGGTCCGTGGCCTGCAGCAGCCGCAGCAGGGTCGCCCGGTCGTCGGAGCTGATCCGCCCGAAGTACTCCTCGGCGACCTCCTGCCGGACCTGGCCGATCCGGGCGACCATCCGCTCGCCCGCCTCGGTGAGCCGCAGCAGTATCGCCCGGCGGTCGTCCGGGTCCTGGACCCGTTCCACCAGGCCGCCGGACTCCAGCGCGTCCACCACGGTGGTCACCGATCGGGGGGCGATGTGCAGCCGCTCGGCCAGCTGGTTCAGCCGGATCATCCGCCCGTGGTGCGACCCTCGCGCCAGTACGTCCAGCGCTCGTCCCTGGGAGGGGTTGATGCCGTAGGGGGCGAGCCGGTCGAAGGTGCCCCGGCGGATGCGCTTGGCCGTGCGCATCACGGCATCGGCGATCTCGGCCTCACCGGGCGCGGGTGTCGATCGGGGGGCGGCTGTCATCAGGCCAGGCTATCGGCCCTGCGGGAGCGTGAGGAGGAGCGGGGCGACCCGAGCGCGGGCAGGTCGGAAAAAAATAGGGAGCCAAGCTCATATTTTCAGTTAGGCTGTCCTAAGTCAGCGTGCCCCGCATGCTCTTTCCGACGGAGGACAGCCATGGCCCGATCCGAAGCCCGTGTCGTCACCGACCGCCCGCAGCGCTACGCCAAGCAGCTCACCTCCCATCTCGGCCGCAAGGTCGAGAGCAGCTGGGACGAGGAGACCGGGCGCGGTGCGCTGACCTTCTCGGCCGGCAGCGCCACCCTCACCGCCGAACCCGGGGCGCTGCTGCTCGCCGTCGAGGGCGAGGACGGCACCCTCGACCGACTGGAGGACGTCGTCGGCCGCCACCTGGTGCGCTTCGGCGCCAAGGACGAACTGGTCGCCGAGTGGCACCGCGACAACGGCACCCCCGGCAGCGTCCAGCGCAACGACGTCGAGCCGGACGCGGCGGCCGCCGAAGGCTGAGCCGGTCAGCGAAGGCTGAGCTTGTAGCCGATGTGGGATCCGGTGAAGCCCAGCCGCTCGTAGAAGCGGTGGGCGTCCACCCGGCTGGCGTCCGAGGTCAGCTGGACGAGAGCGGCGCCCCGGCGCCGGGACTCCTCGATCGCGTGCTGGATCATCAGGGTGCCCAGACCGCTGCCCCGTTCGCTGGAGCGGACCCGTACCGCCTCGATGACGGTCCGGGTCGCGCCTCGGCGCGACAGGCCGGGGATCAGCGTCAGCTGCAGCGTGCCCACGACCTCGCCCGCCCGTTCCGCGACCAGCGGCAGCTGGTTGGGATCGGCCGCCAGCCGCTCGAAGGCCGCCCGGTACGGAGCGAGGTCGTCCGGGCTCTCGCGGCCGACACCGAGGGAGTCCTCGGCCAGCAGGGCCACGATGGCGGGCAGGTCGTCGAGGGTGGCCCGCCGGAAGAGGTGATCAGTCATGATCGCCACCCTAGACCGGGCCACGCCGCCGCTTCGGCCCCGGTCAGGCCGACAGCTGCGCCTCGATCGCCGCCACCAGCTCTGCCGCCTCCGGCTCGGTGCGCGGGCGGAACCGGCCGACGACCTCGCCCTCCGGCGAGATCAGGAACTTCTCGAAGTTCCACTGGATGTCGCCGGCCTCACCGGCGGCGTCCGCGACCTGGGTCAGCTCGGCATACAGCGGGTGCCGGGACTCGCCGTTGACGTCGATCTTCTCCAGCAGCGGGAAGGTCACCCCGTAGCTGGTGGAGCAGAAGGTCTGGATCTCCTCGGCGCTGCCCGGCTCCTGGCCGAGGAACTGGTTGCACGGCACGCCGAGCACGGTGAAGCCACGCTCGCCGTACTGCTGCTGCAGCCGCTCCAGGCCGGCGTACTGCGGCGTCAGCCCGCACTTGGACGCGACGTTCACCAGCAGCACGGCCTTGCCCTTGTAGGCGCTCAGGCTGGTCGGCTGGTCGGCGAGGGTGTGCAGCGGGATGTCGTACAGGGTCATCGGTGGCCTCCGCGGCGGGACGAGTGGTGCGACGGGTGGACGGTGCGACAGGGTGGGGCGTGCTGCCGGCGTTCAGCGACAACAGTGCCCCACCCCTCGCTCTTCCCACCACGGGGGTGGCTCTCCGTTCGGACCGTCAGCTGCGGCTCGCGCCGGTGATCACCGAGAAGCGCGCGCCGTGCGGGTCGACCAGCTCGGCCATCCGGCCGACCTCGGGCATGGTCGCGGGTTCCATGATGACCTTGGCGCCGAGGGCCGTCGCCTTGGCCACCGTCGCGTCGCAGTCCTCGACCTCGAAGTACGGCCGCCACAGCACCTCGGGCAGCTCCGGCATCGCCATCACGCCGCCGAAGCCGTCGTCGTCGCCCTGGCGGTCGCCGGGGGAGAGGACGGTGTAGACCATGCCCTCGCCCATCGGCATCTCCTGGACGTGCCAGCCGAGCGCGGATCTGTAGAAGGCGATCGCGGCGGGGCCGTCGGTGGTGTGCAGCTCGACCCAGGAGAGGCTGCCCGGGACGTTGGCGACCTTGAAGCCGGTGGTGTTCCCCGGCTGCCAGACCGCGAACTTGCCGCCGGTCGGGTCGGTGTACTGGGCCATCCGGCCTTCGGTCATCACATCCATGGGCGGCACCCGGACCGTCCCGCCGGCCTGCTCGACGGCCTTGGTGGAGGCGTCGGCGTCGGTGGTGGCGAAGTACGGGATCCAGGCCGGGGAGGCGCCGGGCTCCATCAGCGGGCCGAAGCCGCCGATCATCTTGCCGTCGAGCTCGAAGAAGGCGTAGCCGCCGCTGTCCGGACCGGCCGAGGGGGCCGTCCAGCCGAACAGGCCGGTGTAGAAGGCGGCGGTGGCGTCGGTGTCGGGGGTGGCCAGGTCCAGCCAGATCGGGGCACCGGGGACGGGGGAGGTGCTGATCATGATGCACTCCTGCGTGGTGGGGACGGGCTTGCCTTGTGGACGGTTCTCAGTCTTGCGCGCCCCACTGACAATGCGGCGCCCATGGGGCCGGATGGTCGAAAGCAATCTGATCCGGTCGTTTTCGATCGCGTTCGATAATGCCCCGACCCGCCGATCTCCACCTGTCGGACCGTGGCGATAGCGTGCGGACATCACCTCTTCGGAACGGAGGCACGCCCGTGGACGCCGGATCGCCGACCGCACCGCCCCAGGCCGCGGCGCAGCGCCAACTCGCGATGGTCGAGGGGGTGCTGGAGCGGATCACCTACTCCAACGAGGAGACCGGCTACACGGTGGCCAGGGTGGACACCGGGCGCGGGGCGAACGACCTGCTCACCGTGGTCGGCGCGCTGCTGGGCGCCCAGCCGGGGGAGAGCCTGCGGCTGCACGGGCGCTGGGGCAGCCACCCCCAGTACGGCAAGCAGTTCACCGTGGAGAACTACACCACCGTGCTGCCGGCCACGGTGCAGGGCATCCGCCGCTACCTGGGTTCGGGGCTGATCAAGGGCATCGGCCCGCGGCTGGCCGAGCGCATCGTGGCGCACTTCGGCACCGAGACCCTGGAGGTGATCGAGGGGGAGCCGGAGCGACTGATCGAGGTGCCCAAGCTGGGCCCCAAGCGGACCGGCATGATCGCCGCGGCCTGGGAGGAGCAGAAGGCGATCAAGGAGGTGATGATCTTCCTGCAGAGCGTCGGGGTGTCCACCTCGCTCGCGGTCCGGATCTACAAGAAGTACGGCGACGGCTCGGTCACGGTGGTGCGGAGCGAGCCGTACCGGCTCGCCGCCGACGTCTGGGGCATCGGCTTCCTCACCGCGGACCGGATCGCCCAGGCGGTCGGGATCCCGCACGACAGCCCGCAGCGGGTCAAGGCCGGGCTGCAGTACGCGCTGTCCCAGGCCGCCGACCAGGGCCACTGCTTCCTCCCGGAGGAACAGCTGATCTCGGACGCGGTGAAGCTGCTCGCGGTCGAGATCGGCCTGGTCATCGAGTGCCTGGCGGAGCTGGTCGCCGAGGAGGGGGTGGTCCGTGAGGAACTGCCCGGGGAGCACTCCGCGACCGCCACCGGGGAGCGGCTCAGCGCGATCTTCCTGGTGCCGTTCCACCGTGCCGAGATCTCGCTGGCGAGCCAGCTGCTGCGGCTGCTTCGCACCCCGGAGGACCGCCTCTCCGCCTTCGCCGACGTCGACTGGGACCGGGCGCTGACCTGGCTCAGGGGGCAGACCGGCGCGGACCTCGCGCCCGAGCAGGAGCAGTCGGTCCGGCTGGCGCTGACCGAGAAGGTCGCGGTGCTGACCGGCGGCCCCGGCTGCGGCAAGTCGTTCACGGTCCGCTCCATCGTGACCCTGGCCAAGGCCCGCAAGGCGAAGATCGTGCTGGCGGCTCCCACCGGCCGGGCCGCCAAGCGGCTGGCCGAGCTGACCGGCTGCGAGGCCTCCACCGTGCACCGGCTGCTGGAGCTCAGGCCGGGCGGTGAGGCCGCCTACGACCGGGACCGGCCACTGGAGGCCGACCTGGTGGTGGTGGACGAGGCCTCGATGCTGGACCTGCTGCTGGCGAACAAGCTGGCCAAGGCGGTCCCGCCGGGGGCGCACCTGCTGCTGGTCGGCGATGTGGACCAGCTGCCCTCGGTCGGCGCCGGCGAGGTGCTGCGGGACCTGCTCGCTCCCGGCAGTCCGGTCCCCGCGGTGCGGCTGACCCGGATCTTCCGTCAGGCCCAGCAGTCCGGCGTGGTCACCAACGCGCACCGGATCAACGAGGGCGTTCCGCCGATCACCGACGGCCTGGCCGACTTCTTCCTGTTCCCCGAGGAGGACACCGAGCTGGCGGCCGGACTCACCGTGGACGTGGTGGCCCGCCGGATCCCGGCCCGCTTCGGCCTCGACCCGCGCCGGGACATCCAGGTGCTGGCTCCGATGCACCGGGGCCCGGCCGGGGCCGGCAACCTCAACGCACTGCTCCAGGCGGCGGTCACGCCGGCCCGCCCGGACCTGCCCGAGCGCCGCTTCGGCGGGCGCACCTTCCGGGTCGGCGACAAGGTCACCCAGATCCGCAACAACTACGAGAAGGGGGCCAACGGGGTCTTCAACGGCACCGTCGGCGTAGTGACCGCGCTCAACCTGGAGGAGCAGCGGCTCACGGTGCTCACCGACGAGGACGAGGAGGTCCCGTACGAATTCGACGAGCTGGATGAGCTGGCCCATGCCTACGCTGTGACCATCCACCGGTCGCAGGGGAGTGAGTATCCCTGTGTGGTGATTCCGGTCACCACCAGCGCCTGGATGATGCTCCAACGGAACCTGCTCTACACGGCGGTGACGCGGGCCAAGAAGTTGGTGGTGCTGGTGGGATCGCGCCGTGCGCTCGGTCAGGCTGTGCGCGCCGTTTCCGCAGGTCGCAGGCATACGGCTGTCGACCATAGACTCAGGAGCGGCTGATCTGCCTGTCAAGAAGTGAATGCTCGAAGGTCGGTTCTTTGTAGAGCCCGGCTCTTTACGCCCACCCCGGCTGCAGGTCTGTTCAGCAAATGGAGGAAAGTGGTACAGAGTCAGGGCACCCCCTTGAAGAGGTTCATTTCGCTGGTGAGGGAAGACGTGAGCGACAACTCAGTAGTACTCGGCTACCAGGGCAACGAGTACGCGTACCCGGTGGTCGAGGCCACCGTCGGCAACGCAGGCTTCGACATCTCGAAGCTGCTCAGCCAGACCGGCTTGACCACGCTGGACAACGGCTTCGGCAACACCGCGGCCTGCAAATCGGCGATCACCTACATCGACGGCGACCAGGGCATCCTGCGCTACCGCGGCTACCCGATCGAGCAACTCGCGGAGCAGGGCACCTTCCTGGAGTCCGCGTACCTGCTGATCAACGGGTCGCTGCCGAACGCCGACGAGCTGAGCGGCTTTCAGCACGAGATCTCCCAGCACACGCTGCTGCACGAGGACATCAAGCGCTTCTTCCAGGGCTTCCCGCGTGACGCGCACCCGATGGCGATGCTCTCCTCGGTCGTCAGCGCGCTGTCCACGTTCTACCAGGACAGCCACAACCCCTTCGACGCCGAGCAGCGCAACCTCTCCGCGGTGCGCCTGATCGCCAAGCTGCCGACCATAGCGGCCTACGCCTTCAAAAAGGCGCAGGGCCACCCGTTCGTCTACCCGCGCAACGACCTCGGCTACGTCGAGAACTTCCTGCGGATGACCTTCGCCGTCCCGGCCGAGGACTACGAGCTCAACCCCGTCGTGGTCAGCGCCCTGGAGAAGCTGCTGATCCTGCACGCGGACCACGAGCAGAACTGCTCCACCTCCACCGTGCGCCTGGTCGGCTCCTCGCAGGCGAACCTGTTCGCCAGCATCTCGGCAGGCATCAACGCGCTCTGGGGCCCGCTGCACGGCGGCGCCAACCAGGCCGTGCTGGAGATGCTGACGAAGATCCAGGCGGACGGCGGTGACGTCGACGCGTTCATCCGCAAGGTGAAGAACCGCGAGGACGGCGTGAAGCTCATGGGCTTCGGTCACCGCGTCTACAAGAGCTTCGACCCGCGCGCCCAGATCATCAAGAGCGCCGCGCACGACGTGCTGTCCCAGCTGGGCAAGGCCGACGAGCTGCTGGACATCGCGCTCAAGCTGGAGGAGCACGCGCTCACCGACGACTACTTCGTCTCCCGCAAGCTCTACCCCAACGTGGACTTCTACACCGGCCTGATCTACCGCGCCATGGGCTTCCCGACCAGCATGTTCACCGTGCTGTTCGCGCTCGGCCGGCTGCCGGGCTGGATCGCCCACTGGCAGGAGATGATCACCGACCCGAGCAACAAGATCGGCCGCCCGCGCCAGATCTACACCGGCGTCGAGATCCGCGACTACGTTCCGCTCGACGAGCGCTGACACCTCGGCAGGGGCGCCGCCGGGCGCCCCTGCCGGTGTCGCGTGGTGCGCACGGCGCGGCTTTCGGGGAGAGGCCGCTCAACCCCCATCCCTGCCGCCGCGCCGTGCGCTGTCGGCCGCCCAGCGACGGTGGCCGACACGGGGTCCGCCGGAACCCCGGTCCTTGTGCCCCAAGGGCATTGTGAGCCCCTGGCTCACGTGTTGTAACACACAACAGGGGCCAGGAAGTTACGGTTGCCTCCTGTGACTCCCATCTCACTGCGCCGTGTTGGGTGCCCCCTACACAGGGTGGCAGGTTCAGTGCCCGGTACGGAAGCGTCGCAACCGAAGGCTGTTGCTCACCACGAACAGCGAGGAGAAGGCCATCGCCGCACCCGCGATCATGGGGTTGAGCAGGCCGAACGCCGCCAGCGGCAGTGCCGCCACGTTGTAGCCGAAGGCCCAGAACAGGTTCCCCCTGATGGTCGCCAGGGTTCGGCGGGACAGTTGGATCGCGTCTGCGGCGGCGTTCAGGTCGCCGCGGACCAGGGTGAGGTCGGCCGCCTCCATCGCCGCGTCGGTACCGGTGCCCATGGCCAGACCTAGGTCGGCCTGCGCCAGCGCGGCGGCGTCGTTCACCCCGTCGCCGACCATGGCGACGGTACGGCCCCCGGACTGCAACCGGCGGACCACCGAGACCTTGTCCTCCGGCAGCACCTCCGCGAAGACCTGCTCCGGGTCGATGCCGACCTGTGCCGCGACGCTCGCCGCCGCCGCCCGGTTGTCCCCGGTCAGCAGGACCGGGGTGAGCCCCAGGGCGCGCAGCCGGCGGACCGCCTCGGCGCTCGTCGGACGGATGCCGTCGGCGACCACCAGCACGGCCCGGACGGCGCCGTCCCAGCCCACCACGACGGCGGTGCGGCCCGCACGTTCGGCCGCCCGCTTGGCCTCCGCCAGCGGCTCGCCCAGGTGCTGGGCCCGGTCGGCCAGGAACTGCTCGCGGCCCGCGATCACCGCATGCCCGTCCACGACGCCCTGCA
Source organism: Streptacidiphilus sp. EB129 (assembly GCF_041262645.1). Lineage (NCBI taxonomy): Bacteria > Bacillati > Actinomycetota > Actinomycetes > Kitasatosporales > Streptomycetaceae > Streptacidiphilus > Streptacidiphilus sp. EB129. Next base: position 196,146 of record NZ_JBGCCS010000004.1, read on the forward strand.
CCCCCCGTCCCGGGACGGCGGTGAAGTCCGCGACGGCGGGCAGCTCGCCGACGGCTGCGGCGGCGGCCTCGGCCACGGCGCGGCCGACGGGGTGCTCGGAGGCGTACTCCAGCGCACCGGCAAGCCGCAGCGCCTGTTCCTCGGTGACCCCGGGGGCGGTGTGCACGGACTGCAGCGCCATCTGACCGGTGGTCACCGTGCCGGTCTTGTCCAGCACCACGGTGTCCACCGCGCGGGTCGACTCCAGCACCTCCGGGCCCTTGATCAGAATGCCCAGCTGGGCGCCGCGCCCGGTGCCCACCAGGAGCGCGGTGGGCGTGGCCAGGCCGAGGGCGCAGGGGCAGGCGATGATCAGTACCGCGACGGCCGCGGTGAAGGCCTCGGCCGCGCTGCCGTTGACGAACAGCCAGACCAGCAGGGTGCCCAGGGAGATGAGCAGGACCACCGGGACGAACACCGCCGAGATCCGGTCGGCCAGCCGCTGCGCGGCGGCCTTGCCGCTCTGGGCCTGCTCGACCAGCCGTGCCATCCTGGCCAGTTGGGTGTCCGCACCGACCCCGGTCGCCTCCACCACCAGCCGGCCACCGGAGTTGACGGTGGCTCCGGTGACCGTGTCACCCGGGCCCACCTCGGTGGGCACGGACTCGCCGGTGAGCAGTGAGGTGTCCACGGCGGAGCTGCCCTCCAGCACGACTCCGTCGGCGGCGATCTTCTCACCGGGCCGGACCACGAAGCGGTCGCCCAGTACCAGCGCCGAGACCGGGACCCGGATCTCGCGGCCGTCACGCAGCACGGTGGCGTCCTTGGCCCCCAGTGAGAGCAGTGCGCGCAGGGCCGCCCCGGCCCGGCGCTTGGCGCGGGCCTCCAGGTAGCGGCCGAGCAGGATCAGGGCGGTGACCCCGGCGGCGGTCTCCAGGTAGAGGGTGGACGAGGCGTCGGCGGCGTCGCTCAGCGAGAAGCTGAACGGGTGGGTCATCCCGGGCATCCCGGCCGTACCGAGGAACAGTGCCCAGGTCGACCAGCCGAAGGCGGCCAGGGTGCCCAGGGAGACCAGGGTGTCCATGGTGGCCGCGCCGTGCCGCAGATTGGTCCAGGCCGCGCGGTGGAACGGCAGCCCGCCGTAGACCACCACCGGGCCGGTCAGGGCGAAGGACAGCCACTGCCAGTCCCGGAACTGGAACGCCGGGACCATCGCCATCAGCACCACCGGCACGCTGAGCACCAGGGTGACCAGCAGGCGTTGGCGCAGCCCCGCCAGGTCGCCGTCCGCCGCGTCGCCCTCGGGGCCCGCGCCGTCGGCGGCGTCCGCCGGCGGGGTCAGCGGGTCCCGCGCGGGTGGCGGCGGCGCGGCGGTGTAGCCGGTGCGCTCGACGGTCGCGATCAGGTCGTCCACGCTGACGCCGACCTGGTAGCTGACGCTGGCCTTCTCGGTGGCGTAGTTGACGGTGGCCACGACCCCGTCCATCCGGTTGAGCTTCTTCTCGATCCTGGCGGCGCAGGAGGCACAGGTCATGCCACCGATGGCCAGCTCCACGCGGGCCGCGGACGCCTCTATGCCGGGGGTCGTGGTGCTCATGCTGCTGCTCCTCATGCTGTCGAAAAGGGGCCGGGGGACGGCTCCGCCTGCCGGGTCGGTGTCCGCGGGCGGAGCCGTCGGTCCGGAGGGCCGGAGCCGGTCCCGGCCGCCGGGGCGGCGCGGCCGGCTAGGCCCGCCCGACCAGCTGGTAGCCGGCCTCGTCGACGGCGGCCCGGACGGCCTCGTCGTTCAGCGGCTGCTCCGAGGTCACGGCCACGGTGCCGGCCTTGGCGTCCGCGCTGACCTGGGTGACCCCGGGGAGTGAGCCGATCTCCTCGCTGATCGACTTCTCGCAGTGGCCGCAGCTCATGCCGGAGACGGTGAAGACGGCGGTGGACATGACTTCCTCCAGGAGGGATGGTTCGGTGTGCTCTCGATGATGACAACAGCATACCCCTAGGGGGTATTTCTGCTCGCTCGGGGCCGAGGCGACGGATGGGATGGTTGACCACCTGCGATACAGAGCGTAATCACAGGAGTACCCACTGATGCCGCTTCGCCCCGGGAAACGCCGTCGGGCCCCCCCCCGGCCGGGGGGGGGGGGGGCGGGGGGGCGGGGGCCCCCGGGGCCCCCGCGGGGGGGGGGGCGGGGGGGCGCGGGGGGACGGGGGGGGGGGGGGGCGCGGCGACGTATGGGAGGGTTCACCCCCTGCCACCCCCCGCGAAACCACCGGAGCACCCAGTGAGGCCGCTTCGCCCCGGCACCCGCCGCCGCCCCCCCCCGGGGGGGGGGGGCGGCCCGACGGGGTGCCGGGAACGCGAGGCGCCCGGGCGGCCGGGCGGACGGGTTACAGCGGCGTCAGGTCCGGGCGCTTGGCCTCGACCGCGTCACCGGAGGACTCGCCGCGCAGCCGCCGGCCGACCCAGGGCAGCAGGTGCTCACGCGCCCAGTGCAGGTTCTCCCGGCGCAGCTCCGCCGGGGTGTGCACGGGGGCGGCCGGCCAGGGCGCGGCCGGGTCCTCGGTGGTGGCCACGCCCAGGGCGCGGGCGGCGAGCAGGGCGATCCGCTGGTGACCCTCCGGGGACAGGTGCAGCCGGTCGTCGCTCCAGGCCTGCCGGTCGCGGACCGCGCGCAGCGCCCAGATGTCGGCCACGGCCAGGTCGTTGCGGTCGGCGATGGCGCGCAGATGGGCGTTGTAGGTCGCGATCTTGCCGCGCAGGTGCTTGAGCACCGGAGTGTCGCGGGTGTCGAAGCCGGTGCAGATCAGAACGGTTCCGGCGGATTCGCGCAACTGCACGACGGCGGCCTCGAAGCGCTCGGCGACCTCGTCCGGGTCGCTGCCGGGCCGCAGGATGTCGTTGCCGCCGGCGGTGAAGCTGACCAGGTCCGGCTGCATCCTCCGGACCTCGGGCACCTGTTCGGCGGTGATCTGGTCCAGCAGTCGTCCGCGTACCGCGAGGTTGGCGTAGCGGAAGTCGTAGTGGCCGCTGTCGGTGCGCGGGCGGCGCTCCGCGAGGAGACGGGCCAGCCGGTCCGCCCATCCGGCGTAACCGCCGTGCGGGTCGGGATCGTTGAGGCCCTCGGTGAAGCTGTCCCCGAGGGCTGTGTAGGAGGTGAGGTCGGAGATACCTGTCTGCGCAGCCATGGTGAAAATACTTCACTGTATGAAGTGACCTACGCCATCGTAGGTAGGCCTTGACGGGGGTGAGATGGGCCACGGGACCGTCGGGAATAGCCGGCGGCGGCCGGCTATGGTCCACGGCGGCGGGGTCCCCGTGCTGATCGGTTCATCCGTATTTCGCATGATCGGATGAGGATGGCATGGATGTGTCGCTTATGGGTCGGTCCGATAGATTCGCTGATGTGAGGGAGCGGCAGAAGTACCAGGCGACCCCCGTACCCGCGGACGGGGCCGCGCTGCTCAAGGCGCCGCTGCTGACCCGGCTGCTGCCGCCGGTCGCGGCGATGGGCTTCGTCTCCGTCCTGGACGTCGCCTCCGGTCCGAACACCTACCTCGCCTCACTGATGTCCGTCGTCCCGCCGCTGGCCGCGCTCACCCTGTACCCCCTGGAGCTCCTGGCCGCCAGCACCGTGGGGATACTGCTGCTGATCGGTCTGAGCCGGTACGACGGGATGGACGAGCCCTACGACACCCGGCTCTACTACGGCACGTTGATCTCCTATGTGGCGCTGACCGCGGCCAGCGCGATGATCAGCCGGCTGCGGGTGGTGCGCACCAGGCACCTGGTGGCGGTCAGCACCGTCGCCGAGGCCGCCCAGCTGGCGCTGCTGCGCCCACCGGAGCCGACGGTCGGTGACATCCGGCTGGCGGCCCGCTACGTGTCGGCGGCGGACTCCGCCAAGATCGGCGGCGACCTCTACGGCGTCCTGGACACCCCGTACGGAGTGCGGGCCATCATCGGCGACGTGCGCGGCAAGGGACTCGGCGCGGTGCACACCGCGGCAGTGGTCCTCGGCGCCTTTCGCGAGGCCGCCTACGACGAACGCGACCTGGTCGGCGTCGCCCGCCGGCTGGAGGCCAGCGTGCTGCGGCATGTGCCGTCGGGGGAGTTCACCACGGCCCTGCTGGTCGGCTTCGGTGAACCCCGGACGGTCGAGCTGGTGCACTGCGGCCATGTCGCGCCGCTGCGGATCTCGCCGGACGGGACGGCGGTGGTGCTGGACCCGCCCGACCCCTGGGTGCCGCTCGGCCTCGCCCATCTGGCCGAGGGCGTGCCGCTGGCGTGGCGCGTGCCCTTCCGGCCCGGGGACGTGCTGCTGCTCTGCACGGACGGGGTGGTGGAGGCGCGCCCCCGGCTGATGCGCTCCCGTTCGCTCCGGCACCCCCGGGGCACGCCGGTGGAGGGCGCCTTCTACCCGCTCGCGGAGCGCGCGCCGGCGCTGGTGACCTCGGCCGGCCGCGACCTGGACGAGGCGGTGGCCCGGGTCTACGCCGATCTGGTGCGGCATGCCGGCGGTGCGCTGCGGGACGACGCGGCGCTGCTGCTGCTGGCACGCGACCCGGCGCCGCGGACCGCGCCGGGCGCGGAACCGTGGTGAGGTTCCGCGCCCGGCAGGGGTCCGATCGGGTGCTGCGGGTGATCGGGTGCTGCGGCTGATCGGGTGATGGCGGGTCAGCGCACCGGGAGGGTGCGGGTGCCCTCCTCGCGGACCGCCTGCAGCTGGTTCGGGTTCAGGCCGAGCAGCGCCAGGATGGTCGGGGCGATCTGGGTGGTGTGCACGGTGGCGGCGTCGCGGACCTGGCCCGGGGTGCCGGCGCCGGAGACCACCAGCGGCACGTCGAGGTCGTCGGCGTGGGCGCCGCCGTGCTCGGCGACCTTGGAGGTGCCGCCGGTGTAGACCACGCCGTACTGGGCGATGCCGAAGATGTCCGGGACGCGCGCGTCACCGGGCTTGACGCCGAAGTACCTGGCGGCGGCGGCACCCGCGTACACGGTGGTCAGACCGCCGTGGGTGAACGACTTCGGCTTGGCGTCGATGTCCGTGCCGGTGCCGCTCTGTGCCAGCAGGTAGTTCTTGGCGAAGTCGGTGGCGGCCTTGGAGCGGTCGTTGAGCCAGATCAGCATGCCGTCGTCGTCGACCGCGTGCGCGACCAGGTCACCGGCCTGCGGGTGCAGCTTCTTCCAGGCGGCGTTCAGGCCGTCCAGCAGCGGGCCGTCGTCGATCCGGGTGAGCGCGGTCGGGTCGGTCGGGGACTGGCCGTGCTTCGCCGACAGGATGATCGTGGTGCTCTTGTCCAGGTGCTGCTTGCGGATCTCCGCCGTCAGCGCGCCGATCTGGGCGTTGATGTAGTCCAGGTTCTTCTGCAGCAGCGGGCCGGGCACGCCGGTTGCGGTGTAGCCGCCCTTCAGGCCCTCGGAGGCGGTGAGCTTCTGGGCGGTGGAGACCGACTGGAAGTTCAGGCCGAAGATGGCCGGGGTGCCGACCTTCTGGCTGCGGCTGTGGTCGTAGCCGTCGATCTCGTTGAGAACGGCCTGCACCTTGTAGCTGTCGTACTGCTGGGTGGCCTTGTTGTCGGTGGTCCAGTCGTTGCCGGCCGGGTAGCCGAGCGCGTCGGAGTTGATCTCCGGCGTGAACAGGTCCTGGATGCCGGTGCCGGAGGGGCCGTTCAGGATGTCGTAGGCCGCGTGCTTGTCCGACCACGCGGTCCGCAGACCGGCCTGGCGGGCCACCTCGAAGATGGTGTTCACCTGGAGGTAGGAGTGCGGGTAGACCGGCTTGCAGGTCTTCGGGTCGACCGGGAGCTTGCTCGGGTCGATCAGCTTGGTGGGGTCGCCGGTCATCTTCAGGATGCTGCCCGGCAGGTTCTGCAGGCCCTGGCCGGCGTCGATGGACGCCTTGTTGAGGTCCAGGTCCTCGGTCAGGTCCACCTCGACGCCGGGCTTGACGCCCTTGCAGTTCGTGGTGCCGGCCGGCAGCAGCGCCGCGTTGTAGGTGTCGTCGTAGTAGACGCCGGTGGTGCCCGGGCCGCCGCCGGTGGCCTGGGCGACCATGCCCGGGAAGCTGTCCGAGGGCGTGGTCGTCTTCGCGTTGGTGTACTCGACACCGCCGTGCACCAGCTTGGCCAGCGCCGACACCGGGTGCTTGGCGATGTACCAGGTCAGGTCGCTCTGGTGCAGACCGTCGACCGAGACCAGCAGGACGTGCTTGGCGGCCGCGCGGTGGGCCGCGGCGTTCGCGGCGGCCACGGGCGCGGCGCTGGCCTGCGCGAGCACCGCCCCGCCGAGGAGGCCGGTGGTGCCGAGGACGGCGGCCAGACGAAGGGAACGACGAGTCACGATGGGCTCTCCTGGGAACTGGTGTACGGGGCGGAGGCGCACGCCGGTGTGCGCTGGTGCTGCGGTACGGCGGCGGTGCCGGCGATCGCGCTGCTCGCGTTATGAGTAGTGGGCCGAGGTGTACCGGCCGCCGCGATGAAGTGAACGGGCGGCGACGGCCGGCTGCTCTTACCCGCCGCTTACCGGGGCCGGGAGTTGGGATAGGCTCCGCCCGCCCCGGTTCAGGGGCGGCCACCGGGTGGCCCGGGCGGGCGGAACCGTCGGCGCGAACCCGGCCTATGCTGGCGCGATGCCGCCAGCAGCCGCAGTACCGAGCCCGTCCATACCGCCGCCCCCTGCGCGTCCGTCAGATCCCGTGCGGCGCACCGCCCTGCGTGGGGTCTGGCTGGTCGGCACGCTGCTGCTCACCCTCGGCTCGCTGGTCGGCGCGGTGCTGCTCGCGCCCGCCGGCGACGCCACCGCGCCCGGCCCGGCCCTCGGCGGACTGCTGTTCCTCGGCTCCTCCGTCCACGTCGCCAGCACCGGCTGGTTCTACACCGTCCCGCAGGTGCGACGCCATCTGCGGGCCAGCCCCGGCCGCTACCTGGTCGCCCCGGTCGCCCTGGTGGCGGTGATGGCGCTGCTGGCCGCCGTCGTGCCGCAACGGCCCTTCGCACTGCTGCTGCTGGCCTTCTTCGGCTGGCAGTTCTTCCACTTCCAGAAGCAGAACCTGGGCCTGGCCGCGCTCGCGTCCAGCGCCTACCGCTGCGGACCGCTGCGACCGGGTGAACGACGGGCCATCACCGCGACCGGACTGGCCGGCACCCTGGGCCTGCTCAGCCACCCCGCGCTGCTGCAACTGACCGAAGCGCCCCGGCTCGGGACGCTGTTCCCGGTCGCCGCCGGCGGCTACGCGCTGGCCGCCGGGTACGGGGCGGTGCAGTGGCTGCGCCGCCCCGCGCCGGAGCGTCCTGCGGCCGTCAGCGGGATCTACCTCACCGCGCTGGCGTTCTTCCTGCCGGTGTTCCTGTTCACCTCGCCCTATGCGGCCGTTGCCGGACTCACCGCCGCACACGGATACCAGTACCTGCTGATCGTCGGCCTGGTCGCGGGCGGGGCGGCCCGCCGTCAGCGGCAGGAGCAGATCCAGGTCCGGCTGCTCTCGCTCGCGGTCCTGCTCAACATCGGGCTGTTCCTGGGCCTGGGCCTCAACCTCGCCTCCCACCTGCACACCGGCACCGGCCCGGTCCGGGCCGTGTACGGGGCGTACCTGGGCATGGTGATGGCGCACTTCGTGGTCGACGCCGGGCTGTGGCGGCTGCGGGACGAGTTCCCGCGCCGGTTCCTCGGCGAGCGGCTGCCCTACCTGCTGGGGCGTCAGGGCTGACGCCCCAGCAGGGACCGGTCCGACGGTTGTGGCAGCCCCGTTCAGCCTCCGCCGCAGCCTCCGGCGGCGCTGGCCCCGGGCGCCAGCCACAGCACCAGTCCGCCGCCGATCGTGGCCAGCACCAGCAGCACCGAGAGCGCCGCGAACCACGCGACCCGGCGCCGGGCGGCGGCGTCCGCCGGCTGCGGCGGCTGCTGTGACATCGGCATCGGCATCGGCTGCGCCTGTGGCGCCGCTGGCGTCGGAAGTGGCTGCGCCGGAGCGCCGGAGTACCAGGTCTCCTGTGACATCGCGGTTCCCCCTGTCGCGGACCGGACCCTCGGCGGCCCGGCACGTCTGCTGGTGTGACGCGGTGAGGAGCGATCAGGTTCCCCCTGTTCCCCGCCGACGTTATCTGGTGACCTTGATTATTGATGATGTCAAGTGATCGACGTATGATGGAACCATGAGCCTTACCACCTCGCCCAGCAAAGCGCAGCTGATCGACGAGTTCGCCGCGATCGGAGCCGCCTACTACCAGGACTTCGCCGCCGTCGCCGGCCGCCACGGGCTGACATCGGTGCAGGCCAAGGCGCTGGCGGTACTGGTCCGCAAGCCGCTGCCGATGCGTGCCATCGCCGAGCAGCTGGTCTGCGACGCCTCCAATGTGACCGGTCTGGTCGACCGGCTGGAGGGGCACGGCCTGGTGCGCCGGGAGGTCAGCCCGACCGACCGCCGGATCAAGATCGTGGTGGCCACGGAGCAGGGCCAGGCCGCGATCCGCGCCGTGCGGGACGACATGCAGGCCACCCACCAGGCGCTGGACCTGCTCAGCGACGACGAGCGGGCGGTGCTGTTCGAACTGCTGACCAGACTCCGGCCGGTCCTCGAACAGCAGGGCTGACCGGAGCGGGGCCGTCCCCGTCAGCCCGCTAGCCGAGGGCCTCGATGGCGCGGAGGATGCGCTGCTCGGACACCGCGTACGGGGTGCCCAGGGGCTGGGCCCAGAGGCTGACCCGCAGTTCCTCGATCATCCAGCGGATCTGGACCACGGCCTCCTCGTCCCGCCGGTCCGCCGGCAGGGAGTCGAGCAGGTCCGCGTAGGCGTCCTTCATCCGGATGATCGCGCCGGTGCGGTCGCGGTCGCGGTGCGGGTCCTCCGGCAGCTTGACCAGGCGCCGTTCGACCGCCTTGAGGTAGCGCAGCAGGTCCGGCAGCCGGCGCTGGGTGGTGTCGGCCACGAACCCGGGATGGATCAGTTCGGCGAGCTGGGCCCGGACGTCGGTCAGGCCGGTCAGCACCGCCAGGCTGTTGCTGATGGTCTTCAGGCGCTCGCCGACCCGGTGGTTGACCGCGAGGATGTTGGCGACCTTGACCACCGTGTCCGCCGTCACCTCGTACAGGTCGGCGCGGACCGTGTCGCGCAGCCGGGTGTAGGAGGCCTCGTCCCAGGCCGGGCCGCCGGCGTCGGTGATCAGCCGGTCCGCGGCCGCGGTGAGGCAGTCGGCGAACAGGGCCTCGGTGCTGCCGTGCGGGTTGGCGGCCAGGGCCAGCTTCGCCCCGTTGCCCAGCCGCGACTGGATCGCGTTCACCGGCGAGCTGACGCCGAGCAGCAGCAGCCGCCGGGTACCCGCGACCATCGCGCGCTGCTGGGCGCGCGGGGTGTCGAGCAGCCGCACCGAGACCGAGTCGCCGTCGTCGACCAGTGCCGGGTAGCCCTTGACGGTCTGTGCGCCGCGCTTCTGGGCGAAGGCGTGCGGGAGTTCGCCGATCGTCCAGTCCGTGAGCCCGCGCTTCTCCAGGCCGCCGGCCGCCTCGGCGATGGCGGCCTGGGTACGGGCCCTGAGATCCAGCTTGAGGGCCTCCAGGTCCTTGGACTCGCCCAGCTGCCGGTCGCGCTCGTCCACCACGCGGAAGGTGATCCGCAGGTGGTCGGGGACGGCGTCGTAGTTCCAGCTGTCGCGGGGGACCGGGATGCCGCGCAGGTTGTGCAGCTGCCATTCGAGCAGCTCGACCAGCGGCTTGTCGTCCGGGTCGGCCGTCGCCAGCCCCGCCATCAGGCGCTTGGCGTAGTCCGGGGCCGGTACGAAGTTGCGGCGCAGCGCCTTGGGCAGCGAGCGGATCAGCGCGGTCACCAGATCCTCGCGCAGGCCCGGGATCTGCCAGTCGAAGCCGCTCGGCCGGATCTGGTTGAGCAGGGTGAGCGGGATGTGGACGGTCACGCCGTCCGCTGCCGCGCCGGGTTCGAACTGGTAGGTGAGCGGGAGCTCGATGCCGCCCTGCCGCCAGACGGAGGGGTAGTCGCGTTCGGTGACGGTGGCGGCGTTGTCGTTGACCAGCAGGTCGGGGGTGAAGGTGAGCAGGTCGGGGCGGGTCCGGTGGGTCTTCTTCCACCAGCTGTCGAAGTGCGCTCCGGAGACCACGTCCGAGGCGATCCGCTGGTCGTAGAAGTCGAACAGGGTCTCCTCGTCCACCAGGATGTCGCGGCGCCGGGCCCGGTTCTCCAGTTCCTCGACCTCGTCCAGCAGCTTGCGGTTGTCGTGGAAGAAGCGGTGGTGGGTCCGCCACTCGCCCTCGACCAGGGCCCTGCGGATGAACAGCTCGCGGGACAGCTCGGGATCGATCGACCCGTAGCCCACCCTGCGCTGGGCGACCAGGGTGACACCGTAGAGGGTGACCTTCTCGAAGGCCACGACCTGGCCGCGGTCCTTCTCCCAGTGCGGTTCGCTGTAGCTGCGCTTGAGCAGGTGCGCGCCCTGTTCCTCGATCCACTCCGGCTCGACCTTGGCGGCGATCCGGGCCCACAGCCGCGAGGTCTCGACCAGTTCGGCGGCGATGACCCAGCGCGGGGACTTCTTGCCGCGGCCGCCCGAGGCGAGCGCCGAGCCGGGGAAGATGGCGAACTTGGCGCTGCGGGCGCCGAAGTACTCCTGCTTCTCCTCGTCCTTGAGGCCGATGTGCGACAGCAGCCCGGCCAGCATCGAGCGGTGCACCGCGTCGCCGTCCACCTCGTCGGCGGGGTGGCCGACGGCGATGTCCAGGGACTTGGCCACCTGCCGCAGCTGTGCGTCGATGTCCTGCCACTCGCGTATCCGCAGGTAGTTGAGGAACTCCGACTTGCACATCCGGCGGAACTGGCTGGAGGACAGCGCCTTCTGCTGCTCCTTCAGATACCGCCAGAGGTTCAGGTAGGTGAGGAAGTCCGAGGTCGGGTCGGTGAAGCGGGCGTGCAACTGGTCGGCGTGGGCCCGCTTCTCGACCGGACGCTCGCGCGGGTCCTGGATGGAGAGCGCCGCGGTGATGACCATGACCTCGCGGACCACGCCGTGCTGCTCGGCCTCCAGCACCATCCGGGCCAGCCGCGGGTCGACCGGGAGTGCCGACAGCTTGCGGCCGACGGGGGTGAGCCGGTTGACCTTCCGCTCGCCGGGGGTGGTGTCCAGCGCGCCCAGCTCCTGGAGCAGGTCCACGCCGTCCTTGATGTTGCGGCGGTCCGGTGGCTCCAGGAAAGGGAAGGCGGCGATGTCGCCGAGCCCTGCGGCGGTCATCTGCAGGATGACCGAGGCCAGGTTGGTGCGCAGGATCTCCGGGTCGGTGAACTCGGGACGGGAGAGGAAGTCCTCCTCCGAGAACAGCCGGATGCAGATGCCGTCCGAGGTACGGCCGCAGCGGCCCTTGCGCTGGTTGGCGCTGGCCTGCGAGACCGCCTCGATGGGCAACCGCTGCACCTTGGTGCGATGGCTGTAGCGGGAGATCCGGGCGGTGCCGGGGTCAATGACGTAGCGGATGCCCGGCACGGTCAGCGAGGTCTCGGCGACGTTGGTCGCCAGGACGATCCGGCGGCCGTTGTGCGGCTGGAAGACGCGGTGCTGCTCGGCCGAGGAGAGCCGGGCGTAGAGCGGGACGACCTCGGTGAAGCGCAGGTTCAGCCGCTCCAGGGCGTCGGCGGTGTCGCGGATCTCCCGTTCGCCGGACAGGAACACCAGGATGTCGCCCTGGCCCTCGCGGCTCAGCTCGTCCACGGCGTCGCAGATCGCCTGCACCTGGTCGCGGTCCTGGTCGCCGCCGGGGGCGTCCTCGTCGTCCTCGGGCTCCTCGTTGATCGGCCGGTACCGCACCTCGACCGGGAAGGTACGGCCGGAGACCTCGATGATCGGTGCCTCGGTGCCGGTACGGGGGTCGGCGAAGTGGCGGGCGAAGCGCTCCGGGTCGATGGTCGCGGAGGTGATCACCAGCTTGAGATCGGGGCGCTTGGGCAGCAGCTGCTTGAGGTAGCCGAGGATGAAGTCGATGTTGAGGCTGCGCTCGTGCGCCTCGTCGATGATCAGAGTGTCGTACTGGCGCAGCAGCCGGTCGTTCTGGATCTCGGCGAGCAGGATGCCGTCCGTCATGACCTTGACCGCGGTCTCCGGGCCGACCTGGTCGGTGAAGCGGACCTTCCAGCCGACGGTCGAGCCCAGCTCGGTCCGCAGTTCCTCGGCGACCCGCTCGGCGACGGTGCGGGCGGCGATCCGACGGGGCTGGGTGTGGCCGATCAGACCGCGGACGCCGCGGCCGAGTTCCAGGCAGATCTTGGGGATCTGGGTGGTCTTTCCGGAGCCCGTCTCGCCCGCGATGATCACGACCTGGTGGTCCCGGATCGCCTCAAGAATGTCCGCCCGGCGGGCGCTGACCGGCAGCGACTCCGGATACGTCGGGACCGGGACGGCGGCGCGGCGCTGCTCCAGCCGCAGCTCGGCGGCGTCGATCTCGGCGGCGACGGCGGCCTGGGTCCGCTCGCGCTTCTCCGGCTCGCGGATCTTGCGGAGACCTTCGAGCCGGCGGCCCAGCCGCTCCTCGTCGCGCAGGCTCAGTCCCGGCAGCCGGGCGGCGAGGCCGCGGACGTCGGCGGCGCCGTCGGCGGACCGGGTGTCCGTCCCGGCGCCGCGGGCCGTCCCGGAGCGGGACCGTCGGCGGGAGTCGCCGCGGGCGCCGTCCGTGGTGGGGGCGGCTGCAGGGCCCGCTCCGTCCTCGGCCGTGGCCCGGGCATCGGGGTCCGTGCTGGTGCTCGGGTCCGTCGTGGTGCTCGGGTCCGGGATGGCGTTCGGGTTCGCGTCGGCGCTCGCATCAGCCGGGGCGTTCGGGCCCGCATCCGGGGCTCCCTGGCGCGGGTTGCCGCGCGGGGGGCGGCCGCCGTCGCGGGAGCGCCTCCCGCGTGCGCGGCGCGCGCGGGCGACGCCGTCGGCGCGGTCGGAGGTCGCACCGTCGGACGGCGTGCCGTCGGCGGGTGCGGCGTCGGCCGGGGAGAGGAGGGGGGCGACTGCGGAGGAGTCGACGGCGGAGGAGCTCAGCGGGGTACCCATTGCGCGTCCCAGCCTACGCAACGGTCCCCCTCACCTGTCGACCCGATATCGGCGCACCCGGTCCGGCTCCTCGCCGTCGAGGCTGAATCCGGCCCGGGCCAGCACCCGCTGCGAGGCGGTGTTGTCCGGGGTGGTCAGTGCCAGCACGGTGCGCACGGCGGGGTGGGTGAAGGCGAAGCCGACCAGCGCCAGCACCGCCTCGGTGGCATAGCCGGCGCCACGCGCGCCGGGCACCAGGTCGTAACCGACCTCGACGCTGCCGTCGGTGGCCGGCGGACCGTGGAAGCCCACGCTGCCGACGGCGAGCCCGTCGGCCTGCCGGACCGCGACGTACAGCCCCCACGGCGGCCGGTGCCAGCCCACCTCGGCGGCCCGGACCACGATCCCCGCCAGCTCCCGGGTCCCGGTGCCGGGCCCACCGCCGAGCCACCGCCACTCGCCCGGTCCATGGCCGAGGGCCCGCGCGGCGTCGGGCGTGGCGAACTGCAACTGCAGGCGGTCGGTGGTCAGCACCCCAGCAGTATCGCCCCCTGCCTCGGCCCGCCTCACGGCCCGGCCCTGCCCCGGCCTCGGCCCGCCCCGTTGCCTGATCCGGCCCTGGCCAGGGTCCGCCCCCTGCCCGCCCCGCCTCACCGCCCGGACCTGCTGCGAGGGTCAGGCCTCGACGCGGAGCAGTAGCTTGCCGGTGCTGCTGCGGCTCTCCACCAGGCGGTGCGCCTCGGCGGCCTCCGTGAGCGGGAACTCGGCGCTGACGGGGAGCCGGATGCCGTGCTCGGCGGCGAGCCGCAGCGACTCCTCGGCGAGTTCGCGGAGCCGCTGCGGCTCGGCGGCGGACAGGCCGAGGATGCTGAACGCGGACACCGACACCGCCTTGGGGGCCAGATCGCCGAAGGCCATCGACCACGGCTCGGCGCCGCCGGCGTTCCCGTACGAGACGGCACGGCCGTAGCGGGCCAGCGAGGCCACGCTGCGCTGCCAGACCTCGCCGCCGACCGGGTCGAGGGCGAGGTCCACGCCGCGCCCGCCGGTGGCTTCGGCGAGCTGCCGGTCGAAGTCGTCGCCGACGAACACCTCGTCGTAGCCGAACTCCAGCGCGGGCTTGGCCTTGTCCGGGTGCGAGACCACGCCGTAGACCCTGCCCGCCCCGGCCAGCCGGGCAACCTGCCCGGTGGCGATCCCGACACCGCCGGACGCCCCCTGGACCAGGACGCTCTCGCCCGGCTGGAGCCGGCCGGCGTGGTGGATCAGGGCGTAGGCGGTGGCCAGCACGGTCGTCAGCGCGGCGGCCGCCCGCAGGTCGACGCCGTCCGGGCCGGCCGGGACGGCGAAGGTGCGGAACGTGTCGGCCACGACGACGTCCGCGTACCCGCCCCGGTCGAGCATCGCGGCGACCGGCTGGCCGACCTCGAACCCGGTCACACCCGCACCCAGGGCACGGACCCGTCCGGACACCTCAAGGCCGGGGACGAACGGCAGCGCGGTCACCCGGTAGCCCTGTGAGCGGCTCAGGACGTCGGCGAAGTTGACCCCCGCGTAGGCCACGTCCACGGTGACCTGCCCGGGCCCGGGTGCGGGCTCGTCCACCTCGCGCAGGCTCAGGGCTTCCGGTCCGCCGAGCTCCTCGACGACGACTGCACGCATCACTGCCCCCACAGGTAGAGTGTTCGATGAATTGCGAACTGATTCATGAGTGTACGCATCTCATCGAACGCTTCAAGCGTCGAACACTTCAAGCGTCGAACGCTTCACAGTGTCGACAGGCGGTCAGCAGGGAGAGTGTGATGGGCCATCGTGCGTCGCCGCAGCACAGCGACCCCCGGGACGTGCCGGTCGAGACTGTCTTCGCCGCTCTGGCCGACCCGGTCCGGCTGGCCATCGTCCGGCAGCTGGCCGGCAGCGAGGACTGGTCCCGCGCCTGCGGCTCCTTCGACGTCCCGGTCGGCAAGGCCGGGCTGAGCCACCACTTCACGGTGCTGCGCGAGGCCGGCCTGGTCGAGCAGCGGGACGAGGGCGCCCGCCGGGTCAACCGGCTGCGCCGGGACGAGGTGGAGCGCCACTTCCCGGGCCTGTGGCGTCTCGCACTCGCCACCGGGGACTGACGGCCGCACGGGGGCGCCGCGCTGACGAGCGGTCAGCCCGACCGGTCCTCGGCCTCCTCGTCGTCCTCGGCTTCGGCATCGTCGGATCCGCCCTTGGCGTCGAGGTAGCTCTCGGCCGCGTGGGTGTCCAACGGGAAGTGCACGGGGGTGTCGCCGAACACCAGCCGCCGCGCCTCCTCCCCGGCGGCGGCCACGGCCTCCCGCACCGCGTCCGCGAGTTGTGCGGGGGTGTGCACGATCACCTCGTCGTGCTGGAAGAACACCAGGCGCGGGTGGTCGCCCGGGACGGTGACGGGGATCTCGGACAGGCGCCGCCGCAGTGCGGCGATCAGCGCCAGCGCCCAGTCGGCGGCGCTGGCCTGGATCACGAAGTTGCGGGTGAACCGGCCGCGCGAGCGGGCGTCCCGCGCGGCACGGTCGCTGCTGTCGCCGTCGGTGGCACCGTCGTCCAGGCCGCCCGCGGCCGCGGCCGCCACACCCTCGGTGAGGTCCAGCCAGCGCGCCGAGGGGGGCGGGCAGACCCGTCCCAGCCGCGAGTGCACCACGCCCCCGGACTCGCCGGTCCGCGCCGCCGCCTCCACCAGTCCCATCGCCTGCGGGAAGCGCCGCCGCAGCACCGCCACCAGCTGGCCGGTCTCGCCGCTGGTCTGCCCGTACATGGCGCCGAGCAGGCCGAGCTTGGCGCGGGCACGGTCGCCCTTGAACGCGTCCGCCGCCAGCCCGGCATAGAGATCGCCCTGCGCGCCCGCGCGGATCATGCCCGGGTCGCCGGACAGTGCGGCGAGGACCCGCGGCTCCAGCTGACCGGCGTCCGCGACCACCAGCAGCCAGCCGGGATCGGCGACCACCGCGGCCCGCAGGATGCGCGGGATCTGCAACGCGCCGCCGCCGCGGCTGGCCCAGCGTCCCGACACCACCCCGCCGACCACGTACTCCGGGCGGAAGCGGCCGTCCCGCGCCCAGGTTTCGCGCCAGGCCCAGCCGTGCGCGGCGTGGATCCGCGACAGCTCCTTGTAGCGCAGCAGCAGCGGCGCGGCCGGATGGTCGACCTCACGCAGCACCCAGTTGCGGGTCGAGCTGAGGCTGACGCCCTGTTCGGCGAAGGCGCGTACGACCTGCGCCGGGGAGTCCGGGTTCAGTGGCCGGCCGCCGAGCGCCTGCTGCAGCTCGGCCGCCAGTGCCGCCAGCTTCGCGGGCTGCGCGCCACCGCGCGGGCGCGGGCCGAGCAGCTCGACGAGCAGCGCGTCGTGCTCGGCGGCGCTCCAGGGCAGACCGTCGTAGCCCATCTCGGCGGCGACCAGCCCGCCCGCCGACTCGGCGGCGCACAGCAGCCGGGTCCGCGCGGGCTCGGCGGTGGCGGCGATCCGGCGCTGCTGTGAGGCGTGCACCTCGACCAGCGCGGCGAGCGGGTCGGTGCCCGGGGGGAGTCGACTGCGGTCCGGCGCGAACAGGGTGTCCTGGTCCCCGTCGGCGTCCGCATGACTCTCCGGCAGGTCGGCCGGTACGGGCAGGCCGCGCAGTCGGGCCCAGGCGGCGCCGAGTGAACGCGGCTGACCGTAGCGGTCCTCCTGGCCAAGCAGCAGCGGCTCGACCAGCTTGACGTCATGGCAGCGGGCGAGGCGGCCGGGCGGCAGCGCGGGCAGCAGCCGTCCGTACACCTCGTCGGTCGCGGTCCAGACCCAGCGCGGGCGTTCCGCCGCCTCCCGCTCGGCCACGGCGGCGGCGAGATCGCGGACCCGCACCGGCCCGCCCAGCGGTTCGCCGTCCTCGCCGAGCGGCTGCAGCCGCCCGCCAGGGCCGTCCTGGTCCGCCACCACCGCCATCCGCGCCGCCACCTGCAGATTCCCTTCCGAAGCCGGTTCTCCCACTGCAGCGGAACGTACCACCGGGCACCGACAGCACGGTGCCGACGCTTCCGAGGATCGGCGCGGGCGGAGCCACGGACGGCGATCGACGGTACGTCCCGGGGCGGGACGGGATCCAGGAGGGTCAGTCGCGCAGCCGCACCGGCATCAACAGGGAGGCCACGTCCTCGTGTTCGGGGAGCCGGATGGCCAGCGGGGCGATCGGGCCGCCGAGTTCGAGAATCAGCTGGTCGCGGGCCGTGACGGCCATCGCCTCAAGCAGGAACTCCCGGTTCACGCCGATCAGTTCGCGGTCGCGCCCGTCGGCCGGAACCTGGTCCTGGCGTGGCTCCGGCCCCGGGTCGGCCGCCTCGACGGTGAGGGTGCCGTCCGGGGCCAGGGACAGCACGGAGACGTCGGCGTCCACGCCGTCCTGCTCGCGCCGGGAGGCCCGGGTCGGGCCGGTGGCCAGCGCCGTCCGCAGCGCGGAGACGTCCACGGTGATCCGTCGGCGGCCGTCGGCGGCGAGGCGGGTCAGCCGCCGGTAGTCGGGGAAGTCGTGGTCCGCGCCCGGGCCGGCCACCTGGCCGTCGGCGGTCTCGACGGAGATCCGGCCGTCGCCCAGGGTGACGGTCACCGGCCCGTCGCCGCCGAGAACCGCGCGGGCCGCGTCGACCAGCGGCGTGGGGACGAGAACCTGCGCCGCCGCGTGCTCCGCCTCCTCGCTGGGGCACTGGAACGGCGCCTGCGCGGTGGCGAGACGGTAGCGGTCCGTCGCGACCAGGCGCAGCAGCTGACCCTCCGGGTCGGCGTCGAAGAGAACGCCGGCGAGCATCGGCAGTTGGGGGTCGGTGCTGACGGCGAAGCGCACGGCGTCCAGAGCGGCGGCGAGCGCGGACGAATCCAGCGACAGGCGTCGCGTCGTCGTATCGGTGGTCAGGTGTGACACGGGGGTCTCCCTCAGAGCGAGTAGGGCTCGGACTGCGGAGAGTTCCCGGCGGGCGTCGTCGAGACCGTCCTCCAGACGCAGCAGGTGTGCGTCCAGCAACGTCCGCACCAGTGCGGTGTCGGCGGCCGACCAGCTCGCGAGGACCAACCGGACGTCGGCCAACGGCATACCGACCCGGCGAAGCCGTGCCAGCAGTCGAGCCTCGGCGAGTTGCCCGGATCCGTACCAGCGGTAGCCGCTGGCGGGATCCACCCACTCGGGGACGAGGATTCCGGCACCGTCGTAGAACCGCAGCGCGCTGACGGTCAGACCGGAACCGCGCGCCATCTCGCCGATGCTGCGCCTACCGGTGCCGCCGTCGATGTCGGCTGCGCCGGCGACGCCTGTTCGGGGGCCGGTGCCGGTGTTGTCGCTGGTGGGCCTGCCGCGTGTGCTCTCCACGGCTGCGACTCTGGGCCCTCGACCAGGTTGAGGGTCAAGCGCTCCGGGCACCGGTCAGCGGGTCGGGGTCAGCCCGAGGCCTGCGCCGATCGCGGGGGCGCGGCGGGTGATCACGTAGCCCCGGGGCCCGCTGAGCCGAAGCCAGGCGGGATGCCGGTGCAGCGCGACGCTGTCGGTCCGCTGCAGCAGGCCGACCAGGTGCGCGGCGTGGACCGCGCGCAGGGTCAGTCCGCTCGGATGGACCTGGCGGGACCAGATGGCCTCGGCGAGGGCGTCGGCGTCGTCGGTCTCGCGCCGGAACTCGGTCACGGCCGCCCGTACCGCCGCGCCCAGTGGTGCGGTCGGCAGGTCCGTGACGTGCTCCCAGCCGCTGCGGGGCGGGAGCAGCCCGGCCCAGGCCGGACCGGTGACCGCCGCCGGCAGCACCAGTTCGCCGCCCGGCGCCGTCGAGGACGCCCCGGCAGCCTCAGGCGCCGCGCCGACGGCATCGTCCGTCCCTGCGGGGTCGACCTCGGCGGCGAGGGTGACCGTGACGGCGTCGATCGCGTCGAGCAGTTGCCCGGCGGAGACCGTCCGGTCCAGGCCGAGGTCGTCGGCCAGTGGGGCGGTGCGGATCACCAGCGGGCCGTTGTCGCCCAGCGGCAGCCGGGCGAACACCGCCAGCGCCCGGTTCGCGGTCTGCAACCGCACTGACGCCGCCTTGTCGAAGCGCAGCAGTCGGGTCAGGAAGGCACCCAGGTCGGCGGCCTCGGAGGGATCGGCGAGGTGCAGGGCGGTGACGGTCACGCGGCGATCGCTGCGCTTTCCAGGTAGTCGGCCAGGAAGGCGCGCTCGCCGACGGTCAGACGGCGCGGGCGTGCCGCCGCCAGGTCGTAGGGGACCACAACCGTGGACGCCCGGACGTAGACGGTGTCCGCGTCCTTGATCTCGTACGCCACCGTGAAGGAGGCGTTGCCGAGCCGGGTCAGCCAGGTCTCGATGGTGATCGGCTCCGGACGGTAGACCAGCGGCCGCAGGTAGTCGATCTCGTGCCGGGCCACCACGGAGCCCTCGGAGAACGCCTTCTCCCCGGCCTCACCGGCGTTGGTGAAGGTGAAGTCGATCCGTGCCTCCTCCAGGTAGCGGAGGAAGACCACGTTGTTGACGTGTCCGAACGCGTCCATGTCGGACCAGCGCAGCGGGCAGGCGTATATGTGGCGGGACACAGGTGATCTCCGATGGTGACAGACGGCCGGCCGGCCGGGGCGGGCTTGCTCCTGGGGACGCAAGCCTGCCCCGTCGGTGTTGCGGCGCGATGACGTGACGGTCAGCCGCGGGTGAGCTTCTTGTAGGTCGCACGGTGCGGACGGGCCGCATCGGCGCCCAGACGGTCGATCTTGTTCTTCTCGTACGACTCGAAGTTGCCCTCGAACCAGTACCACTTGGAGTCACCCTCGTAGGCGAGGATGTGGGTGGCGACCCTGTCCAGGAACCACCGGTCGTGGGAGATGACCACGGCGCAGCCGGGGAACTCCAGCAGCGCGTTCTCCAGCGAGCCGAGGGTCTCGACGTCCAGGTCGTTGGTGGGCTCGTCGAGGAGCAGCAGGTTGCCGCCCTCCTTCAGCGTCAGCGCCAGGTTCAGCCGGTTGCGCTCTCCGCCGGACAGGATGCCGGCCGGCTTCTGCTGGTCGGGGCCCTTGAAGCCGAACGCCGAGACATAGGCGCGGGACGGCATCTCGACCTGGCCGACGTTGATGTAGTCCAGCTCGTCGGAGACGACGGCCCACAGCGTCTTCTTGGGGTCGATGTTGGAGCGGGTCTGGTCGACGTAGGACACCTTGACGGTCTCGCCGATCTTGACCGTGCCCGCGTCGGGCTGCTCCAGTCCGAGCAGCATCTTGAACAGCGTGGTCTTGCCGGCGCCGTTGGGACCGATGATGCCGACGATGCCGTTGCGCGGCAGGGTGAAGCTGAGGTCGTCGACCAGGACCTTGTCGCCGAAGGACTTGGAGAGGTTGCTGACCTCGACGACGATGCTGCCCAGACGCGGGCCCGGCGGGATCTGGATCTCCTCGAAGTCCAGCTTCCGCATCTTGTCGGCCTCGGCCGCCATCTCCTCGTAGCGCGCGAGACGGGCCTTGGACTTGGCCTGCCGGCCCTTGGCGTTGGAGCGGACCCACTCCAGTTCCTCGCGCAGGCGCTTGGCGCGCTTGGCGTCCTTCTGGCCCTCGACCTTGAGGCGGGTCGCCTTGGTGTCCAGGTAGGTGGAGTAGTTGCCCTCGTAGGCCAGGGCGCGACCGCGGTCGAGCTCCAGGATCCACTGGGCGACGTTGTCCAGGAAGTACCGGTCGTGGGTGACGGCGACGACGGTGCCGGTGTACTTGGCCAGGTGCTGCTCCAGCCAGTTCACCGACTCGGCGTCCAGGTGGTTGGTGGGCTCGTCGAGCAGCAGCAGGTCGGGGGCCTCCAGCAGCAGCTTGCACAGGGCCACGCGGCGCTTCTCACCACCGGAGAGGGTGGTGACCGGCCAGTCGCCGGGGGGGCAGCCGAGAGCGTCCATGGCCTGCTCGAGCTGGGCGTCGAGGTCCCAGGCGTTGGCGTGGTCGAGTTCGTCCTGGAGCTTGCCCATCTCGTCCAGCAGGGCGTCCGAGTAGTCGGTCGCCATCAGCTCGGCGATCTCGTTGAAGCGGTTGAGCTTGGCCTTGGTCTCCTTGACCCCGTCCTCGACGTTCTCCAGGACGGTCTTGGTCTCGTCCAGCGGCGGCTCCTGCAGGAGCATGCCCACGGTGTAACCAGGGGAGAGGAAGGCCTCGCCGTTGGAGGGCTGCTCAAGACCGGCCATGATCTTCAGCACGGTGGACTTGCCCGCGCCGTTGGGGCCCACGACGCCGATCTTCGCCCCGGGCAGGAAGCTGAGCGTCACGTCGTCAAGGATGACCTTGTCGCCGTGCGCCTTCCGGGTCTTGCGCATGGTGTAGATGTACTCAGCCAAGATGAACCGTCCGGCGTCGTTGGGTGTGGTTACAGCCTTCCATTGTGCCGCACCCGGCGCGGCGTCCCGAACCGCGGTGAGGCCGCTCCGCCCTTCGGAGTCAGGGCACCAGCTCCGGGCTCGTCCGCGCTCCGGCCGGGGCGCGGACGTACTGAGGATCGTCCGGAGAGTCGGGCCGAGCAGCGGTGCGAGCACCGACACCAGCACTGACACCGGCACCGGCACCAGCACCGACCGGCAGATCGATCCGTGGAGCGACCCGCGCCGGAGTCCCGTCGCGCTCCGGGGCCCCGGAGCCGCCCGTGACCGGAGCGCCGGGGCCCGGTCCGTTCGCGGCTCCCGGCCCGGTGGCCCCGCCCGGGCCGTTCGTCCGGCCCGACTCACCGGAACCGCCGGGGCTGCCTGGTCCGGCCGGTCCGCCGGCTCCGCCCGACCCGTCCGGCCTGACCTGTCCGTGTGCCACGTTCATGGTGTTCCCCGGGTCCGCCGCACCCGCCTCGTCGCGCGCCCTCGGCACTCGCGCGGTCAGCTCCGGGCGGCCGCGGACCGCCCGGCGGAACGCCGACGTCCCACGGGAGAGGTCGTGACCGACCGCCGCGGCCTCGATCTCGGCGGACACCCCGACCGGCTTGTCCGGCCCGTTGTCCCATTCACGCACCCGCATCCGGCCGGTGATCAGCAGCGGATCCCCCCGGCTGATCGAGCTCAGCACGTTCTCCGCCAGCCAGCGCCAGCACCAGATGGTGAAGGTGCTGGTGTCGCCGTCCACCCAGCCCTGCCGCTGCCGGTCGTAGCGTCGGTCGGTCGCCGCGAGCCGGAAGCTCGCCACGGGAACCCCGCCCACCGTGGTGGTGTACCGCACCTCGGAGGCCACTTGACCGACCAGAGTCACCATCGTGCCGTTCATCGCGTCGTCCCCATTCCCACTCGCGCCCGAATCACCTTCGGGTGCCGCCGGTGTCTGGAATGAGCCTGCACGACGGTGACCACGCACAGCGGCATCAATGCCTCAGCTGTGGACAACCCGGCCCATGGGGACAACCTCGCCACTCGATCGGGTGGAATCGCGCCGCAGCAAGCGTCCCCCGTTCCGGTCACGACGATTTCCGGTAGCGGCGGGTCCGCATCCGGGCGCGTCCATAACGGCTGAGGCAACATCGCAGTAACGACTGAACAACAGCCAGCCCTCCGGGCACGCGCACCGCTGCGCCCACGGACCCTACCTGCGATTATCAGACCGCCCGCCGGGGGAACCCAGACCGATCCCACCCCGACCGGAACATCCGGTACAGCGCCTGGCCACGCTTATCCTGTCCCACGACAGGAACCAGCTCCGGCACAGCAAGGCACCCTGTCCCGCCCCCGTAGCTCAGTGGATAGAGCAGGTGCCTTCTAAGCACTTGGCCGCAGGTTCGAGTCCTGCCGGGGGCACCAAGCACCACATGAAGAGTACTTGCATGTACATGGCGAATGCCAGGTCCTGGTAGGACAACCCTCCGCCCACGTTTTTGTGCCAGCCGTACAAGGTTGGGGCTCGCGGACGCAGCGGCCAGCTTGACGATGGGCGCGAGAGCTCGCGGAAGTCCACCGGGCCAGCCTCGGCCGGCTGCCCAGGCTGGTGCCGCGCGGGTTACCGGCCTCGCCTGAGCACACGGAGAGGGCCCCACCTGCCTGATGGCGGATGGGGCCTCGATGTGTGGAGTCAGATGCTCTTGACAGGGCCGGCGCGGAGCATGCTCACGGATCCGATCAGCTGAGACCGCTCCAGTTGGTCCAGCACGTCGTCAAACGTGACTGGCTTCCGGCGCCGGCTGCTCACGATCTCCATGACGCAACCGTAGACAACACGGTCGTCTATGTCGATCAAGTCCATGACGAAGTCGTCCGCCGTCTTCCGCTCGATGTCCCAGTCGGCGAGGTAATCGGGCGGGAAGTGCTTGCTGTTGTCGGTGACGATCACCTGGGCGCCGACCTTGATCGCGGCTGCGAGAACATGCCGGTCGTTCAGGTCGGGGAGCTTGAGGCCCTCGATCAGCGGTTCGTAGTTGGTGACCAGGCAGTCCCGCACGGCCGCGTTCATGCGGCGGCGGAGTTCCCCGCGCTTCTCGTCGTCACCGACGTTGTTGCGGCGGAGCGCGGCTTCCCCCTCGTCGAGGATCTGCTCAGTCCACTTGGCTTGGACTATGCCGTGTCGTGCCAGGCGGATGAGCAGATCCCGCACGGTGTTCGGGTAGAGCACATTCGAGTCGTACAGGACGATGAACGCCATGTCAGAGCAGCCCCAGCTCCTCGTCGAGGGCGGTGAGCGAGTCAGCTGTGTCCTTGCGCTCGCGGTCGTCCCTGCGCTTGTAGTCCATGACGTCGTTGAATTTGATGCGACGATGCCGCCCGACACGCTCGAACGGGATCTCGCCCCTCTCCAGGAGTCCGATCAGGTAAGGCCGGGAGACGTTGAGCATCTCGGCGGCGACCTGGGTGGACACGATGGCGTTGACGGGGATGACCTGCACGCCTTGCCCGTTTGCGATGGCGGCTAGCATCGCGGCGAACATCTCGACGGTGGGCCGGGGCAGGACAAGGGGGTCCTCGGAGCCGACTTCGCCGAGGATCGTGATGTCGGCGGTGGTGTCGGTGTTGTGCGCGAGGTAGTCGCGGATCCTACGCAGCGCTCGTTCGACGCTTTGCGCGTCAACTGTGCCTGGCGCGATCTTCCGGCCTTCCGTGGCTGTTGCCATGGTTGAACCTCCTTGTTCCCCATTGTAGTCGCAGTATCCGAAGCAAACGAAATATTCGCAATGCCTTCCCGGGGAACGATTCGAGGAACCGCTTCGGAACTGTCGCTTCACCTGAACGGCGGAGACGGCTCCAGCACAGACCACGCAGAAGCCTCGCCCTGCTCCTGGCGCGGCAACCGTTCCGCACAGCGTGTCGCTTGCGCTGTGCTCAGGTGGTGCGGTTCTCCCGTGGCAGGACCGGAACGGTCGGACGGCCCGCGGGGATGCGCTCCAGCACCCCGCCCGCGAAGACGTCGTACAGCGGCAGGGACTCCAGATGGACGTAGCCGATGTGGCAGTCGCACACGGCGAGGGGGCAGGTTCGGGGGCGTAGCGCTGCCCGATAGCTGCCGTCGTAGAGGCTGCCGATCGAGTCCTTGACGAAGTGGCAGCGGCGGACCGTCCCCTCGCCGTCAACGGAGATCACGGATTCGCCGGTGCGGCAGGGCTGTCCAGCGCTGGTGTGCGGATGGCGGCTGTACGCGAACAGCGGGTCCAGCTCGGTCCAGGTGGCGGCTTCGGGGTCGGTGTAGCTGCGGCCCTCCTGCGCGTTGATCCACAAGTAGACGTGCTCGGGCAGGCTCGCGCGCATTCGGCGGGCGGCTTCGAGGTGCGCGGGGTCGCCGACGACGCCGACGCTGTAGCGGACCGCTCGTGCGTCCAGTTCACGGCACTTGGCCAGGAACCGCTGGTGGCTGACCTGGCCGGGGTGGTAGGTGGCCCACAGGGCGAGGGTCCGCGGGTCGGCGTCCTCGACCCAGTCGGTGCGGTGGCTCAGATTGGTCTGGATGGCCACCCGCCTGACGTGCGGCAGTGTGCTGAGCTCTGCGAGGGTCCGCCGGTACCAGGACCGGACCAGGCCCTCGCCCCAGGGAGTGAAGAGCAGCGAGAGCCGGTCGCCGCCCTGGCCTGCGACCCAGTTGGCGAAGCGGGCCAGAGCATCACGGTCGGCGGTGAGCTGTTCCCTGCTGTCGCGGCGCTTGGCGAAGGGGCAGTAGGGGCAGTCGTAGTCACAGGAGGCGAGTGGGCCCCGGTAGAGGATGGTCAGCTCCATGGCGTCCGACCTCACTTGGCCTGGTAGGAGGCCATGGCAGCGTTCGCCCGCGCGGAGAACAGGGCGGGGCCCACCGCGTCGGAGTGGGCCAGCCCTTCGGGGGTGAGCCGTAGCCGGCCGCCGGCCGTGGCGCTGTCGTCGAGCCAGCCGCGCCCGTGTAGGCGATCCAGTTCTGCGGCGAAGTCGTCCTCGGCCAGTGTGCCGAAACGGTTGCGGTAGTCGGCGCTGTCCAGGCCCTCCGCCTGCAGCAGCGACTGGATGAGATGGCGGCGACGGGACTCCTGCGCGTCCATGGCCCAGCCGACTTCGGCCCGGTCGAAGTCCTCGGCGGGACGTGAGACGTAGTCGTCGATGATGCCGCGTATCTGCGTCATCGAGACCGCGTAGTCGAAGGAGTAGTGCAGCGCACCGGTGTAGGAGCGTGCGCCGCAGCCCAGGCCGATCATGCCGTCGGTCTGGCAGCAGTACTCGGTACCGCCCGCCTGCGGGGCGGCGGTCCGGCGGAACATGCGCATGGACACCTGCTCGTACCCTGCTGCGAGCAGGTGGTCGCGGCCGCTGCGGTAGAGCGCGAGCCGCTGGGAGTCCCAGGCCGCATCGTGGGTGAGGTCGCCATGATCGCGGCGGGCGAGGCCGGTCAGCGGGCGGACGTAGAGGGGGTAGAGGTAGAGCTCCTCGGGCTCCCAGGCCAGGGCGGCGTCGAGGGAGTGCAGCCAGCTCTCCTGGGTCTGCCCGTCGATGCCGTAGATCAGGTCCAGGTTGAGCACGGGTATCCGGGCAGCACGGACGCGGGCTATCGCCGTCTCGACATCCGACCGCTGCTGGGGGCGTACGGCGGCGCGTGCCTCCTGCTCGACGAAGCTCTGTACGCCCAGGCTCAGTCTGGTGGCGCCGCGTGCGGCCAGTACCGCGAGCCGGTCGGCGGTGGCGGTCGCCGGGGACGCCTCCACGGACAGCGGGATCGTCTGCAGATCGGTGCCCGTCCGGAGCTCGACGATGTCGCAGAGGCGCTCCAGTTCACGGGCGGTGAGGAAGGTGGGCGTGCCGCCGCCGAACGCCGCCTGTGCGAAGCGCGCCTCCGGGCCCAACGCGGCTGCCACGCGAACGGTCTGACGTTCCAGTGCGTCGAGGTACGCGGTGGTCATCCCGTCCGGTGCGCCGATGCGGGTGAAGAGGTTGCAGAAGCCGCAGCGAACCTCGCAGAAGGGGATGTGGGCGTACAGCGACAGGGCGTGTCTGGACTCCAGTGCCCACAGGTCTGCCAGAAGCGGACGGGGCTGGAGCGGGCGGTACGCCGTCTTGTGCGGGTAGGCGTAGACGTAGCTCTGGTAGGGCGACTCGGGAGCCAGGGTGGTGGTGGTACTCATGCGCGGCCTTCTGGGGTGGTCGGGGTTGCCTCGGCGGTGGGGCGCGGCTCGATGCCGGTTCGTGTATCGGCGGGCAACGTGAACTGCGTGTAAGGCACGGTCCAGACGACCTCGTGGCCGATGCGGTGCCCGGAGTACCCGTCCTCGCCGTAGGCGGTTCCGTGGTCCGAGCAGACGATGGCGAAGCAGGGACGTCTGCGCCTCATCGCGGCGAACAGGCGGGGCAGGTGTCGGTCGACGTACTCCAACGCGGCAGCGTGCGAGTCCCTGGTGTCACCGTGCTCGCGGGTCGCCCCCGGCAGGTGGAACCAGTTGGGCTGGTGCAGCGCCGAGACGTTCACGAAGAGGAACAGCGGCTGGTCAGCGGGCTGCTCGGCGGCCACCTTCTCGGCCGTGGCCACCTGGGACTCGAAGGAGGTGGACGAGGTCACCCCGAACTCCGGGGACCAGTGGCTTTCCTGGAACAGGCCGGGCAGCACGGATCCCAGCGGACCCTGTTTGTTGAAGAAGCCGACACCGCCGATGCACACGGTTCGGTAGCCGGCGCCGGCGAGCCCCGAGACCAGGTCCGGGGTGTCGTACACGAAGGTGGTCCCTGCAGTCGTCTCGCTGCCGGCGAAGCGGGCGGCGAACAGTCGGGGGTGCGGGCCGCAGGGGTCGGCGGGGGTGGGCAGGAATCCGGCCAGGATGGCCTGGTGCGCGGCGTAGGTGAAGCTGCCCGGGGAGTGTCGGCGCTCCCAGCTGCCTCCGGGGAGGACGGCACTCAGGTTCGGGAGCTTGCCTGCTGCGGCCAGTTCGACGGCGACGTCATGGCGGAGCGTGTCGAGCGTGACCAGCAGGATGTCATGGCTGCCCACGATCGTGCTCATGTCGGGCTGGGAGGGGTGGGTGTTCACGGGAGTGTTCCTTGGGTAGCGGCGGCTGCGCCGGTGGTGTTGAGAGCGGCGGTGACGAATGCCGAGTAGGTGTCCTGGCCCTCGGCGGCGCTGCCGGGCAGGCCGGGCAGGCGGGGCAGCAGGTCGCCGAAGGCGTTGACCTCGCCCACGGCGTGGCTTCTCCAGCCGATGGCGGGCAGCACGTCCACGCCGATGCTGAGACTGCGCGGGAAGCAGCCGGCTGCCTGCTCGGCGGTGTCGATCAGCCGTCTCCACCCGGGTCCCGCGATGTCGCGTACCAGGTCCAGATCGCCCCGCTGACCGCCGAGATGAAGGTTTGTCATGGGATGGCGACTGGTCCGCAGTACGGCGTGGGTCGCCCGTCCTGCGGTGACCAGCACCCGCAGGTCGGCGGGCCGGCCCTGCTGGGTGGCCTTCGGCAGCCAGCGCTCCACATGGAGCGGGTCGGCCGCGAGAGCGTCGAACAGCGCGCACAGATCGGACTCATCGGTGTAGCGGCGCACTCGAAGCGAGTTGAAGAGGCGCACCTGACCGTCCGCCGTGCGCACCAGTTCCGCGGATGTCGTGGCCGAGGCGCGTCCGAGCGGCCCGAGTACCAGAGCGGCCACCCCGGACCCGGAGGAGCCATGGGCGGGCTTGACGAACACCCGCCGCAGGCCGCTCGCCGCCAGTCGCGTCCGAAGGTCCTCCCAGCCCGCCACAGGTCGGGTCCCCTGGTCCAGAGCGGGTGGAACCGGTACCCCAGCCGTGTCGAGCAGGGTGTGGGCACGACGCTTGTCGAACATGGCCGCGATCTCGTCGACGTCCCCGAGTACGGTGCATCCCGGCGTGGCCGCCGCTGTCCCGGCGATCGAGCGCAGTGCGGCGGTGAACCCTCGGTACCAGGCCGCGCTTCCCTCGGCCCGCGCCGGGGCCCAGTCAGGGCCGAATGCCGAGCCGCGCAGCAACTGGTCCACCTCGTCGTCCTCGCCGGGCGAGTCGATCCGCAGCAGGGTGCCCTCGGCCAGGATGTACTCGCCGCACAGGACGTCGCGCCAGGCGACCACGACCGGCTCCGGGCAGCCCGCTGCACGGGCGGCCGCGCGAAACAGGGCCACCCGCCGACTGCCGGGGTTCCCGACCACGGTGAAGTGCGCGGGGCGCGCAGGACCTGAGGTCGCGTGAGGATGGGGCTGCCGCACGACGGCTACTCCGCGACCGCGACGTAGTGCCACAGCCGGCCGCCGGAGTCTTCCGCCTTCTCCTGCTCGCTGAGGTCGAGTTCGACGCCGGCAGGTTCGAGGGTCTCGCGCAGCCGCTGCGCCATGGCGTCGGACAGGAAGTGGTGGTGCAGGTCCAACCTCTTCAGGTGGGTGAGCGGTTGGCCGGAGAGCAGGGCTTCAGCACCGGCGTCGGTGAGCACGCCCATCGAGAGGGCGAGCGACTCCAAGGTGGGGACGACGGGGGCATGGGCGATCGCCTCGGCGACGGCGTCCTCGATCTCACTGTCCTGCAGGCCCAGATGCCTGAGCGCGGGAAAGCGGGCGCCGGAGAGCAGTGGCGCGAGATCCGCCACCGTGGTGTCGCCCCCGTACTCCTCGGAGCCCAGCCACAGTTCCAGGCGTTCCAGAGCAGGGAGTTCGCTCTCTGCAATCCCCCGGACGACCGCTGCCGACATGCCGCCAGACTCCAGGCGCAGCGTGCGCAGCGAAGCATGGTGCACCGGCGTGAACTCCTGGTGGGCACCGCGGGCACCGAGTTCCTCCAGGGCCGGGTAGGCCTGGAGCAGCGGCGACAGATCGGTCTGCACGATCCAGGAGATCTCGTTCTCCTCCGACTCGATGTCGGCCAGGAAGAAGGCCTTGAGCGCGGGGAAGCGCGGAACGGCGTCGATCACGTACTGCAGCTCGTCGGAGGGGGCTTCGTCGTACATCTCCTCGTTCCAGGCGCCGATGATCAGCGCTGCCACCCGCGTGGTGTCGACGTCGTTGAGGAAACGCTGCCAGATCTCCCCGAACTCCTCGCTCTCGTTCCAGTCGATGCGCAGCCGCCAGGCGACGGCGTCGGCGGACGGAAGCTCGGCTTCCGCGCTGCGTGGCGGGAGGTCGAACACGGGGAGGCCGTGGAACTCGGTGAGGTGCTGCGCGGACATGTGCGGGGTCTCCTCGCGTGGCGCGGACAGTGGCCCTGTTCCTATCAGGTGCGGGTGACAACGCCGCCGCGGGGTGGCTGTGCCGGTCTGCTGTCAGTGGTGCCTCGTAGTGTCGGCGCTGTCGAACCGGCGGGTCATCAGCGGCCCGGCAAGGAAAGGGGAGCCCGGTGTTCAGGCAAGGGGACGTACTGCTTGTTCCGATCGCGGAGGAGTCCGTGCCGCCCTCGGTCCGGGCACTGCCGCAGCAGCCGAGGGACGGCAGGGGGCGACTGGTTCTGGCCCTTGGTGAAGTGACCGGCCATGCACACGCTGTGGTCGGACCCGGGACTCTGCTGCGTGAGTCCGACGAGTTCGGGCAGGCCTGGCTGCACCTGACCGAGGGCGGGCGGGTGGTTCACGAGGAGCATGCGGCCATCGCCCTCGCCAGAGGCTGGTACCGGGTCGTCAGACAACGTGAGTACACGCCGGGCAGCGTGCGCGTGGTCGCGGACTGAGGGGCGTTCCATATGAAGGGGATTCTCGATATGACGGTGCGACGGCAGGAGCGTCAGGCAGCCGAGTGGAGGGCCACGGCGCTCCGCACGGGACCGGCGGACAGGGCCGCCGCAGAGGAGGGGGTGCGGACTGCCTACCGCTCCGCCGGATTGGCCGAGCCCCTCAAGGTTGTCTGGTTCGACTCACCACTGCAGGCGACGGCTGCCGTCCTGCTCATTTCCGGTCGCGCCGATGTCGTGCGTGAGGCAACTGCGGCGCCTGAGTCGC
The DNA here is from genome assembly GCF_041262645.1 of Streptacidiphilus sp. EB129. Classification (NCBI taxonomy): domain Bacteria; kingdom Bacillati; phylum Actinomycetota; class Actinomycetes; order Kitasatosporales; family Streptomycetaceae; genus Streptacidiphilus; species Streptacidiphilus sp. EB129. The sequence continues at coordinate 226,437 of NZ_JBGCCS010000004.1, forward strand.
GGAACGGCTTCGCCGATGCCGAGCGGATCCTTGCCGAGCACGGCGTCACCGTGCCGACAGCTGCGGTGGGTGTCGTCGGTCGCTCTGTCCGCGAGGCGTTGCGAACCGCCCCGTGGGAGGCGGCGCGTCGTCGGAGCCTGGCGGCTCTCGGGTCCGCCGGCTGGTCCGAGCACTGGGCGCGGACCGGCGTCGAACTCTGGTCTCGAGTCAACGGACTGACCCAGCGGATCCGCGATGCGGTGACCGACCGTCTGGTCGGTCCGGATGACCCCGCACGCCCCACCGACCCCGCCCGTTCTGCGGTCCGGCTGGCCCTGCTGGAGGCAGTTCTGGGGCAGCACGATGCCGCCTGGCTCGCTGCACTCGGGGACGCACCGGAGCTCGCGGGACAGGTGCAGGTGGCGGCTGCCGCGGGGTGGTGGTGGCCGTACGACGAGGTGGTGCTGATGGCGGAGCGCCCGACGGCGCTGCACCAGGACGAGGCCGGCCGTCTGCACCGCGCCGACGGACCCGCCCTCGGCTTCGCGGACGGGTTCGCCCTCCACGCCTGGCGCGGTATGCCCGTTCCCCACGACTTCTCGCAGTGCCTGGCCGACCTGACAGTTACGGACATACGGGTGGAGGGCAATGCTGAACTGCGTCGGGTGATGCTGGAGTTCTACGGCTACGACCGGTACCTCGCCGAATCCGACGCGCAACCCGTGCACAGGGACGAGACCGGGGTGCTGTGGCGCATCGACCTGGAGGGGGACGAGGCGGTGGTGATGGTCGAGGTGGTCAACTCGACCCCGGAGCCCGACGGCAGCGTCCGTGTCTACTGGCTGCGTGTGCCGCCGCGCACCCGGACCGCCCGCGAGGGTGTCGCCTGGACCTTCGGTCTCACCGCGGACAGCTACCAACCCCTCCGGCAGACCTGATCCATGGCCGGCGGGGGCGGTCAGGTCGGGGCGCCGACGAGGGCGTCGAGGTCGTCGCCGGCGCGGACCATGCCCTTCTCGTAGGCGTAGATGACCGCGTGGACGCGGTTGCGCAGGTCGAGTTTGTCGAGCATGTGCTGCACATGGGACTTGACGGTGCTCTCGCTGAGGAAGAGCGCCTCGGAGATCTCCGCGTTGCTGAAGCCGCGGGCGATGAACTGGAGCATGTCGCGTTCGCGCGGGGTGACGCCGTTGAGGGCGAGCTCCTCCTCGAAGGGTGCCCCGGTGGCGAGCGGGGCCGGGGCTGCGGCCTGACCGGCGGCCGGGGTGGAGCCGGGGGAGGAGGTGCCGGCGGCGGGCGAGGGCTCCGGGGTGAGCAGGCGGTAGCCGGCGGCCACCATGCGTACGGCGGCGACGATCTGGCCGGGGCTGGACTGGCCGGTGATCACCCCGTGCGCGCCGGCGGCCTGCCAGAGCGGGACCGACTCGTCCAGCTCGTGGACCAGTGCGACCAGACGTACCCCGCTGCCGCGGGGGTGGCGGGCCAGCCGACGGAAGGCCTGCAGGGCTGCGGCGGCGTCCGCCTCGGCGTGGGCGTCGGCCACCACGACCTGGGGCGACAGGCGGGCGACCGCGGCGTCTGCCTCGTGGAACTCGGTGACCTCACCGATGACCTGGAGATCCGGCTCGGCCTCCAGCAGCAGCCGCAACCCCATTCGGGACACGGTGTGCGAATCCATCAAGAGGATCGTTACTGCATCTCTTCCTGGCATGCGCAGCCCCGTTCTGCGACAGGCGTGCTCGAGTAAAGCACATCATACGATGAACTCTACGAGCGATGAATTCTGGCCGCAAGCTGCGGCCAGGAACCTGTGGCCGGGAACGGCGGCCGGAAGCCGTGCGGGGAGGGGTGGGTCGGGGCAGTCCCTCGCCTGCCTCGGCCCACCCCTGTCGGAGGGTCAGAAGATCTTGCCGCCGCGGATTCCCGCCTTCGCCACGTCCTTCAGGGTGCCGGTGAAGAGGTCGCGGATGTCGGGCGGGGCCTCGCGGCCGATCCAGCGGGCCATCCGGCGCAGCTTGGCCGGGTTGGGGTGCAGGAACGGCTGGTCGCGCTCCGCGAACCAGACGCCGTTGGGGACGAAGTCCGCGTCCCCGAGCTCCCGGTAGAGCTGGTCAGCCGCCGCCGAGCCGGAGACGTCGCCGCGTTCGTAGGCCTCGCACTGCTCCACCATGTGGTCGAACAGCTTGCGGTAGCCGTCGTGGTCCGGCCACCACAGGCCGGTGTTGGGGGCGGACTCCATGGCGCGGAACCAGGCGGAGTCGCCGGTCTGGCGGAACTTGCTGAGCGCCTTGCGGGCCCGGAACGTGCCCAGGACCGTGCCGTAGCTCCAGATCTTGAAGACCGTGCTCCACAACTCGTAGTTGTCGAAGGAGATGTAGGCGCTGTTGACCAGGTTGTCGTTGTAGTCGAGCAGGCCCTGCTCCAGCCGCTCCACGTACTCGAACCGCTCCACCGTGAAGTCGTCCAGCTTCAGTGCTTCCAGCAGCCGCCAGGAGAGGGCGTTGATCACCTCGGCGGTGTTGGACAGGCCGCGGGAGAACAGCGGGTCGATGAAGCCCGCAGCGTGTGACATCAGGCACCACCGGGCGCCGATCGACCCGCTGGAGGAGTACTGCAGCCGCTCCGTGGAGACCCACGGCCGTACCGCCTTCGCGCCGGCGAAGTTCCGCTCGACGGCGGGGAAGCGGGAGGCCAGCTCGGCGAACTCCTGCTCCGGCGTGAGCTCGCGGTTCTTCGGGTAGCGCCGCGGGTCCAGCGTGACGCCGACGCTGACCAGCGGGTTGCGCGAGGCGGGGTTGTTGTTGAAGGGGATCACCCAGAACCAGCCGCGGTCGAACAGGTGGTGCATGGTGCCGTCGTGCCAGAGCTGCGGGGGCCTGCCCGTGGTGTGGCCCAGTGCCTCGTCGGCGGTGCGCACGTCGATCAGGTGCGAGAAGATCGACCGGGAGTGGTGCTTGAACCGGCTGGGCTCCTCGCGCAGCTTTAGCTTGTCGGCCAGCGGCGAGCGGTAGCCGCTGGCGTCGACCAGGTAGCGGGCCCGGATGGTGCTGCCGTCCTGGCCGATCACGGCGACCTGGTGGTCGTCGATCTCGACGTCGACGATCCGGGTGTTGAGCCGGGGCTCGCAGCCGTAGTGGACGGCGGCGTTGAAGAGGTAGGAATCGGTGTCCTGGCGGAACAGGTGGCCGGTCTTGTTGATCACGCCGGGGGTGCTGAACTGGTTGGCCTCGTACGGGCTGGGCTCCTTGCCCTCCTCGTGGCGGATGAAGCCGAAGTGCTTCTTCCAGCCGAAGGAGGGGCCGATGTCCTTGGTGCAGCTGTCGTAGGAGGCGAGGGTGGCGACCTCGGGCACGCCGTACCGCTCGGCGATGGTGCGCAGGGACAGAAGTGTGTACGGGACCATCGACTCGCCGATGGCGAACCGCGGGTGCTGTCCGGCGTCCACGATGACCACGCGGGCCCCGTTGCGTGCCAGCACCGCGCCCAGGATCGAGCCGGCGATACCGGCTCCGAGGATCACCACGTCGTAGTCGGGCGTCGGCAGCAGCGCGGGGGTGGCCATCGGCCCGGTCTGTTCCGTGGGCGCTTTCTCTCTCTCGCCCGGTTCCTTCGCCAGCATGGCACTCTCCTTCTCGTCGCTGCCAGCTCGGCTGGGTCCGGCTCGCTGCCGTTCGACCATAGCCAGCGCCCGGCGGGCGGTCTGCGGCACGAAATGCTGAGCCGCACCGGTACTTTGTGCGGATTCTCGGGCCGGGGGTGCCGGTCCCGGCACGGCCCACCGTCCAGGCCCGGCACGGCACTTGCCCGACGTATTCACCGCACGTAGAATTCACCTCTGGTTGAATTAGTTGGCATCCGCCACCGTGGAAGGAGTCTCCGTGCACCCAGTCACCAGCGATGCGCGCCGGGCCCAGCTCAGGCGTCTGATCGCGACCGGAGAGTGCGTCCGGATCATGGAGGCCCACAACCCCGTGTCGGCGATCGTCGCGGAGCGGGCTGCTGCGGTGCCGGTACGGGGCGGCGGCGCTGGAGCTGGAGGAGTCGGGAGCGCGTTCGGGCGGGTCGGCGGGCAGGGGGTCGGCGGTGACCTCGGCCCGGTGGCGGGTCGGGGTGCGGGAGCCGTGCGGTTCGACGGCTTCTGGTCCAGCTCGCTCACCGACTCCACGCTGCACGGGCTGCCCGACATCGAGGTGCTGGACATCCGGAGCCGGCTGCGGAACATCGGCGACATCTTCGCCGTCACCAGCAAGCCGCTGATCATGGACGGCGACACCGGCGGGCATCCGGCCCACTTCGAGTACCACGTACGGGACATGGAGCGGGCCGGGGTCTCCGCGGTGATCATCGAGGACAAGACCGGGCTGAAGCGCAACTCGCTGCTCGGCTCCGAGGTGCTGCAGGTCTCGGCCGGGATCGAGGAGTTCTCGGACAAGATCCGGCGCGGCAAGGCGGCCCAGGCGACTCCGGACTTCATGGTCATCGCGCGGATCGAGAGTCTGATCCTCGACCTCGGCATGCGCGACGCGCTGAGGCGGGCCGACGCCTATGTGGCGGCCGGCGCCGACGGCATCATGATCCACAGCCGTCGGGAGTCGCCGAGCGAGGTGCTGGAGTTTGCCGCGGAGTTCCGCCGGTCGCACCCGGGGGTGGCCCTGGTGTCGGTGCCCACCACCTACAACGCGATCCACGCGGACGACCTGCGGCGGGCCGGCTTCAACGTCGTGATCTACGCCAACCACCTGCTCCGGGCCGCGCTCAAGGCGATGCAGGAGGTGTCCGAGGAGATCCTGCGCAACGGCCGGACCGCCGAGGTCGAGGACCGCTGCCTGGACCTGAAGCAGATCCTCGACCTGCCCGCCGGCGCCGGCCCGGACGCCGCGGCGGAGGCCGGGACCGAGGCGGAGGCCGGGGCGGGCGACCCTGCACCGCGGACCCTGGAAGCCGCCTGACCATGAGCGGACCGCGCCGCCTCGTGCTCGGGGCCTACCTCTCCTACGGGACCGGCCATCACGCCGCCGCCTGGCGCCATCCGGACGCCCCGGCCGACGGCGCCCAGCGGATCGACCACTACGTCGACCTCGCCCGTACCGCCGAGCGGGGACTGTTCGACTTCATGTTCCTCTCCGACACCCCGTCGGTCTTCAACGACGACCGGCACGGGTACGGCAGCCGGGTGGTGGTCTTCGAGCCGCTGACTCTGCTGTCCGCGCTCGCCATGACGACCACTCATCTCGGACTGGTGGCCACCGCGTCCACCACCTACAAGGAGCCCTACAACCTCGCCCGCGAGTTCGCCTCGCTGGACCTGCTCAGCGGTGGCCGGGCCGGATGGAACATGGTCACCTCCTCCAAGCGTGAGGCGGCGGCCAACTTCGGCCTGGACCGGCATCCGGACCACGCCGAACGCTACCTGCGGGCCTCGGAGTTCTTCGACGTCGTCACCGGGCTCTGGGACAGCTGGGACGACGACGCCTTCGTCCGGGACAAGCAGAGCGGCGTCTTCTACGACCCGGGCCGCCGGCACCCGGTGGCCCACCACGGGCGGTACTTCAACGTCGGCGGCGAGCTGAACATCTCCCGGCCGGTGCAGGGGCGGCCGGTCATCGTGCAGGCCGGATCGTCGGACGACGGGCGGGAGCTGGCGGCCCGGACCGCCGAGGTCGTGTTCACCGCGGCCCCGGACCCGGACAGTGCCCGGGAGTTCGCCCTCGACCTGCGGAAGCGGCTGGCCCACTACGGCCGGCCGCCCGAGTCCCTGCTGGTCATGCCGGGGCTGTGCCCTTTCATCGGGCCGACCGACGAGGCCGCGCAGCAGGCCTTCGACCGGTTGCAGCAGCTGATCCACCCGCAGCTGGGGGTCTCCCTGCTCTCCGACCTGGTCGGCGGCTTCGACCTGTCCGGGTACGACGTGGACGGCCTGCTGCCCGAGCTGCCGCCGTCCAACGGCAACCGGAGCCGTCGCCGGCTGATCGAGACCCTGGCCGCGTCACAGCAGTTGACCATCCGTCAGCTCTACCAGCGGATGACGGTCGCGCGGGGCCATCTGGTGCTGGTCGGCTCCTACCGGCGGGTGGCAGAGACCATGGCGGAGTGGCTGCACTCCGGAGCGGCCGACGGCTTCGCGATCATGCCGCCCCATCTGCCCGGTGGGCTGGCCGAGTTCGTGGACCACGTGGTGCCCGAGCTGCAGGCACTGGGGGTGCACCAGACCGGATACCCGCCGGGCACGTTCCGCGACCGGCTCGGCCTGCCGCGCCCGCCGAGCAGGCACACCCGTACAGCGTGACCCGCACCGTGCTCCTCACCGCCTGACCCGCACCGCACCGCAGGACCGCACCGCGTGACCCGCACTGCACGACCAGCACCGCATGACCGGCACCGCACGACCCGCACCCCTGTGATCCGCCCCCGTAGCCGCATATCGCCGAGAGCTAAGGACACCAGGACCATGCGTGACGACATCATCCTTGAGGACACCACGCTGCGCGACGGGGAACAGGCCCCGGGCGTCGCCTTCTCGCGTGCCACCAAGGTGGCGATCTTCCACGCGCTGGTCGACGCCGGCGTGCGCTGGATCGAGCCGGGCATTCCCGCCATGGGCGGCCAGGACGTGCTGGCGATGCAGGAGATGCTGGAGCGCCGCGACGAGGTCAACCTCATCGGCTGGAACCGGGGTGTCCGGGCGGACGTCGAGTACACGATCTCGCTCGGCTTCAGGGCGGTCCACATCGGTCTGCCCACCTCCGGCATCCACCTCGCCCACAGCGTGGCCAAGGACCGGAACTGGCTGCTGGCGACCGCCGAGGACCTGGTCAAGTACGCCAAGGACCAGGGCTGTTTCGTGTCGATCAGCGCGGAGGACGTGGGCCGCACCGAGTTGCCCTTCCTGCAGGAGTACGCGGGCCGGGTGCACGCCGCCGGGGCCGACCGGCTGCGGCTCTCGGACACCATCGGCATCCTGGACCCCGCGCAGTACGCCGCCCGGGTGCGGACGGTGGCCGAGGCGTGCCCGATCGACCTGCAGACCCACTGCCACAACGACTACGGCCTCGGCGTGGCGAACTCGCTCGCGGGCCTGGCGGCCGGGGCGCGCTACTTCCACGTCACGGTGAACGGTATCGGCGAGCGGGCCGGCATGGCCGATCTGGGCCAGATGGCGCTCTGCCTCAAGGACTTCCACGGGGTGGACCTCGGCATCGACACCACCCGGCTGCGCTCGATCGCGGACCTGGTCGCCGACGCCTGCGGGCAGCCCATCGTGCCGTGGCAGCCGCTGGTGGGCCACAACGTCTTCGCGCACGAGTCCGGTATCCACACCAAGGGGATGCTCAAGGACAGCCGGACCTTCGAGCCCTTCCCGCCGGAGACCGTCGGCGGCAGGAGCCGCCTGGTGGTCGGCAAGCACTCCGGGCGGGCGGTGATCCAGCACGCGCTGGCCGAGGCGGGCGTCGCCGTTGACGAGCGCTACCTGGCCGACTGCCTGGTCCGGGTGCGCGACTACGCCATCGAGCGGCGCGGCGAGGTGCCCACCCCGGCGCTGGTCGAGATCTACGCCGCGGTGAAGGAGGCGGCGGAGCAGACCGGCGCGGCGGTGGGCGTGCCGGCTCCGGCCGGGGTCGGCGGGTTGTCGTGATGAGGCCGGACAGTCCCCTGGTCGGCCAGATCATCGCCGCTCACGGCGGCGGGGCGGCCGCAGCCGGTGAGCTGGTCTCGGTGGAGGTCGACCGGATCTACCTGCAGGACGGCAACTCGCCCACCGTGGCACGGCTGTTCGCGGAGTACGGGGTCGACCGGGTCGCCGATCCGGACCGGGTCGCGTTTGTCTTCGACCACTCGGTGATCGTTCCCGATCGTGACATGGCCGACCGGGTCCGCGAGGCCACCGCGTTCGCCAAGCGGATCGGCGCCAGGATCTATCCGCGGGGTGCCGGGATCAGCCATGTGATCGCGCTGGAGGAGGGCTGGTACCAGCCGGGCTCCATCGTGCTGGGCTCCGACTCGCACACCTGCACCGGCGGCGCCGTGCAGTCGCTGGCGCTGGGGATGGGCGCCTCGGACATCGCCGCCGCCATGGTCACCGGGCAGACCTGGCTGAAGGTCCCGGAGACGGTGTGGCTGCGGGTGCACGGCCAGGGGCATCCCGCGCTGCGTCCCAAGGACGTGGTGCTCGAAGTGCTGCGGGTCTTCGGGCAGCGGCCGTTCCTCTACAAGTCGGTGGAGTGGACCGGGGACTGGGCGGCCTCGCTGTCGCTGGACTCGGCCGCCTCGGTCGCCAGCATGGGCGTCGAGCTGGGCGCCAAGTGCGTGTTCCTGCCGGACGCCCCGGGCCGGGGGGACGGGCTGGTGCCGATCCGGCCGCCGGCCGGGGCGGCGGTGCTGGAGCTGTCCATCGAGGGGCTGCGGCCGAGGATCGCGATGCCGCACTCGCCGCGCAACAGCGTCGACATCGACCTGGCCGCCGGCGAGCGGATCGACTACGTCTTCCTCGGCAGCTGTACCAACGGCCGGCTGGAGGACATCGCCGAGGCGGCCCGGATCGTGAGGGACCGGTCGGTCCACCCCGATGTGCACTTCCTGGTCACCCCCGGCTCCAGCCGGGTGTACGCGGAGGCGCTCCGGCTGGGCTACCTGGAGACGCTGACCCGGGCCGGGGCGCTGGTCACCCCGGCCGGCTGCGGCGCCTGCGTCGGAACCCAGGGCACGGTGCCGGCCGCGGGCGAACGGGTGCTGTCCACGATGAACCGCAACTTCCGGGGCCGGATGGGCAATCCGGACGCGGACATCTACCTCTCCTCGCCGCTGGTGGCCGCGAGCGCGGCGCTGATCGGACGGATCCCGAGCGCGGACGAGCTGGTGTGCCATGTGGACCGGTGAGCTCAAGGTGCGCCGGGTGGAGGGCGAGATCTCCACGGACGACATCATCCCGGCCCGCTACAAGCACCGGTTCACCGATCCGGCGCTGATGGCCCCGCACGTGTTCGAGAACCGGCTCCCGGGCCTGGCGGCGACCTTCCGTCCCGGGGACGCGCTGGTCAGCCGGGACATCTTCGGGATCGGCAGCTCCCGGGAGCAGGCGGTCAGCGCCCTGCTGGCGGCCGGGGTCCGGCTGGTGGTCGCGCCCGAGTTCGGGCGGATCTTCTACCGCAACTGCTGGAACCTCGGCCTGCCGGCGGTGGAGGCCGCCGTGGAGGCCGCCGTGGAGACGGAGAAGTCGGCGCTGCCGGCCGAGGGCGCGCGGGTGGCACTGGACCTGACCCGGGGTCGGCTGACCGGGCCCGGTGTGTCCGTCCCGTTCCGGCCACCGGCTCCGATGATGATCGAGATGGTGCGGGCAGGCGGGCTGCTGCCGCTGGTCTTCGCCCGAACGCGGCCCCCGGCCGCCGCGCAGGCCCACCAGGACGTGGAGCCCTCACAGACAACCCCGGTAGGACCACAGGGAAGGTGACGAACCATGGCAGCTGCACGGCAGAAGTTCGACGGACTGTCGGTGGACTACGACCGCTACCGCCCGCGCTACCCCGCGGAGCTGATGCGGCGGATCGCCGACCGGCTGACCGGGACGGTGGTCCCGCACATCGTGGACACCGGCGCGGGCACCGGCGTCGGCCTGGAGGGGCTGATCCCGCTGACGGATCCGCGCAGCCGCTACCGGGCGGTGGACCTCTCGGCGGACATGGTGTCCGTGGGCCGATCCAAGTTCCCGCAGGTGGACTGGGCGGTGGGCCCGGCCGAACCCTTCCTGGAGTCGATGGCCGGGGTCGACCTGGTGCTCGCGGCGCAGGCGTTCCAGTGGATGGACCGGCCGCGCTTCCTCGCCGCCGCGCGCCACTGCCTCAACCCGGGCGGCCTGGTCGCCGTCATCCAGAACAACCGCGACTTCACGGCGAGCCCGTTCCTGAACACCTACGAGGTGCTGCTGGAGGAGTTCAGCCCCGGCTACAGCCGGTCCTACCGGGACTTCGACTTCGCCGCCGAGCTCGCCGAAGGCTTCGCGGGCACCGGTGCCCGGGTCGAGACCGCGACCGCGGTCTGGGTGAAGCGCATGCACCCGGACGAGTTCATCGGGATGTCCCGCTCGTCCACCCAGGCGCAGCGGGCCATCGCCGCGCACGGTGAGGTGTTCGGGGACCGGCTGCGCGACCTGGTGCACGGCTTCGCCGAGGGCGACGGGGGTGACGACGGCGCCGAGGTCGCCGTCCCGTACCGGGCGGAGCTGTTCACCGTGCAGCTGCCGCCCGCCGGGGCCGGGAGCTGAGGTGACGCCGCCGAGTGTCGGCGCGGCCGGGGGCGCTGACGTGGCCGCGATCCTGGCGGTGCTGGACGGCGCGTACTGGCCGTTCGCGGCCCGGTTCAGGCCGACCGCGCTGCGGGAGAACGCCGACTCGGTCGCCGCGGAGCTGGCCACCTGGCTGGTGGCCCGGGAGGCGGACCAGGTCACCGGCTGCGTCAAGCACTACCCGGACGGCGACTGGTACACCCTCTGCTTCCTGGCCACCCGGGCGGAGTCCCGGCGCCGGGGCCACGCCGGGGCGCTGCTGGACGAGGTCGCGGTGCGGGCCCGCTCGGCCGGGCACCGCACCGTGCGGATCGCCCTGCGCCGCAGCCTGACCGGCAACGTCGACTTCTTCGTCCGGCACGGCTACCGCTACCTCGAACCGTTCCCCACCGGTGAACACGACCTGTACCAACTGTCGATGGGAGCTTAGTGATGGGCACCGTGGTCGTACTCGGCTACCGCAAGGGCCTCGACCGGGCACTCGCCCGGCGCGGCCTGGACGTGTTCCATGTCGTGGCCAAGGTCAAGAGCGCGCTGGAGGACCGGCCCTACCGGTTGGTGGCCGGTCTGGAGGACGCGCAGGAGGTGCTGCGCGCGGTGCTGGCCGCCGAGCTGCGGGACGTGGTCGGCGTGGTCACCACGCACGAGGAGGCGGTGTTCAGCGCCGAGTTGGTGCGGGAGCACTTCGGCGTCTCCGTCGGCGGCAGCCCGGCGACGGCGCTCAGGTTCCGGGACAAGTACCTGCAGAAGACCGCGCTCCCGGAGACCGTGCGCCGGGCCCGATGCCGGTATCTCGCCGCGGACAGCTCGTTCGAGGAGGTGGCGGGCGAGCTGGGGACGCCGTTCATCGTGAAGCCCTCGAACGGCGCGGGCTCGGTGCGGACCGTGCGGGTCGGCACCGAGGAGGAGTTCCGCCGCTATCTCAAGGAGAACCCGCCGCTGACCGGCGCCTCGCTGGTCGCGGAGTCGTTCATGACCGGCAGGGAGATCCACGCCGACGGCGTCTGGGCCGGGGGCCGGGTCCGCTGGTTCTCGATCGGCGGCTACCACGAGTCCCCGATCGCCTGGAACTCCGGTGGCGTCCTGGCCGACCAGACGCTGTCCCGCGAGGAGCACCCGGAGCTCTTCCGGCGGGCCGGGGAACTGCTGGCGGAGAGCCTGGGCGCGCTCGGCACCCCGGACTGCGTGTTCCACCTGGAGGCCTTCGACGACGGCCAGGACGCGCTGGTGTTCAGCGAGTGCGGGCTGCGGCTGGCCGGCGCGCACGTCCCCGAGGTGGTCGAACTGACCTACGGCATCAACCTGTACGAGGCGGTGGCGGCCGTCGCGCTCGGCGAGCCGCTGCAGCCGCTGCTGGAACCGGCGGGGCGACCGGCGTCGCCGGAGCAGTACTACGGCTTCGTCTACCTGCGCCGGTTCGAGGGCGTGCCACTGACCCGGGCCGACTTCGAGCAGCGCTTCCCGATCGTCGAGCTGGACTTCCCGGACGGGGACGACGTCCGGGAGCGCATCTACGGCCGGGTCGGACACGCCGTGGTGGCCGCGCCCGACGGGGAACGGCTGACCCGGCTGATAGCCGACCTCGTCAGCTCCAACAGATTCGGCTCCACCGGGTCCGGCTCTACCGGGTCCGCTGATGCGTAGCCCGCGCGCCCTGGTCCTGCGGACCGAGAAGCCGCTGTTCGAGCGGGCCCGGGTCAGGTTCAGAACCGAGGTCGACTTCATCGACCTGGTCGAGTCGCGCTCCCCGGTCCTCGGCGCCCGCGCGGTGCGGGCGTTCGCGCCGGACGGCGACACCCTCGCGGTGGTGGACTCGGTGATGGCGCACACCCCGTTCTCCTACGCGGTCGCCACCTCCGAGCAGGACCTCGCCTTCGGGGGCTTCCTGCGCACCCGCTACGGCCTGCCCGGGCTGAGCTACGACCAGGCGGTGCGGGCCACCAACAAGGCCCGGATGAAGCAGACCCTGGGCGACGTCCTGCCGACCGCCGCGTTCTGGCTGGCCGGGGACTTCCTGGAGCTCGCGGAGCACGGCCCGGTGCCGCCGCGGGTGGTGATCAAGCCGCTGTCCGGCTCGGCCGGCCGGGGCGTGCGGATGCTGGAGACGGCCGAGGCGCTGAGGTTCCTCGGCACCGCCGACTCGCTCTACCTGGTGGAGGAGGCGGTCGACGTCGACTGCGAACTGCACTGCGACGGCGTGGTGCGGGACGGCGAACTGCGCTTCGTGCAGCCCTCCGTCTACAGCGAGCCGCTGCTGCGGACCATCGGCGGCAACTGCGCCAGCTACCACCTCGCCCCGGGCGACCGGCGCCGGGAGGCCGCGGTGGCCGCGGCGCGGAAACTGGTGGGCGCGGTGGACGCCACCGACTTCGTGTTCCACCTGGAACTGTTCGAGTCGGGCGGCGAACTGCTGTTCGGCGAGATCGGGCTGCGTCCGGCCGGGGGCGGGGTGGCCGAGTCGATCGGCCGCTTCTACGGCGTCAACCTGTGGGAGGAGCACCTCCGTACCCAGATCGGCCTGCCGTCGGGGCTGGACGCCGCGCCGGACCCGAATACAGGGACGGACCCGAACAGCGCCCTGGACCCGAACAGCGGGAGCCGGCACCGGGGGGTGATCGGGGTGTCCATCCACGCGTTGCGCGGCCGTACCCTCTCCGACGCGCAGATCCTCGAACTGCCGGGCGTGGTCTCGGTCTCGCCGGGCAGCTCCAAGGTCCGGCAGGCCGCCAAGGACGGCAGTACCAGTGCCTTCACCCACCTGGTGTTCTTCGACCGGGAGAGCGCGGCCGGCGCCCGGCAGACCTTCACCGACCTGCACGCGCTCTGCACCCGAAGGGAAGGACGGGTACGGACGTGGTGACCGAGACGCTGCCGGCCGCCGTCAGCACCCGGCGGTCCCGCACGCTGCTGTTCCTGCTGTACTTCCTGTTCGGATCGCTGGCCGAGGGCTGCCAGGGAATCGTGCTGCTGTGGCTGGTCTACGACCTGAGCCACAACGCCTTCCTGGTGAGCGTGATGGTGATGCTCGGCTATCTGCCGGCCGCCGTCATCGGGCTGCTGTTCAAACGGATCGCGGACCGGGGCCGGGCCGACCGGATCGCCCGGAGCACCAACCTGACCCTGGCCTGCACCTCCACCGTGCTCGGGGTGCAGCAGCTGGCGGCCGGGCACGCGGTGGCGCTGGTGCTCACCGTGATCGGTGTGGTCCAGGTGGTGCTGTCGCTGGCGAAGATGCTCAACAAGGCCGCGCTGAACCGGCTGATCCGGCTGGCCTTCGCGGACCAGGACGCGGCGCAGCTGCTGAAGACCTCCTCCTCGGTCTCGCTGATCGGCCAGGTGGCCGGGGCCGGGCTGGCCGGCCTGGTGCTCACCCAGGGCTGGATCGCCGCCGGGCTGCTCTGCGCCGCGGTCGCCTACGCGGCGAGCGCGGGCTCGCTGGCGCTCGGCACCAGGGGCGCCGAGGCCGCCGAGTGCGCGGCCAGGGACGGCGCGGGCGTCGGCGACTACCGGGATGAGGGGGACGGACGGCTCGCCGCGGGAACGGCCGTGCGCGTGGCGGGCGGTGCGGAGCCGGAACGGGCCGTGCGCGGTGGGGCGGTCGGGAAGATCCGCTGGAGCAGCGCGCTGGTGTCCGTGCTGGTGTTCTCCGTACCCAGCAGCGGTGCGCTGCAGTTCATCGCGATCCTGCTGGTGCCGCTGTCCAGGCAGGTCGCCCCGGACCAGCCGTCCTACTACGCGATTCTGGGCATCGTCGCGATCGGCGGCAGCATCACCGCCAGCCTGCTGCTCTCGGCGAACCTGGTGACGGCGGGTCAGGTGATGGGCTGGGCGCTGCCCGCGACCGCGGCGCTGGCCCTGCTGCTGGCGACGCTGCCGAGCCGCTATCCGGCCGGCCTGCTCAGCTTCCTGATCACGGTGACCATCACCGCCCATGTGATCTGCATGCAGGTGCTGACCAACCAGCTGCCCAGGCCGCAGGAGATCGGACAGTTCGCGGTGGCCCGCAACGTGGTCGCCTCGCTGGCCAAGGCCTCGTTCTCGCTGGCCGCCGGCACGCTGATCGAGGTCTTCGGGCTGAGCACCGCCTCGGTGGTGCTGGCCGGGGTGCTGGCCGCGTTCTGGATCGGCTGGTTGCTGTTCGGGCAGAGCCTGCGCGCTCCCGCCGTGGGGACGGCCTGATGGCGACGGGTCAGGGCACCGCCGTCGGGTCGGAGCTTCGTGCCGGCCTCTGCGACTGGCTGCGCTCCCGGCGCCGGGAGTTGCTGCCCTCGGCCGGGGACGACGCCTTCCGGGACGGCCTCGCCGTGCTGGGGCTGGACGACGCCGGGCTGGACCGGTTCGCCGCCGCGCGCCGGGTGGTGGTGACGCTGCCGCACGCCAGCCCCAACGTCTTCTTCCCGCGCGCCGGAGTCGGCTGGTACGCCCGGCACCTGCAGACCGTCGACCCGGACCTGTTCCATCTCCGGGTGGCGCTGACCCACGTCAACTTCTCCGACCTGGGCTGGCGGCCCTACGCCTGGTGGTACCTGGACCGGGACGGTGCGCTGACCCGGGAGACGCTGTTCACCCGCAACAAGAAGAACAAGCATGTGGTGGTGGCGAGCCTGCCGCCGTTGGAGACGGTGCCGCCGTCCGCGCACGGTGCCGACCGGGAGGCGGCTGAGCTGGCCCGGCACGGGGCCGACCGCGCCGTGTCGCACCTGCTGCTGACCGCGACGGTGGAGCGCGCGGCCGGACTGCACGGCGCCGGGGGCACCCTCTACCTGCCGCTCGACCTGCTGGTCGAGTACGTCCGGGGGATCGCCGAGCGGCCTGGCGCCTCGGCCCACGGGCCCTGGGCCGAGGCGCTGCTGGCCTCGGCCACCCAGGCCCGGAGGCTGGAGCCGGACGGCAGGCTGGCGGCGGCGGACGGCCGCGCGGACGCCTTCGTCTTCGACAACCCGACCAACCTGGCCCTGCTCGCGCCGCTGGCCTGCACGGCGGTGCTGGGCGGGGCGAAGATGGCCGGTTACTGGGGCGAGGTCGAGGCCCGCGTCGACGCCGCGGCATCGGCGGCGCGGCCGGGGCTGCCGCGGTTGCCGCAGCTGGTGCGGATGCCGGAGCCGGACTACCGGGCGGTGCTGGCTCCCTCGCGGTCCCTCGCCGACGCACTGGCCTCGGCGGGCATCGAGTACTCGCAGGGCATGGCGGTCGCCGGGCACGGCCGCTATGCGGACCGGATCGACCCCTTCGCGGACCTGCCCGGGACGTCCGGGCCCCCGATCGGCAGCTGACGCCACCTCATCCCGGCAGGCGCGGAAGGCTGATGCCCCGGGAGGACCGCCTACTGCGGGGCGGGGGAGAAGGCGCCGGGGAGCAGCAGGTGCGGGGTGCCGGTGCCGTCGGCGGGGACCGTCCACAGGTCGGATCCGCTGACGCTGCCGTTGCTGGGGAGGGAGTAGGCGACGGTGCTGTTGTCGAGCCAGGTGGCCTGGTCGTCCACGCTGCGGTGTTCGGCCAGCGGGGTCTCCTGAAGGGTGCCGAGGTCGAGGACGTACTCGTGCCACAACGCGGCGCCCGGGAGCACCCGCTTCTTGAAGGCGATGCGGGTGCCGTCGGGGGAGAGCGAGGGGCATTCGACGTTCTGCACCAGGGTGGTGACGGTGCGCCGCGAGAGCGAGCCGCGGACCAGGTAGGTGCGGCCGCCGGTGCCCAGGGTGGCGTAGAAGGTGTCGTCGTCGGCGGCGAAGGAGACACCCCAGAAGTTGGTGTCGGCGGCCCGGTAGCCGTGCCCGTCCAGGGTGATGGCGAAGGTCTCCAGACTGGGCGTCAGTTGCCAGGTGCGGGTGTCCAGGATGGAGGTGCGGGTGGAGAAGAAGGCCGCGCCGTAGGACTCGCCGCCGACGAAGACGGTCCAGGCGGCCAGGTGGCCGCTGGGCGAGACCCGGGCCCGGCTGGGGGTGCCCGCCAGCGGGAAGCTGCGCAGCGTGTGCAGCCTGGCGTCCAGGATCAGCGCGCGGTTGGTCTGGGTCAGGGCGCCGGGAGCGGACTGGAGGCAGACGCCGGTCCCGGCGGCGGCGTAGAAGCGCAGGCAGCTCACGTCGGAGGCGGTGCGTGCCGTGCCGGGGTCGGCCGGGGCGTCGGCGGCCGGGACGCTGACGATCGCGTCCAGGTGCGGCCCGGGGGTCTGGCTGAGGAAGTCCAGCTGTCCGTGCTGACCGAGGGTCACCGTCCCGGCGGTGACCGCCGGTCCGCCCGCCCGGGGCCTGGCCCGGTCGGCGGCCCGGGAGGCGGCGTGCAGGACCATGGCGGTGCCCGCACCGGCGCAGAGCAGTACCGCGACGGTGAGGATCAGCAGGCGGCGCAGGGGTGTCATCGGGGTCCTCGTGGTGCGGGGTGTGCCGGGTCGTCCGGGGAGCCGGGTACGTCGGGTGCGTGGGGACGGGTCGGGTGTCATCGGGCGGGGGCGGGACGCAGCACCACGCCGGCGACGGCGGCGCAGCAGAGCAGTCCGATCGCGGCGCCGGCCAGGGCGGGCCCGTCGCCCCAGGCGGTCCAGGCCGCGCCGAAGGCCAGTGAGCAGCAGAACCGGGCCAGCGCCTGGCCGGTGCCGATCAGGGCGAGGCCGCTGGCGCGCAGCCGCTCGGGCACGACGTCGGCGACCGCCGCGGGCAGGACGCCGTCGGTGGCCGCGTAGAAGGTGCCGTGCAGGGCCAGCACCAGGTAGGGGAGGGCCAGGGTGGCGGGCGTCCACAGCAGCAGGGCGTAGGCGGTGAGCAGGCCGACGTGGCCGGCCAGGAACACCGCGCGCCGCCCGACGCGGTCGGCCAGCGCGCCGAGCGGAACGGCCAGCAGCAGGAACATCACGGCGGTGCCGAGCGGCAGCAGCGGGAACCACTGCTCGCCGACGCCGACCCGGCGCTGCAGCAGCAGGTAGACGAACGCGTCGCTGACGGTGGTCAGGCCGAGCAGGGTGGCGCAGCCGGCCAGGGCGCGCAGCCGGGGGAGCCGCAGCAGCGACAGCGCCTCGCGCAGATCCACCCGTCCGCGCGCGGCGCCGGGCCGGGGGCCCGCCGGGCCGCGCGGTCGGCTCGGGACGAACAGCACCAGCACCAGCACGCCCAGCGCGGCGACGCAGGCGCTGACGCCGAAGACGGCGTCGTAGCCGCCGGTCGCCGCGCGCAGGATCAGGAAGGCGGACACCGGTCCCAGCACCGCGCCGGCGGTGTCCATCGCCCGGTGCACGCCGAACGCCCGGCCCCGGTGCTCGGCGGAGGTGGACAGCGAGATCAGCGCGTCCCTGGGCGCGGTGCGCAGGCCCTTGCCGGTGCGGTCCAGGGCCAGCACCGCGCCCAGCGGGCCGAGACTGTGGGCCAGCAGCAGCAGTGGCTTGCAGAGCGCGGACAGGCCGTAGCCGAGCCCGGCGACCAGCTTGTGGTTCCGGGCCCGGTCGGCCAGGTGCCCGCCGAGCAGCTGGACCAGCGCGCTGACGCCGTTGTAGACGCCGTCCAGCACGCCGAAGCCGAGCGGGCTGAGTCCGAGCCCGGCCACCAGGTAGAGCGGCAGCACGGCGGTGACCATCTCCGAGGAGACGTCGGTGATCAGGCTGACCGCGCCCAGCGCGATCACGGTCGTGCCGATCACCCGGGCCGCTCTGGCACCGGTGCCCGTCGTCACCGGGGTCGTCCCGCCGGGGGCGGAGCGGTCCGCGAGGTACATGTCAGCGGCTCCCACGGTAGGACCGGACGGGGGAGGACAGGACAGCGCAGGACAGGACGCCGATCGGCCGGATCACGCCTGCCTGCTGCTCTCGTCCCGCAGCCAGGTGCCGAAGTCCCCGACCCGGACGGCCTCCCGGGATCGGCGCCGGGCGATGACCGCCGCGGCGGCGAACACCGGTACCGAGGCCATCAGCGCCGGTTCGGCGCGCATCAGGGCGAGCAGATCCGCCTTGCTGGTACGGGCGGTGGGGTGGGCCGCGGGCTGCGCGCCGTCGGCCGCGGCCTGGCGCTGGTGGCGCTCCAGCTGGGTCGAGGAGGTGTCCGCCCGGACCCGACGACGGATCAGATCCGGCCAGGTGCGCGGCGGATGGACGGTGACCCGGGCCAGCTCGACCACCTTCCGCTCGTCCGGGCCGAAGGCCAGTGAGGCCGCCAGGTCGTCGGCCATCAGCGGGGGCAGCGCGGCGAGCCGGCGCTGCCCCTCCTCGGACACCGCGATCACACCCCGGCCGAACAGACCGGCCCGGACGGCCGGAAGCCGCTGCCAGACCCGGTAGTACGCCCGGACCCGCCAGTCGCAGTCGTCCAGCGGCAGGTCCCGTCCGGGCGCGGCGGCCAGCACCCCGTCACCGAGGGCCCCGGTCAGGGTCCGCAGGTCGGCGCCGCTGATCACCACGTCCGCGTCCAGGTAGACCCGGGGGAATCCGTGGGCCAGCTCGTCACCGGCCCGCAGTGCCGCGTGCTTCGAGGGCTCCGGCAGTTCCAGCACCCGCACCCCCCGGCGACGGGCCGTCTCCGCGGTGTCGTCGGTGCAGCCGTTGCACACCACCAGGACGTCGAAACCGTCCGTGGACGGTCCGTCAGGAGCGCTTCCCAGCACCGCGTCCAGGGTTCGGCCGAGGACGCGTCCTTCGTTGTGGGCCGGGATCACAATGCTCGTCACCTGGGCAGTATGACCCTAGACGTAGGGATGAGTCTGAGTATTTGTCCAACTGTTCCCCCGGTTGAGCAGAGTGGTCTAGATTGAACGCCGTCGGCCCGGTCGAGGTGGGGAGACACCCTGCCGATCAGAGCCGACACCCGGTAACAACAAGAGAAACGCAAGTACAGCGGTTTGTTCGCCCAGGTGTACCGATTGGTCATCGGTACGGAAGCGGTCGTTGTCCAACGACTGGGACCCTTGGGATGAGCTGAGAACTGCTACAGGCTCCACCGGGCTCCCGTCGGATGCGTGAGTCCGCCAGTACACGTCAATCCGGGTCGGTGCCGGGTGGCGGCTGCGGGGGGTAACGCGCGGCCGTTGACCTGTGCTCGATCAGGTGTACGAGCCATGTACTCGCGCCGACACCGCCGAGCCCGCACCCCCCACCCCTCCCCGCTGGATTCCGGCTGGGCGGACACGGGGAGGGCCGGAGGTCGCGGCGGAGTGCGTCGAGCACCTTGGTGGGGGGTCGCATGGCCGTTGAGCCGGTCACGCATGAGCGTCAGGTCGTGGAACACCGAAACTTAGGAGTCCGCCGACGAGCCTGGGAACGTAAGTACCGGGTGATCCTGCTGGTCACCGACGGCCTGGCCGCCGTGGTGGCCGCAAGCGTGGTGCATGGTGCCTACGGGCGCTGGGCCGTGGCACTGGGGCTGCCGCCCGCCTGGATCGCCGCCATGTGCGCGTACCGGGCGTACGACCGCAGCGCCCTGGGTCTGGGGACCGAGGAGTACCGGCGGGTGTTACGCGGCGCCCTCGCGCTGCCCGCCCTGGCCGCGCTCGCCTACCTGTGGCTCGTCCATGACTCGGAACTGCTGCACGACATGATGATGGCGGCGGCACCCGCCGCCGTGATCGCCCTGGCCGCCCGCTGGGTGCTGCGGCACCGGCTGCACCGCCGCTGGTCCAGAGGCCGCGACCGGAACGGCACGGTGCTGGTCGGCCCCTCGCGCAGCGTGGTGGAACTGCTGGCGGTGCTGAACCGCGGCGGAGCCCAGGACCTGCGGGTGGCCGGCGTCTGCCTGACCGACCCGGTGAACGCGCCGCTGGTCAGCGAGTTGGGCGTGACGGTCCGCGGCGGCCTCGGCGACGTGTCGGGAGTGGTCCGCGCCACCGGCAGCACCGCCGTGCTGGTGCTGCCCGCACCGGAGATCGACGCCTCGGTACTGCGCCGGCTCTCCTGGATCGCCGCCGCCCAGGCCGCGGACTTCCTGGTGGCCCCGGTACTGGCCGACATGGACGCGTCCCGGCTGGTCACCCGGCCGGTGAACGGCGTGCCGCTGATGTACGTCCGGGCGCCGAGACTGTCGCGGCTGCCGAGACTGCCCAAGGAACTGCTGGACCGGTCGCTGGCCACGGCGCTGCTGCTGCTGCTGGCGCCGCTGCTGCTCGCGGTGGCGCTGATGGTCCGGCTGGACAGCGCGGGCCCGGTGTTCTTCCGCCAGCGCCGGGTGGGCCGCTACGGCGACCACTTCACCATGTACAAGTTCCGCACCATGCGCGAGGACGCCGAGGCGTTCCGCGAGGAACTGGCGCACCTCAACGAGAACAGCGACGGACTGCTGTTCAAGGTGAAGAAGGACCCCCGGGTGACCCGGGTGGGCTCGGCGCTGCGCCGCTACTCGCTGGACGAGCTGCCGCAGTTGCTCAACGTGGCCGGCGGCCGGATGTCGCTGGTCGGTCCGCGCCCCTCGCTGCCCGAGGAGGTGGAGGCCTACACCCAGGAGGTCAAGCGCCGGCTGCTGGTCAAGCCGGGACTGACCGGGCTGTGGCAGGTCAGCGGCCGCTCGGACCTGCCCTGGGACGAGGCGGTCCGGCTGGACCTCGGCTATGTGGACAACTGGTCGGTGGGCCTGGACCTCTCCATCCTGATGCGCACGGCACCGGCCGTGGTGCGCGGGACGGGGGCGTACTGACATGACGTCAAACAGGCGCGCCCGCAGCGGCGGCGGCGTGAACGACGGCAGCAGCAGTGTCAACGGCCGTGACGGTAATGACTTCGACGGCAATGACTTCAAGGGTCAGAGGGAGAGCACTGTGACGGAGCCGCTGGGTGTCGCGGTCGTCGGCGCCGGATACTGGGGCCCGAACCTGGTCCGCAACTTCCAGGCCAGTCCGGAGTTCCGGCTGCGCTGGCTGTGCGACCTGGACGTGAGCCGGGCCGAGCGGGTGCTGGGCGGCTACTCCACCGTCCAGGCGACCGCCGACCTGGCGGCGGTGCTGGCCGACCCGTCGGTGGACGCCGTCGCGGTGGCCACGCCCGCCGGTACGCACCTGGACGTGGCGCTGGCCGCGCTGCGGGCCGGAAAGCACGTGCTGGTGGAGAAGCCGCTGGCGGCCACCTACGCCGACGGCGCCCGGCTGGTCGAGGAGGCCGAGCAGCGCGGTCTCACGCTGATGTGCGATCACACCTTCTGCTACACCCCGGCGGTGGTCAGGATCAGGGAGCTGGTCCGGTCCGGCGAGCTCGGCGAGATCCACTTCGTGGACTCGGTCCGGATCAACCTGGGGCTGGTCCAGAAGGACATCGACGTGCTGTGGGACCTGGCCCCGCACGATCTCTCCATCCTCGACTTCATCCTTCCCGACCACGTCGAGCCGGTCGCGGTCGCCGCGCACGGCGCCGACCCGATCGGCGCCGGGCAGGCCTGCGTGGCCTATCTGACGCTCCAGCTCAACACCGGCGCGATCGCCCACGTGCACGTCAACTGGCTGTCGCCGACCAAGGTCCGCACCACCATGGTCGGCGGCGCCAAGCGCACGCTGATCTGGGACGACATGAACCCGGCGCAGCGGGTCGCGGTCTTCGACCGGGGGGTGGACCTGGCCGCGCCGCAGGAGATCGGCGCGGACGAGCGCCGGGACATGCTGGTCTCCTACCGGACCGGCGACATGGTCGCTCCCGCGCTGGGCGAGAAGGAGGCCCTGCGCAGCATGGTCGACGAGTTCGCCGGCGCGATCCGCGGCAACCGGGCCCCGCTCACCGACGGCCGGGCCGGCCTGCGGGTGCTGGACGTCCTGGAGGCCGCGTCCCGGAGCCTGGAGTTCCGCGGCGCGGTGGTCGGCCTCAGAGCGGGCCGCTGACCACCCACGGCGGGGTCCACGCAGGCACGGTCCACGCAAGCACGGTCGACAACCGAGGCCGGACGAACTACTCAGTGAGGGAACAGCGTTGAGCAGCGTACGAGGCAAGAGGGTCCTGGTCACCGGGGGAGCCGGCACCATCGGGTCCAATCTGGTCGACCTGCTGGTCGGCCAGGGGGCACGCGAGGTCGTCGTGCTCGACAACTTCGTACGGGGGCGTACGGCCAACCTGGCCCGGGCCCTGCGGAGCGGGGTCGTGGAGGTCGTCGAGGGCGACATCCGCGACGCCGCCACGGTACGGAAGGTCACCGACGGCGCTGAGCTGGTGTTCCACCTCGCCGCGATCCGGATCACCCAGTGCGCGGAGGAACCCCGGCTGGCCAACGAGGTGATGGTCGACGGCACCTTCAACGTGCTGGAGGCGGCGGCCGCGGCCGGGGTGGGCAAGGTCGTCGCCTCGTCCTCGGCGTCGGTCTACGGCCTCGCCGACACCTTCCCCACCACCGAGGAGCACCACCCGTACCACAACGACACCTTCTACGGCGCCGCCAAGGCGTTCAACGAGGGCATGCTGCGCAGCTTCCACGCCATGTACGGGCTGGACTACGTGGCGCTGCGCTACTTCAACGTGTACGGGCCGCGGATGGACATCCACGGCCTGTACACCGAGGTGCTGATCCGCTGGATGGAGCGGATCGAGTCGGGCGAGCCGCCGCTGATCCTCGGCGACGGCACCCAGACCATGGACTTCGTCGACGTCAGGGACATCGCCAGAGCGAACCTGCTGGCGGCCGAGTCGGAGCTGACCGACCAGGTGTTCAACGTGGCCAGCGGTACCGAGACCAGCCTGCGCGAGCTGGCGGTCGGCCTGCTGGAGGCGATGGACTCGGACCTGGAGCCGGTGCACGGTCCGGCCCGCGCGGTGAACGGGGTGACCCGCCGGCTCGCCGACACCAGCCGGGCCGCCGAACGGCTCGGCTTCACCGCCGAGATCGGTCTGCGGGACGGTCTGCGGGACCTGGTGGCCTGGTGGCGCGCGGAGCGTGAGGCGTGAGCGCCGCAGCGCAGGCGCCGGAGCGGATCCCGGTGATGATCCCGTGGCTGGGCGAGGAGGAGGCCCAGGCCGCGGCGGACGCGGTGCGCTCCGGCTGGGTCGCCCAGGGCCCCCGGGTCGCGGAGTTCGAGCGGGCCTTCGCGGAGCGGGTCGGCGCCGAGCACGCCGTCGCGGTGAGCTCCTGCACGACCGCGCTGCACCTGGCGCTGATCGCGCTGGAGCTGGGCCCCGGTGACGAGGTGGTGGTGCCGTCGCTGTCGTTCATCGCCACCGCCAACGCGGTGCGCTACCTGGGCGCCGTGCCGGTCTTCGCCGATGTCGAACTCGCCACCGGCAACCTGACGGTGGCGACGGTGGACGCGGTGCGCACCCCGCGCACCCGGGCGGTGCTGGCCGTGCACCAGGGCGGGGTGCCCGCCGACGTGGACGCGCTGCGCGCGGCCTGCGCGGACTGGGACCTGCCCCTGGTCGAGGACGCCGCCTGCGCCATCGGCTCGACCGTCGGCGGGAAGTCGGTCGGGCAGGGCGCGCTGCTCGCCGCCTGGTCCTTCCACCCGCGCAAGGTGATCACCACCGGTGAGGGCGGCATGCTCACGCTGGACGACGCCCGCTGGGCCGAGCGGCTGCGCCGGCTGCGCGAGCACGGCATGAACGCCTCGGCCGCGCAGCGTCACGCCAGCAGCACTCCGGTCCTGGAGAGCTACCTGGAGGTCGGCTACAACTACCGGATGACCGACATCCAGGCCGCCGTCGGCCTGGTGCAGCTCGGGAAGCTGGACGAGGTGGTGGCCCGGCGCCGGCAGCTGGCGGCGCGGTACACCGCGCTGCTGCGGGAGGTGCCGGGGCTGACCCCGGTCGCCGACCCGGCGTACGGGCAGGGCAACTTCCAGTCCTACTGGGTGCTGCCGGACCCGGACTTCCCGGTCGGCCGGGACGCGCTGCTGGCGGTGCTGGCCGAGGCCGGGGTGTCGGCCCGGCGCGGCATCATGGCCTCGCACCTGGAGCCCGCCTACCGGGGGCATCCGGCCGGACCGCTGCCGGTGACCGAGCGGATCAGCCGCGACTCGCTGATCCTGCCGCTGTTCCACACCATGACGGAGGCCCAGCAGGACCGGGTGGTGGAGGTACTGCGGGTTCAGGCGGCCCGCGCCGAAGTCGTCCGCGTTCGGGCCGGCGGATGAGCGGCCTGGTGATCCTCGGCGCGGGCGGCCTCGCCAGGGAGACGGCGCAGGCCGTCCTCGACGACGGTCGCCGCGTGCTGCTCGGACACCTGGACGACAACCCCGCCCTGCACGGCGGCGCCGTGGACGGCGTCCCGGTGCTGGGCGGCTGCGACCTGGTACACCAGCTGCCGTCCGACGTCGAGGTGGTGGCCTGCGTCGGCAGCCCCGGGGACTACGCCTCGCGGGCCCGGCTGGTGCGCCGGCTGGGTCTGCCGCGGCACCGCTACGCCACCGTGGTGCACCCCACCGCGGTGGTGTCGCGCAGTTCGTCCGTCGGTCCGGGCTCGGTGCTGCTGGCGCACACCGTGCTGACGGCGGCGGTCACGGTGGGGGCGCATGTCGCGGTGATGCCGCACACCGTGCTCACCCACGACGACGTGGTGGAGGACTTCGCCACGATCGCCTCCGGGGTCCGCCTCGGCGGCTCGGTACGGATCAGCCGGGGTGCCTACCTGGGGGCGGGGGCCCTGGTCCGGGAGGGCGTGACGGTCGGTGCCTGGTCGCTGGTCGGCATGGGCAGCGCGGTGCTCGGCGACGTGCCGCCGGGCCAGACCTGGGTCGGCGTTCCCGCCCGCGCACGGCGCAGGGCGCCGGATTCGGCACTCGACGAGGTCCGCACCGAAAGGATCGCCGCGGAAAAGATCGCCGCCGAAAGGATCGCGGCGGCGGCGGAGGCCGGACCGGCAGGTCCGATCGCCGACGCCGTGGAGTCGCAGGGGAGTCAGGGCGGCCTTCGGCCGTCCGAGTCAACGGGGAGAACGGGACGATGAAGCAGATTCCACTGGTGGACCTCAAGGCCGCTCATGCCGAGGTCGCCGACGAGGTCCGGGCCGGGTTCGAACGGGTGCTCGCCGCCACCGCCTTCATCGGCGGTGACGAGGTGCGCGAGTTCGAACGCGAGTACGCCGAGTTCGCCGGGGTGGCGCACTGCGTCGGCGTGGCCAACGGTACCGACGCCCTGGAACTGGCGCTGCGCGCCGTCGGCGTGAAGGCCGGCGACGAGGTGGTGCTGCCGGCCAACACCTTCATCGCCACCGCGGGAGCGGTGGCCAGGGCCGGCGCCAGACCGGTCCTGGTGGACTGCAGTCCGGACACCCTGCTGATGGACCCGGGGGCGGCGCTGGCCGCCGTCGGCGCCGCGACCCGGGCGGTCGTCCCGGTGCACCTGTACGGGCAGTGCGCCGCCGTCGCCGAGCTGGCCGCGGCACTGCCGTCCGGCGTGCGGATCGTGGAGGACGCGGCGCAGAGCCAGGGGGCGACCCGCGCCGGCCGCACCGCCGGCAGCACGCCCACCGGTGGCTCCGCCACCGGCAGCGGGATCGCGGCCACCAGCTTCTACCCGGGCAAGAACCTCGGCGCCTACGGCGACGCCGGCGCGGTGCTGACCGACGACGAGGAACTGGCCGGGCTGGTACGGGCACTGGCCAACCACGGCGGCGTCGCCAAGTACCGCCACGACGTGGCCGGGTTCAACAGCCGCCTTGACGGGCTGCAGGCCGTCGTGCTGCGGGCCAAGCTGGCGCGGCTGGCCGAGGGCAACGCGGCCCGTCGGGCCGCTGCCGCGCGCTATGACGCCCTGCTGGCCGACCTGGTGTCGGCGGGCCGGGTGGTACTGCCGGTGACCGACGAGGGGAACGTGCCGGTCTGGCACCTCTACGTCATTCGTGTCGCCGGAGTGGACCGCGACGCGGTCGTGGGCAAGCTCAACGCGGGCGGCATCGGAGCGGGCGTGCACTACCCGGCCCCGGTCCACCTCACTCCCGCGTTCGCCCACCTCGGCCACCGTCGCGGGGATTTTCCGCATGCCGAAGAAGCCGCGGACCGGATCCTGTCGTTGCCGCTCTACCCCCAGATCACGTCCGAGCAGCAGCAGCAGGTCGTGTCCGCACTCGCCGACGCCCTCAGCTGACGTCGCCCCCACTGACCCCGACCCCATTGGCGCCGAGTCAGATATTGCTTCTTGCTCCACCTGAGAGGTTGCGATGCACAACAACAGAAGAATCGGCACGATTCAGGGCGCCCTGCTCGCCCTGGTCGCGGCCCTGATCACCGCGGTCCTGCCCGCGGCCGGGGTGGCCCACGCGGCGGCCGACCCGTGCGGGAGCGGGATGAACCCCGTCGTCTGCGAGAACTCCAAGCCGGGCAGCCCGATGTCGAGCTGGTTCTCACCCAACGCCTACGGAAACGTCGAGGGGTTCACCGACCAGCAGAGCTACCAGGCCGGTGACACCGTCCAGTTCAAGGTCCAGTCGCCGATCCCCTACCACGTCGAGGTCTACCGGCTCGGCTACTACGGCGGGGACGGCGCCCGCGAGTTGTCGACCGCGGCCCAGGCCTCGGCGACCTATCCCGCCAACTTCACCACCGACGGCACCGTGAACGGCACGCCCGACTTCAAGGTCACCGACGGTGTGCCCGACGGCAAGCCGCTGAACTGCGCCTCCGACAAGACCACCGGGCTGGTCGACTGCGGCGCCTGGCCGGTCACCGCCAGCTGGACCGTGCCCAGCGACGCCGTCTCCGGCCTCTACATCGCCAACTTCGACCAGGCGGACGGCAACGGCGTGATGCCCTACCCGTTCGTGGTGCGCAACGACTCCAGCCACTCCGACGTCGTGGTGCAGACCGACGACGAGACCTGGCAGGCCTACAACCAGTGGGGCGGCCAGAACCTCTACCAGGGCACCGGACCGGCTCCGGACGGCCGCGCCTACCAGGTCAGCTACAACCGGCCGCTGGACATCGGCGGTGACAACGGCGTCTACGGCTCGGAGTTCGAGATGATCTCCTGGCTGGAGCAGAACGGCTACGACGTCAGCTACCTCTCCGGCATCGACGTGTCCACCAGAGGCCCGGAACTGCTGAACCACAAGATGTTCATGTCCTCGGGCCACGACGAGTACTGGAACCAGGACCAGTACAACAATGTGCTGGCGGCCCGGAAGGCCGGCGTCAACGAGTCCTTCTTCAGCGGCAACGAGGTGTTCTGGAAGACCCGGCTGGCGCCGAGTACCGACGGCAGCAACACCCCGAACCGCACCCTGGTCACCTACAAGATGACCAAGCTGGAGCTTCCGGCGCCGGACGGGGTGCCCGACCCCAGCGGCGTCTGGACCGGCGCCTGGATGGACCCGGGCAGTACCGCCAACGGCGCCCCGTACCAACCGGAGAACATCCTCACCGGCTCCTTGTTCCAGGTGAACGGCTACCGCAGCGACGCGATCACGGTGCCGGGGACCTACGCCAAGCTGAGACTGTGGCGGAACACCTCGGTGGCGAACCTCAGCCCGACCCAGGTGGCCACCTTCCCCACCGGCACCCTCGGCTACGAGTGGGACAGCGACCTGCCGAACGCCAGCAGGCCCACCGGTGAGATCGACCTCTCCTCCACCACGGTGAACGTCACCAACGGCACCTACCGGCTGGACTGGGGCAACACCTACGGCAACGGCACCGCCACGCACAGCCTGGTCGAGTTCCGCGACCAGACCTCGCACGCGCTGGTGTTCGGCACCGGCACGGTGCAGTGGTCCTGGGGCCTGACCAACGTGCCCACCTCCGACCCCAACGCCACGGTGGTGACCGCGGACCCGCGGATGCAGCAGGCCACCGTCAACCTGATCGCGGACATGGGCATCCAGCCGCAGACCCTGCAGTCGGGACTGGTCGCGGCCACCGCCTCGGCCGTCACCACCGGCCCGACCGTCACCGTGACCAGCCCGGCCTCGGGCCTCACCGTCCCGGCGCTGAAGCCGGTCACCATCACCGGCACCGCGTCCGCCGCCTCCGGCGCCGTGGTGGCCCGGGTGGAGGTGTCCACCGACGGCGGCGCGACCTGGAACCCGGCCACCGGGGTCGGCTCCTGGAGCTACTCCTGGACCCCGACCACCACGGGCTCGGCGCAGATCCAGGTGCGCGGCGTGGACGACAGCGTCAACATCGGCGCGGTCACCACGGTCCCGCTCACCGTCGGCCCGCAGCAGTGCCCCTGTACGGTGTGGCCGGCCTCGGCCGTGCCCGGCACCGTCAACAGCGGTGACGGCAGCGCCCTCGAACTCGGCGTCAAGATCCGCACCACGGTGCCCGGTTCGATCACCGGCGTGCGCTTCTACAAGTCGGCGGCGAACGTCGGCACGCACACCGGCAGCCTGTGGAGCGGCACCGGCCAGCTGCTGGCCACCGGTACCTTCACCAACGAGACCGCCACCGGCTGGCAGCAGCTGAACTTCGCCTCCCCGGTTCCGGTCAAGCCCAACACCACCTACGTCGCCGGGTACTACGCACCCAGCGGCGGTTACTCCTACGACGGCGGCTACTTCAGCAACGCAGCCGCCGGGCTCGCCCCGCTGACCGCACTGCAGTCCGGCACCGACGGCGGCAACGGCGTCTACCACTACGGCTCCGGCGGCGGCTTCCCGTCCTCGGCGTCCAGCGGCAGCAACTACTGGGTGGACGCGGTGCTGGACACCTCGGCGGTCAGCACCGTGCCGCCGTCGGTCACCGCGACCTCGCCGACGCTCGGTTCCGCGAACCAGTCCATCACCGCCCCGGTGACGGTCACCTTCAGCGAGGCCATCGACACGAGCACGCTGGTGTTCACGCTGAAGGACGCCGGCGGCAAGGCGGTGCCCGGCACGGCGGGGATGGGGAGCGCGACCAACACCGCGACCTTCACCCCCTCCACCGAGCTGGCCCTGAACACCACCTACACCGCGTCGGTCCAGGCCTCCGACCTGTGGGGCAACGCCATGACCGCGCCGACGACGTGGACCTTCACCACCAGTCCCACCCCGCCGGCGGTCAACTGCCCCTGCCAGCTGTGGCCGAGCAGCACCGTCCCGGCCACCCTCGACGAGACCGGCGACGCCAACTCGCTGGAACTCGGCACCCGGTTCCAGTCCTCGGTGGCCGGCTACGTCACCGGCGTCACCTTCTACAAGGGCACCGGGAACACCGGCACCCACACCGGCAGCCTGTGGAGCAACACCGGCACCCTGCTCGCCAGTGGAACCTTCACCGGTGAGACCGCCTCCGGCTGGCAGACGCTCAACTTCGCCACCCCGGTGGCGATCACCGCCGGCACCAACTACGTGGTCTCCTACCACGCGCCCAACGGCAACTACGCCGTCGACGGCGGCTACTTCGCCGGGGCGCACCTCTCCTACCCGCTGCTCGCCCCGGCCGACGTCAGCGGCAGCTCCAACGGCGTCTACCAGTACGGCAGCGCCTCGTCCTTCCCGACCGGGAGCTCCGGCTCCGCCAACTACTGGGTCGGCCCGCTGTTCAGCACCACCGCCCCGGCGGCACCGGCGGCGATGCAGACCCGTGCGGTGGCCGGTGTCACCGGCACCACCAAGGTCAGCACCCCCGGCACCTCGGAGATCACGGTGCCGGTGACCAAGAAGCCCTACAACCCCAGCACCAACAAGACGAAGCTCGCGCCCGGCGGCAAGCCGCGTCCCTCCTCCGGTGGCGGCTGGGTCCCCAGCACCGGTCTGAAGGGCGAGGGCCTCGGCCAGCGCCGCGGATCGGCGGTGCCGGTGCTGGTCTGACCGCGCACACCCGCTCCGTCCCACCCGTACCCACCGGGCCGCCTCCGCACGAGGCGGCCCGGGGATTGGTTCTCCCACCGATGAGCACCCTCAGTGTCGTGATCCCCTGCTACAAGTACGGCCACTTCCTCGCCGACTGCGTGCGCAGCGTCCTGGACGAGCAGGAGGGCCTGGACGTGCGGGTGCTGATCATCGACGACGCCTCGCCCGACGACTCCGCGGAGGTCGCCCGCAAGCTGGCCGCCGCCGACCCGAGGATCGAGGTCCTGGTCCACGAGCAGAACCGCGGCCACATCGCCACCTACAACGAGGGCCTGCTGGAGTGGGCCGACGGCGACTACGTCGCGCTGCTCTCGGCCGACGACCGGCTGGTCCCCGGGGCGCTGGTGCGCGCGGCCGCGCTGCTGGACGCCCATCCGGAGGCCGGCTTCTGCTACGGCCGGCCGCTGCGCTTCCAGCACGGCGGACCGCTGCCGGCCGCGCGCACCCGGGGCACCGGTTCGGTGGTCTACCCCGGGCAGTGGTGGCTGGAACGGCGTTTCCGCGAGGGCACCGGCTGCATCACCTCACCCGAGGTGGTGGTCCGCACCAGCCTGCAGCGCGCCGTCGGCGGCTACGACCCGGCTCTGCCGCACGCCGGCGACATCGAGATGTGGATGCGGCTCGCCTCGCACGCCGACGTCGGCTATGTGAAGGGGGCCGACCAGGCCTTCTACCGGGTGCACGGCAACAACATGTCCACCACCGACTTCGGCGGCCAGCTCGACGACCTGCGGCAGCGGCTGGTGGCCTACGAGTCGGTGCTGGACAAGTGCGCCGACCGGCTGCCGCAGGCCGGGGAACTGTCGACGGCGGTGCACACCCGGCTGGCGCGTTTCGCCCTGCGCCGCGCCTACCGCGCCTACGACCGGGGCCGCACCGAGGTGGTCCCGGTGCAGGAGCTGGTCGACTTCGCCGAGCAGTGCCTGCCCGGCTTCGCCCGGCTGCCCGAGTACCGCGCGCTGCGGCTGCGGCAGCGGATCGGCGCGCGGACCATGCCCTACCTGCAGCCGCTGGTGCTCTCGGCGGTGGCCGAGCGCGGCCGCGAGTGGCTCTGGTGGGAGTCCTGGAAGCGACGCGGCATCTGATGCGGACTCACCATCGGGACGCTGAACGGCGCTGCCGTCCCGGGGCGCGGTGCCGCACCGAACCGCGGTGCGCCGGGCGGCGGTTCGGCCCCCCGTGGCGTGGCGGCCAGGGGCGCGACGACCAGCGCTGCGGCAGGCTGTGCGCCGCGCGCTCAGACCGGGAGGGCCGTCGCGCCCAGCCCGCCCGCATCGCGACGGCGGCGCCGGCCCAGCGCGAACCGGTCGGTCCACAGTGCGGCCAGCACCCCGCCGACCGAGCCCAGCAGCGCCACCGCGGCCAGCGAGCGGCTCCTGGTCCCGTGCACCTCGGCGGCGCTGGGCGCCACCACCACGTCGGGGGTCATCCGGGACGCCTTCGGGATCCCCTGGGTGTCCTGCAGGGCCTGCAGATGCGCCGCGTAGACCTGGATGATCCGCTGCACCGAGTCGTCGGCCACCGTCGGGTCGCCCAGCTGGGTCTGCACCTGCAGCGAGGGGATCAGGTAGTGCGGGGTGGCGTTGGTGCCGCTGTTGCGCGGGATCAGCTGGTACGTCCCCTGCACCCCGGCGGCCCGCAACTCGGTGTCGCCGGCCGGGGACTGGAGCTGCTCGACGATCGCGTAGGAGACCGCGGCGACGGCCGGCTGCAGGTTCGCCAGCTGGTTCGGCTGGTTGCCGGTGACCGGCGGCCGGACCACCACCACGGCCGAACTCAGGTACAGCGGGGCGGGCCGCAGCTGGTGGTAGGCACCGG
This sequence comes from Streptacidiphilus sp. EB129, assembly GCF_041262645.1. Classification (NCBI taxonomy): domain Bacteria; kingdom Bacillati; phylum Actinomycetota; class Actinomycetes; order Kitasatosporales; family Streptomycetaceae; genus Streptacidiphilus; species Streptacidiphilus sp. EB129. The sequence continues at coordinate 258,147 of NZ_JBGCCS010000004.1, forward strand.
CCGCGGTCAGCAGCAGCGCCACGACCAGGACGTACCAGCGGCGGAGCAGCGCGTGCACGACAGCAGCAGGCGACACCGGGATTCCTTCCGTCAGAACCGATACTGTCAGGCGCAGATGCGTTCTGCCACCGATCCGGGGGAGGGTCTGTGAGCCTCAGCGAGATCCATGCGGTGCTGCGCAGGCGCTGGTATCTGGTGCTGCCGGTCGCCGTGCTCAGCCTGCTGGCCGGCCTGTACCTGGACCGGACCGTCCCGGTGTCCTACCAGTCGCAGAGCTCGGTCACCCTGCTGGACTCCACCGCGGTGGCCAAGCTGGCCCCGAGCTACGGCAACCCCATCTCCAACGCCGGCGGTTCGCTGGTGGTCACCGCGGACGTGCTGATCAGGACGCTGTCCTCCAGCGACTCGGCGCTGGACCTGGTGAGCCTCGGCGTCACCGACCGCTACACGGTCGGCTTCGCCGCCAACACCTCCGGCCCGCTGCTCACCCTGACCGTCACCGGCACCAGCCGGCCGAACGTGCTGCACGAGACCAACGTGCTCACCGACTTCGCCGGCCAGCAGCTGAAGGCCCTGCAGGCGGCCGCCTCCGTGCCATCCGCGTACCTGGTGGTCACCGCGCCGGTGGTGCTGCCGCAGACGCCGGTGTCGCAGACCAAGAGCAAGTTCCAGGACGTGGCGGCGGTCGTCATCGGCGGGCTGACCAGTGCCTTTCTGCTGGCCTTCGGGGCCGAGGCGGTGGCCGGGGCGCGGCGCGGGGGCGGGCGGCGGCGCGGGAAGGCGCCGAAGGCCGGCCGTCCGAAGGCGGCCAGGGAGGGCCGGGGGCTGCTGCGGCGCCGGCTGGACTCCACCACCGTCCTCACCGGCTATCTGGTGCTCGCCTTCTTCATCCCCTCGGACCTGGCCCTGCCGGCCCTCGGCGGCGTCGGCACCCCCGCCAACGTGTTCGCCCTGCTCGGCCTGCTCTGGTACCTGGCGACCTGGCTGTGCGGCCGGATCGTCCCGGCCCGGGGGACCCGGTCGGCGCGGCTGGCGATGTGCGTGCTCAGCGCCGCGGTGCTGCTCGCCTACCTCGCCGACGCGACCAGGGACAGCTCGCACGAGGAGGTGCTCGGCGCCGACCGGGGCCTGATCGGGCTGCTGGTCTGGGTGTCGCTGGTGGTGCTCACCTCGGCGGGGATCCAGGAGCGCAGCCGGCTGGACGTGCTGATGCGCCGGCTGGTGGTGCTGGGGACGGTGGTGGCCGCACTGGGCTACTACGACTTCTTCACCGCCAGCAACATCGCCGACTCGATCAACATCCCGGGCCTGCACGCCAGCGTCACCGGAATCACCGCGATGGACCGGGGCTCGTTCACCCGGCCGCGCTCCACCACGGCCCAACCGCTGGAGTTCGGCGGGATGCTGGCGATCCTGGTGCCCTTCGCGATCCACCAGGCGCTCGACCCGGTGCGCCGGCACGCGAGCCTGTTCCGCCGCTGGGGGCCGGTGGTGATCATGGCCGGCGCGCTGCCGCTGACCGTGTCGCGGACCTCCATCATCGGCGCGCTGCTGGTCGCCCTCGTGATGCTGCCGCGCTGGCGGCCGCAGCGCCGCTGGACCGCGATCGGGCTGCTGATCGCCGGCGTCGGGGTGCTGAAGGTGATGATCCCCGGGCTGATCGGGACCATCGTCACGCTGTTCTCCACCTTCCTGTCCAACTCCGACAGCAGCACCCAGGCACGCACCGTGAAGTACGCCGAGATCGCCCCCTACCTGGCCGAACGGCCGCTGTTCGGACGGGGGTTCGGCACCTTCACGCCCGACCTGTACTTCTTCACCGACAACCAGTACATGCTCACCCTGGCCGAGATGGGCGCGCTGGGGCTGCTGGCGCTGCTCACGCTGTTCGTCACCGGGATCCACCACGGCGGCGCGATCCGCCGGCTGGCCAGGACCGAGTCCGACCGTGAGCTGGGGCAGGCCTTCTTCGCCTCGGCCCTGGTCGGCATGGTCATCAGCGCCACCTTCGACGCCCTGAGCTTCCCCATGTTCGCGGGGATGTTCTTCCTGACCCTGGGCGCCGGCGGCAGCTACCTCGGCTTCGTCCGGCGCGAGGCGGCGGCCGGACCGGCCCCGGCTCCGGCCGGGCTGGAGTCCCCGCCACCGCCCGCCGCCGAGCCCGGGTCGCCCGGAGCGCCGGGCCCGCGCACCGCGCCCACCCCGCGCGTCCCCGCGCAGGCACACACGACCGCAGCCGAACCCCAACTCGTGGAGTCCTGATGTCCGGTGGTACCCAGACCGCTGGCCCCGTCGTCGTCCTCGCCGTGACCTGGAACAGCGCCGCTGTGATCCCCGACTTCCTGGCCTCCCTCCCGGCCGGGATGGACGGCCTGGACTGGCGTCTGGTGGTCGCCGACAACGACTCGGCCGACGGCACCGTCGCCCTGCTGCGCTCCCTCGCCCCGGACGCCACCGTCGTGCAGACCGGCCGCAACGCCGGATACGCGGCCGGCGTCAACGCCGCCCTCGACGCCGCGCAGCGGGAAGGCGGTTTCCGGGCGGCCGTGGTCTGCAACCCCGACATCCGGATGCGGCCGGGCTGCGCCCGGCTGATGGTGGACGCCCTGGGCGCGGCCGAGCCGGACGGCACCCGGGTCGGCATCAGCGTGCCGCTGCTCTACGAGGGCGAGGAGCGCACCCTGATCCACTCGCTGCGCCGGGAGTCCAGCGTGACCAGGGCGCTGGGCGAGGCGGTGCTGGGCAACCGCAGAGCCGGCCGGTTCCGGCACTGGAGCGAACTGGTCACCGACCCCGTCGCCTACGCCGGCCGGACCCGGGCCGACTGGGCGACCGGGGCGCTGATGGCGCTGTCCCGGGAGTGCCTGGACGCCTGCGGCCGGTGGGACGAGTCGTACTTCCTCTACTCCGAGGAGACCGAGTACTGCCTGCGCGCCCGCGACCGCGGCTACGTCACCCGGCTGCAGCCGGAGGCCGGGGCGGACCATCTCGGCGGCGAGTCCCGGGTCTCGCCCCGGCTGTGGACGCTGCTGACGCTGAACCGGGTCCGGCTCTACCGGCGCCGCAACGGGGCGGCGGCGACGGCGGCCTTCTGGGCGGCGGTGCTCCTGCGGGAGAGCTCGCGGGCGGTGCTGGGCAAGGCGCCCAGCCGGGCGGCCGCGGCGGCCCTGCTCAGCCCCGCCCGGCTGCGCGAAACCCCCGGTCCGACGCCCGGCTAGCCCGAGTCGCCGGCCCGTACGGCGGTCAGCGACTTCGTGAGACCCAGCAGCTTCTCGTCCAGCAGGACCGAGCCGGGGAAGAGGTAGCGCATCTCGGCGCGGGTCAGCAGCTCGATGTTGACCACCGCGTCCATCCCCTCCTCGGGGCTGCCCGGACGGCTGTGCACCAGCGGCCAGTGCCGCACCAGCCGGGCCCGGGCGGCCAGCGGCAGGAACTGGAAGCCGGGCGCCACGAAGTGCGGTTCCACCGGGAAGTAGCGGTACGGCGTCTGGATCCAGTGCCGGGGCGCCAGCGACTCGACCGCGGCCACGAAGCGGCGGCGCTGGCTGTGGCCGCCGACGTGCTCGATGGTGGAGTTGGAGAACACCAGGTCGTAGCTGCCCAGCGCGGCGGCCACCTCCGGATCGGTCACGTCGGCGTTCTCCGCGGTGATCCAGTCCGGCAGGTCGGCCGGGTGCTGCTCCAGGTTGATCAGGTGGACCTGCTTGGCGCGCAGCGGGGCGCGCAGCCACATCTCGGCGGTGCCGCCGAGGTCCACCACGCTCATGTCCCCGATGTCGGGGAAGCAGCGCCGGAACCGTTCCCAGCGGGCGACGCGGAGGCGTTCGCCCACCGATCCGGGTGCGTCGACGAATCGGTTGCGGAGCGCGCGGGGGCCGGGCATCGGTTCAACCACCTGACTTCGAAGGGGTGTGATGGTTCGTCATGGAGTGGTCCAGTCGCTGTAGAAGCTCTCCGGATTCACCAGGTAGCGGACCGTGGGCTGCGGCAGGTGCCGCACGGTGTGCCGCCGGCTGTAGCGGTGGACCAGCTCCCAGTCCTCGCGGGGGAGGACCTCGGGGGTGCGCCGGAGCCGGCTGAAGTGCAGGCTCCGGGTGCGGCGGGCGACCAGGGCGTTGGTGTCCAGGAAGGACTCCCGGGCGGCCCGGCGGCGGTCGAAGGGCACCGACAGCACGTCCCGCTCGCTGCCGTCCGGGAGCATCCGGCGCAGCGCGGTGTAGACGGCATCCGGGCCGCCGGGGGCCTGCAGCGCCTCCAGGGCCAGGGCGAGATGGTCCGGCTCCCAGAGGTTGTCGTCGTCCAGGAAGGCCACGTACCGGGACCGGGTCAGCCGGATGCCGACGTTGCGGACCACCCCGGCGGTGCCGGTGTTGCGGGCCAGCGACACCGCGAACAGCCGTGGGTCGTCCGGGAGTTCGGGCAGTCCGGCGCCGTCGTCGACGACCATCACCACCTGGTCGCGGACGGTCTGCGCCAGCGCCGAGCGGACCGCCGCCAGCAGCGCCTCGGGGCGGCGGTGGGTCGGCACCACGGTGGCGACCAGCGCGGTCGGCGGGCCTGGCAGGGTGCCGGCCAGCCGCCGGGTCTCGGCGTCCTCGATCCGGCGCAGCCGCAGCGCCGAGGGCGCCAGCAGCACCTTGTTCCTGGCCTCGTAGAGCACCAGCCAGCCGAACACCGAGCCGAGCAGCCGCCGCGGCGCCCGCACCAGGCGCCGGATCACGAGGCGGGCCCTGGGTTGACCGGGGTGCCGTCCTGCATGCGGTTGTTCCTCCAGACGTTGCCGGCCCCGCCGGTGTTCCAGGCGGTGACCGTGCCGTAGACGCCGCAACTGGAGTGGTACTGGGGCGAGAACACGTTGCCGGTGACCTGGATGCCCCGGGCGCCGGTATTCCCCCCGTAGAGCGCGTAGGCGCCGCCGGCCAGCCAGTTGTCGTCGACGACGCTGTTGGCGACCACGCCGGTGTCCGCGAACAGGCCGATGCTGGCGGAGGCGCCCTGGTCGGCGCTGACCGGGTTGAGCAGGGTGTTGTGCCGGATGACCAGGGTGCCGCTGTTGCCGCCGTCGCTGATCACCGCGTCGGTGTGCTGCCACTCGCCGCCGAGGTTCTTGAACGGGGTGATGTCGTGCACGTAGTTGTCGTGCAGGTAGCCCTGGCCCATGGACAGCGCGTCCCCGAAGACCGAGATGTCGCTCCAGCCGACCTCGACGGAACTGCCGCCCATGTTGGAGACCGCGTAGTCCTCGCCGCCGTTGTCCTGGCCCTTGCCGGGGACGGCGGTGATGGTGGTGTGCAGCACTCGCAGCCCGCTGTAGCCGGCCCTCAGGTTGATGCCCCACCAGTTGGTGGAGGTGATCCGGCTGTCGATCACGGTCACGTTGTTGGCGTAGATGTCGAGCGAGCCGGTGATGTCCCAGCCGCTGATCACGGTGCCGTCGGCGTGGATGCTGAGCGCTCCGGTGGTGTGCGGGGTGAGCGGGATCCGTGCGCCGGTGGTGCTCGCGTCGGGGAAGCCGCAGGCGCCGGGGCCGGCGCAGTGCGCCGGCGGTACGGCGGAGTTCGCGGTCGGGGCGGCGCTGCCGGAGCCCGCACCGGCCGTGGCACTGCGGCCCGTGCTGCCGGAGCCGCCGGGCGCCGCGTCGCCGCCGACCGCGCCGGAGGGCGGGGCCGAGCCCGCGGGGGATCCGCTGGGCACGCAGGCGCCCGCGCCGGTCGGGCAGCCGCCCGCCTCCCTGTGGATCCCGCTGCCGGAGCAGAAGGCCAGCACCACCATCAGCGCGGCCGCCAGCACCGTCCCCACCAGCAGGGCCGGCGTGTGTCTTCTTGCCATGAGGTCATCTGCTCCTTCGGTGCCGGGCCAGGCGACCCTGCAGGAACCTGCGGCTGGGCAGCACGCACACCGCGTACCCGAGCAGGCCGGTCGTGCCGAGGGCGAGCAGCGCCGGCCGGCTGTCGCCGATCCACCGCTGGAGGACGAGGATGACGGCAGCCATCACGGCGCCGCCGAGGAAGGGCCATGAGCAGGCCCGGACGATCGATCCGACACTGATGCCGCCGCGGTGCAGCGCCACCAGGAACACCGGCACCACCAGGCCGCCGGCGACCAGCACATGGCCCACCGAGACGCCCACGATGCCGTGGCTCCTGGCCGCCACCACCAGGACCGGGATCAGCGCGGCCAGCCACAGCCCCTGGGCCAGCAGCAGCGACCGGCGCTGTCCGAGCGCTACCAGGCAGTCGTAGGCCAGCTCGCAGCCGATCCGGATCAGGCCGAGGACCATCAGCCAGGGCAGTGCGGTGGCGGCCGGCAGCCACTCGGTCCCGTAGATCAGGTGCACCACCGGACCGGACAGCACCGCCAGCAGCACACAGAGCGGCACCGTGCCGGTGACCAGGACCCCCAGCGCGCGGCTGAAGCCGTCGGAGAGCGCACGTGGGTCGCCGACCAGCCGGGAGAAACCGGCGAAGGACACCCGCCGGGCGGCCTCGGAGACCACCCGCACCGGCCAGCCGGACATGTTGAACGCCAGCACGTAGAAGCCCAGCGCCACCTTGCCCAGGGTCGAGCCGACCACCATGGTGTCCACGTTGACCACGCCGAGGGCCAGCAGGCTGGCCCCGGCCAGCGGCAGGCCGAACCGCAGCAGCGCCCGGGCCTGCTCCGGGTCCCAGCCGAACCGCAGCGTGCCCGGCGCGGCCAGGCAGCAGCCGATCAGGGCGGCCACGTTGCCGGCCACCGACCCCCAGGCGAAGCTCATCGCACCCCAGCCGGAGACCGCGAGGAACAGCGTGACCCCGGTGCTGAGCACGAAGTTGACCGCGTCGATGATCATCCGCCGGCCCTGGGCGAACTCCCGGGTCAGGAAGCCCGCGGGGACCTGCGAGAGCCCGTCCAGCACCACGCACACGCACAGCACCCGCAGCACGCCCGAGGCGTCCGGCGAGCCCAGCAGCCCGGCCACGGTCGGCGCGGCCGCGAACACCGCCAGGTACAGCAGGCAGCTGGAGATCGTGCTGAGGGTGAGCACGGTCGGCGCGAAGCGCCGCGCGTCCCCGTCCCAGCGAACGATGGCCAGGCCGACGCCGAGTTCGTTCGCCGAGAGCAGCACCAGCAGCACGGTCTGCGCGATGCCGTAGACGCCCCAGGCGGCCGGGCCCAGGAAGAAGCGCGCCAGCACGATGCCGGTGGCGAAGTTGCCCAGTCGCATGACCACGGTGTTGACCAGGCTCCACCGGGCGGCGGAGCGGACCCGGGTGCCCAGCGAGGGCGGCGCGGGGGTTAAGGGAGGCCCCTGGTCGGCGCCGGCGTCGGCGGCGGCGTGATCGGTGTCGGTGGCCTGGGCGCTGTCCAAGGAACGACTCCTCGTCGAGTGGTTCGCGGCGGACGTGGTCAGGCTCACGCGAACCAGTTCGCCCGTCCGCTCTCGGCCCCGGCGGGGATCGGCGGCACGGCGAGCTGCACGGTGGGCTGCTCGATGTCCGGTTCGGCGGGCTCCTGGGCCTCCTGCTGCGAACTCCGCGGCTGCGGCCGCGAGTTCCGCGGCTGCCGGCCGGCCTCCTGGTGCGGCTCCGGTGTCGCGGCGGGGCGCGGCCGCGCGACGTCCTGCTCGGCGCGGCCGTCCTGTTCAGCGGGGTGGGCGGCGCCGTCCGGAGCGTCCTGGTCGTCCCCGCTCCTGGGCCCGCGCAGCCTGGCCTCGACGTAGAACACGGCGACCAGGCTGAGCACGATGCCCATGACGCCGGCCAGGGCCAGGTACTCGATCCGGGTCTTGGTCTGCGCCGCCGGCTCCTGCGGCGGCACGATGGTGGTCATCCGGATCATCGCGTTCGGGGCCACCGACTGCTGGGCCTGGAACTGCTCCAGCCGGGTCTTGGCGTAGTCGGTGAGGATCTGGTCCGAGGACAGCACCCCGGCCTTGTCCGTGCCGGTGACGGTGAGCCACAGCATCGGCCCCTGCGCGTTGTCCGCGATCTTCGCCACATAGGTCCCGGTCAGGCCCTGGGACTTGAGATCGGCGATCGCCGCGTCGGAGTTGAGGTTGCGGGCCAGGCTGTCGGCCATCCCGGTGAGCGCGACCTGGGTGCTCAGGAACGGGTTGCCGTCGAAGGCGATGGTGGCCTTCTGCGAGTTCAGCAGCTCGACCGTGCTCTGCGACTGGTACTTGGGCGGAACCACCAGGAAGACGCCGACCGTCAGCGCGACCGTGACCAGCAGTCCGGGCAGCAGCACGTACCACCGCCTGCGCATGACCCGGAAGATCTCGGCGAGATCCATGTGTGTTCCCCCCTGACGTGGTGTGGAGATGCTGACGATAGATCAGGAAGCTGTGTCTGTGGGCCTCGCACGCTGACCTGATGGTCCGCCGGTGAGCAGGACCTCGGCGATGCGCTCGCTGGCCCTGCCGTCCCACAGTTCCGGGCGGCGGGCCGGTGGCGGATCGGCCAGTACCCGGGTCACCGTGGACACGATCCGCGCCGGGTCGCGCCCGGCCAGCACGTTGGTGCCCTGCTCCACCGTGATGGGGCGCTCGGTGTTGTCCCGCAGGGTGACGCAGGGCACGCCCAGCGCCGTGGTCTCCTCCTGCACCCCGCCCGAGTCGGTGAGCACGATCCGCGCCGAGTCCTGCAGGGCGATGAAGTCCAGATAGCCGGCCGGCGGGACCAGCCGGATGCCGCCGGGCACGCCCAGCTCGGCCAGCCGGGCCGCCGCCCTGGGGTGGACCGGCAGCAGCAGCGGGCAGCCGCCGGCGATCTCGCCCAGTGCCTTCAGCAGCCCGGCGAGCACCTCGGGGTCGTCCACGTTGGCCGGCCGGTGCAGGGTGACCAGGCCGTAGCCGCCCGGGGTGAGCCCGTGCCGGTCCAGCACGTCCGTCGCCCTGGCCCGCTCCAGGTTGGCGAACAGGGTGTCGATCATGACATTGCCGACCAGGTGGATCTGGTCCTCGCGGTAGCCCTCGGCCCGCAGGTTGTCCGCCGCGTCGGGGGAGGAGGCCAGCAGGTAGTCGCTGACCCGGTCGGTGGCGACCCGGTTCACCTCCTCCGGCATGCTCCAGTCCCGGCTGCGCAGCCCGGACTCCACGTGCGCCAGCAGCGGTCCGGCCTTCGCCGTCACCAGGGCGCAGGCGAGCGTGGAGTTGATGTCGCCGACCACCACGACCACGTCCGGGGTCAGCTCCTCCAGCAGCGGTTCGAAGGCGGTCATCACCCGGCCGGTCTGCTGGGCGTGGGTGCCGGAGCCGACGCCGAGGAAGCGGTCCGGCGGACGGATCCCGAGGTCCCGGAAGAACACGTCGTTCATGGACTCGTCGTAGTGCTGGCCGGTGTGGACCAGCACCACCTCGGCGCCCCGGCGTTCCAGGGCGTCCATCACCGGCTTGATCTTCATGTAGTTCGGGCGCGCCCCGGCGACGCAGACGATCCTCAACACGGGTTCAGAGCACCTCGATCGTGGGTCCGGACAGCCGGCGACGGCAGTCGAGGACGAAGGCCGCGTGCGCGGTGACCTCGTCGTAGTCGAAGGAGTCGTGGTCGGTGAGCAGCACCACCATGTCGGCGGCCGCCAGCTCCTCCGGGGTCGGTTCGACCCGGATCAGCCGGGCGTCCACCTTCATGCTCTCCACCACGTGCGGGTCCGCCGCCCTGACCTCGGCTCCCATGTCCAGCAGCAGCTGGGAGATGCGCAGCGCCGGCGACTCCCGGGCGTCGCCGGTGTTCTTCTTGTAGGCCAGACCGAGCAGCAGGATCCGGGACCCGTTGACGGAGCGGCGCCGCGCGTTGAAGGCGTCGACCACCCGGCGGGTCACGTACTCGGGCATGTGGCTGTTGATGTCGTTGGCCAGCTCGACGAAGCGGAAGTTCTGGCCGAGCTCGCGCTGCACCCGCCAGGACAGGTACGACGGGTCGATCGGCAGGCAGTGACCGCCCACGCCGGGGCCCGGGGTGAACCGCATGAAGCCGAAGGGCTTGCTGGAGGCGGCGTCGATGGCCTGCCAGACGTCGATGTCCAGATGCCGCGCGAACATCGCAATCTCGTTCACCAGCGCGATGTTGACGTGCCGGAAGGTGTTCTCCAGCAGCTTGGCCAGCTCGGCCTCGCGCGGGGAGCCGACCGGCACGGTGGTGTCGACCAGCTCCGCGTAGAAGTCCTGGACGGCCTTCAGCGACCCGGCGTCCACACCGGAGACGATCTTGGGGGTCTGCTGGAAGCCCCAGACCGGGTTGCCCGGGTCGATCCGCTCCGGGCTGTAGCCGAGGTGGAAGTCCGGTCCCGCGCTGAGCCCCGAGCCGTCCTCCAGCAGCGGGCCGAACAGCTCCTGGGTGGTGCCGGGGTAGGTGGTGGACTCCAGCACCACGGTCGCGCCGGGACGCAGGTAGCGGGCCAGCGTCCGGGCCGACTCCTCGATGTAGCGGAGGTCCGGAACGCCCTCGTGCAGCGGGGTCGGCACGGTCACCACGGCGACGTCGAAGCCGCCGCAGTCCCTGGCCAGGTCGCTGGGGCGGTAGGCGCCCCGGTCGATCGCGGCCCTGATCCGCTCGGAGGAGACGTCCTCCACGTAGGACTCGGCGGCGGCGAGGCTCTTGACCCGCCGACTGTCCACGTCGTAGCCGATCACCTCGTGACCGACCTCCGCGGCACGGATCGCCAGCGGCAGTCCCACGTATCCCTGTCCGACCACGACGACGCGCATCAGTACCCCCTCTTCGCGGAACCGGATGACCTTGCTGGTGCTGCGGTTGTTGCCGACGCCGGATCCGACGCTGGTGCCGGTGTGCGGCGTACCAGTTCCCTCGCGGTCATCAGCAGGAAGAGCACGTTGGTGGTGACGTAGCGGCGGCCCAGCCGGCGCGGTTCCTGCAGCGCCCGGTACAGCCACTCCAGGCCCAGCCGCTGCCAGGACGCGGGGGCCCGCCGGGTGACCCCGGCCAGGATGTCGAAGGAGCCGCCGACCCCGTGCACCACCGAGACCCCGGTCCGCCCGCCGTAGTTCGCGGTGAAGATCTCCTTCTTGGGCGAGGTCATTCCGAGGAACAGCAGTTGTGCGCCGGTGGCGGCGATCCCCTCGGCGACCTCCTGCTGCTGCTCGTCGGAGAAGTAGCCGTCGCGGCTGCCGGCCACCCTCAGCTCCGGGAAACGCTCGGCGACCTGGCGCAGCATCAGTTCCAGCACCTCGGCCTTGGCGCCGAGGAAGTAGACCGGCAGTCCGGCCGACTCGGCCTCCGCCAGCAGCCGCATGAACAGGTCGATGCCGGCCACCCGCTCCGGCAGCGGGGTCCGCAGCACCCGGGCCGCCCAGACCACCGCCTGGCCGTCGGCGACCACCAGGTCGCAGCCGGACACGGCTGCGGCGAGCCGGGGGTCGCGGCGCATGTTCACCAGCTTCGCCGCGTTCACCACCCCGATCTCCAGCTGCTCGCCGTCGCGTACGGCCTCCAGGCAGCGCCGCACGGTCTGGTCCATGGTCAGCGCGTCGAGCTGTACTCCGAACAGTGACTGACGCACGGTCATCTCTGCGGACCTCCGTACCAGGCGTGCAGCATCCAGCCGAACTCGTAGGGGCGGCACTCGCGGTCCACCGAGGCGGGACGGAACATGCCGTCCAGCGGGCCGAGCCTGAGCCCGGGGGCGAACCTGGTGCCGATCCCGCGCGCCGCGCGGACCGCCTTGCGCGGGTCGCCCCGGTAGACCTTGCGCCAGGTGACGCCCAGGTCGTCCAGCACCATCGGCTCCGACGCCTCCGGTGCGGCCGCGAGTTCCGGCACCTCGGTCATCCAGCGCAGCCCCAGCCGGATCGCCGCGCCGTAGTCGCCGCCGCCGGCGTCGGTGAGGTCGAACAGCGCGGTGGGCGCCATCGCGTGCTGGTGCACGCTGTAGACCGGGTAGCCCTCCACCACGCCACCGGTGCGGGCGTCGTAGTGCCACCACCACTGCCCGCCGTCGCCCTGCAGCGCGCAGATGCGTGCGGCGCAGGCGTCGGCGGCGGCCAGCGCCTCGTGGTCGTCACCGCTGGCGTGGGCCCGGGCCAGCGCCTGCAGCGGGTAGGTCTGGTCGGCGAAGCAGCCCACGTGCGAGCGGTACCAGGGCACCAGGCCGGGGCCGGTGGCGTGCGGGAACAGCGGACTGTCCCCGATCCGGGCCCGCAGCAGCCGGTCCCGTGCGGCGACGAAGCGGTCCTCCACGTCCACCGTGCCGCGCGCGGCGGCCAGCGCGGACAGCACCCAGGCCGCCTCCACGGTGTACCGGGGCGCTCCGTCCCGGGGGTCCAGCGCGGCCACGCGCTCCAGCGCGTCGGACAGCTTGGGGTGGCCGGTCTCGGCGGCGCACCAGGCGACCAGCGCCGCGTCGCCGAGGTTGGCGACCTCGGGCAGCCGCTGCACCAGCAGGCCGGTGTACTCCTCGGCGGTGTGCCCGCCCAGCACGGCCCGCTGCCGCTCCACGGGTAACAGCCGCGCGCCCAGCACGGTGATGGCGGCGTAGCGGACGCTGGTCCCGCGCGGCTCCAGCCGCCAGGACCCGTCCGGGTCGCGCCGGCCGGCCAGGGTGAAGACGAAGCTGTCGTCGGCCGCGCGGTACATCGCCGGCAGCCCGGCCTCGGCGAGCGCCAGCAGCCGCTCGGCGAGGGCGTGGAGCGGTTGGTCCTCGCGTGCGAGGGCCTGTATGCGTGTCGGAATCATCGAACCTTCACCCTTGCGGTCGTCGCTCCACGGATGGGCCACGTCGGACGCTGCTCACGGTGGTTCTGCGGTCGCAACCGACCGGTGCTGACTGGCTCGGCTCTGCAACGTGACTACGGCTCAGAAGTGCTGATCAAAGGGGCTGTTCGGGACAGCCGTGCGGCCTTGTGGAGGTCGTGGCGTGCATGCACCACGGTAGGCCCCGGGGATGGCGACTGATCGACGTTTTGGAGAAATAGTGTCGACTGTCACCACATATCTTCACACGCCCGGTTCGAGCAGCTCCCCGTCCTTCTCCTGGTACACCGCGCCGGTCTCCGGGCAGAGCCAGGACCCTGACTCACCGTCAAGCGGTGTCAGCCGTACGCCGGCCCGGCCGACCCAGCCGATCCGCCGGGCCGGGACCCCGGCCACCAGCGCGAAGTCCGGAACGTCCCGGGTCACCACGGCGCCGGCCGCGACCAGCGCCCACCGGCCCACCCGTACCGGCGCGACGCACACCGAGCGGGCGCCCAGCGAGGCCCCCTCGGCGACCTCCACGGCCACCGCCGTCCAGTCCTCGCCGCGCTTCAGCCGGCCCCCGGGGTCCACCGAGCGCGGGTAGTGGTCGTTGGTCAGCACGGCGGCCGGGCCGACGAAGACGCCGTCGCCCAGCACCGCCGGCTCGTACACCAGCGCGTAGTTCTGCAGTTTCACGTTGTCGCCGATACGCACGCCGGGACCGACGTAGGCACCCCGGCCGATGATGCAGCCGCTGCCGAGGGTGGCCTGCTCGCGGATCTGGGCCAGGTCCCAGACCGTGGTCCCGTCGCCGAGTTGGGCCGACTCGTCCACCTGGGCGGAGGGTTGAATCCTGAGGGTCACGCGGCTGGGTCCTTCTGTCGGTCGAGAACGGCACACCTGTGCGGGGCGCTCGGTCCCGAGCAGTATGCGGGACCGGTCGGGCGCCAGGGAGGCAGAATGCGGCAGTTGGCTGATTCCGGTGCAACTGCGACTACTGGCCCCCGGCCGCGCCCGGACTTCCCCTGACTGACCCCCGCGACGGTCCCGGACCGCGCCCTGACTGCCCCCGCGACTGTCCCGGGCTGCGCCCGGCCGACCCAGGGGCGCTAGCCGACCTCGGCCCTGCGCTCCGCGCGGGGCGAGGGGAGGTCGCCGAAGTCGCGCACGGCGGCCTCCACGATGGCGTTCAGCCGGGCGTGGTGCGCCCCGCGCCAGTAGGCCTGTCCGCAGTCGGCGCACTCCGAGAACGCGTCGTAGGACCGCTCGGTGCCGTCCCGCAGCCGACCCGCCAGCTCCTCCTTCGGCGCCCTCTGCAGCAGCCCGTTGCAGGCGGTGCAGCGGGTCCACGGTGCGAGCGGCGGCCGGAACCGCGACAGCACGTCGTCCAGCTGCTCGGCCGGCCGGTGGCTGTAGACGTACGCCCCGGCCCACAGCTCCCGGCGCCGCAGCAGCCCCCGGTCCCGGGAGAGCATCACCCGCTGCTCGGCGGCCGAGCGGGCGGCCAGCGCGGGATCGCCGATGTCGGTGCTCTCGTAGGCCACGTCGACGCCCAGCAGCCGCATCCGGCGGGCCAGCGTGCCGAGGTGCACGTCGAGCAGGAAGCGCGCCGGTCCCGGCAACTGCTGCGGACGGGTCACCGTGTGCACCGCCACGTTCTCGCCGTCGGCCGGGATGTGCCCGGCGGTCACCGCGCGCCCGTCCACGACCAGCGCGCCGACCTCCGTCAGCGGCACCCCCAGCGACTCCACCACGTGCCCCAGCGTGGCCGCACCGTCGGTGCGCACCGCCGAACTGCCGCCGCGCCGCGCGGCGCCGACGAACACCTCCAGCTCGGCGTCGACGGTCAGGCTGATCTCCGGTCTCTCCACCCGGCCAGCATGCCAGCGTCCGGATCACCGGTGCCACCGCATTGCCCGGCCCGAGTGGCGGGGGCCCGGGGTCGTCCTGGGCTGGGGTTCGTGACTCAGGGGTTGATCGCCAGGACCACGAAGGCCGCCAGCAGCACCAGGTGCACCCCGCCCTGCAGCTTGGTGGCACGCCCCGGTACGACCGTGAGGATGCTGGCGAACACCGTCAGCGTCAGCAGGACCAGCTGGGTCGGGCCCAGGCCGAGCAGGAGCGGGCCCTTCAGCCAGACGGTGGCCACCGCGATGGCGGGGATGGTCAGGCCGATGCTGGCCATGGCCGAGCCGTAGGCGAGGTTGAGGCTGATCTGCACCCGCTGCCGGGTCGCGGCGCGGGTCGCGGCCAGCGTCTCCGGCAGCAGCACCAGCAGCGCGATGACGACGCCGACGAAGGACGGCGGTGCGCCGACCGCCGCCACCGCGTCCTCGATGGTGTGGGACTCGACCTTCGCCAGCCCGACCACGCCGACCAGGGCGACCAGCAGCAGCCCGAGGCTGACCGCGGCCGCGCGGGAGGTGGGCCGGACGGAGTGCTCCTCGGTGCCGGTCGCCCCGCCGCCGGATGCCGGGTCCGGGTCCGTGGTGTCGGGTCCTGCCTCGGCCAGCGCGACCGGACGGGCGACCGGAGTGGCGACCGGACTGGCGACGGGCCGGGCGGCGGATCGGGGGTGGGCCGCCGTGACCGGGAGGAAGAACTCCCGGTGGCGGCCGGTCTGCATGAACACGAACATCGTGTAGAGAGCCAGCGAGGCCATCGCCGCGAAGGTCAGCTGGGTGGGGGAGAACTCCGGGCCCGGCGCGCTGGTGGTGAAGGTGAGTAGGGCGAGGCTGAGTCCGCTGAGGGTGACCACGGTGGCCAGCGCCGCCCCGGTGCCCTCCGGGTTGAACAGGATCTCGCCGTAGCGCACCGCGCCGATCAGCAGCGACGCGCCGACGATGCCGTTGGTGGTGATCATCACCGCCGCGAAGACGGTGTCCCGGGCCAGCGACGCGGCGTTGGACCCGCCGGAGATCATCAGTGTGACGATCAGGGCGACCTCGATCACCGTCACCGCGACCGCCAGCAGCAGCGACCCGAGCGGCTCGCCGACCCGGTGCGCCACCACCTCGGCATGGTGCACCGCCGCCAGCACCGCGCCGATCAGCACCACGGCGATGCCGACGGCGAGCGCCGTACCCAGGTGCCGCCCCCAGGTCAGCCCGAGGACGACCAGTGCCAGCGGCGGGGCGACGGCGGTCCAGGGCAGGCGGCGAATGCGTCGAAGCTCGGGCATACCGTCAGATTCGCACAGCTATTGCCCTGTTCCGTCGATTCCCTGCCGCACCGTCGGCCGAAAACCGTCGGTACCGTCACCCGTTCACGACGGGCAGTTGACTCACGACCCCCGGAACCGCTGATCCGATCTGCGTGAACGTGGTGCAGGCCCGGCCGGAGCCGGGCTGGGCGGTCTCCACCTCGTTGCAGACGGTCTGGTACCCCTGGGCCTGCGGGCCGGGCAGTGTGGGTGACTGGGCGGCGCTCGCAGCCGAGGTGAGCGTGACGACCGAGGTGGCGGCAAGAAGCGCGGGGGCGAGCACATGACGAATCTTCATGCCCGCACCAACGAGCCACCACGGCCCCGCGATGCGCCCCGTCCCCCATCTGGATGACCCCGCCGAACGCCATCACCGCCCACAACGGCGCAGGGTTTGGTGGTCAGTGCTGGTGGACGTGGTCGGGTTGGGCGGGGTCGGCGGGGTGTTCGAAGCCGGGGGCGAGGCGCAGGGAGCGGGCGCGGAGTTGGTCCAGCAGTCGTGCGAAGGCGCGTAGTCGGGCACCGGAGGGGGTGGGCGGGGCGGAGCCGGTCGGTTGCGGGTCGGTGTCTGCGGCGTCGACGCGCAGCCGGCGCCAGGTGCCGCGTGAGCGAAGTGGCTCGGACGTCCCGCCGACGGGCACGGCGCGGGCGGCGGTGGCGAGTTCCTCGGGCAGGTCGTCCAGGGTGCTCCAGCCGATGGACGCGAAGCCCGCCGCCCGGGCCGACTCCGGGTCGGCGCCACTGGCCAGGCTGAGCCGGTAGCGCGGGCGTACCGGTGCGGCCGGCGGTGACGGCAGGGGCGGCGATGGCGGCGCGGATGACGGCGGCTGTGACGGCGGGAGCAGTGTGGGGGTGGTGCCGGACGTGGCGGCGAAGAGGGTGCTGACGGTGGGGTCCGAGCGCCAGGCCGCTGCGGTGATCGACCCCAGCTGGACCGCGCCCAGCGGGTCCAACTCCGCGACGGGTGCCGTCTGCAGACCGCGCCGGGTGACCTCCGCCGCGCACAGCCGCTCGGTCAGCAGCACCTGTGCGGTCCAGCGGACCAGTTGCCGCCCCTCCCTGCTGCCGTCCACGGGCAGGCTTCCGGCGTTCGGGCCCGCTCTGAGCGCGGCGAGCCTGGCGTCGAGCACGGTCCGGGGGACGGGTCGGCCGTCGATCCACCCGATGGTCTCGGCCTCGCGCTGCGCCCGGGCGGCGGCGGCCTGCGCCGCCGGGCCGTGGTGCCGGTGCTCGTGCTCGTGTTCCGTCGGGGCGGTCATCGGGCACGCACCCGGAGCGGGACGGCCGCGCTGTACTGCACCCGGCCGAACCACATCAGCTTCACCATCGCCCACCACTCACCCGGCTCGGCGTCCACCGGCACGGACACCGCGAACTCGATCTCGGCCGCCTCGCCGGGCTCCACCCGGAAGCCCCGGGTGTGCGGGCCGAGCAGCTCCCAGGTGCCCCAGGGGCTGACCACCATCGCCTCGCCGGAGATCGGGCTCGCGGCCCGGCTGCTCACCCGCATCGCCAGCCGTCCCCGCTCGCCGGGGGCGAGGGTGAGCGACCCGGTGAGCGGGGCCAGGTCGAGGCCCAGGTCGCGGGGGTTCTCCGTGCGGGTGCCCTTGCTCTGCTTGCCGCGCCGGGTCGCCGACCCGGACGACGGCGGAAGCACGGCGTCGAGCGCGCCGCCCGGCACCACCAGGGTGATCACGTCCTCGACCATGTTGCCCCCGTCACCGCTGTTGCCGTCGCCGTCACCGCTCGTGTCCAGCGGGAGCTGCACGCGGGCGAAGTAGAGCCCGGGCGCGGCGTCGGCGGGCGCGGTCAGCGTCAGCGGGAACCGGGTGTGGGCGTCGGCGGCCAGCGACAGGGGCCGCATCGCCGGGTCCGCGCTCCAGCCGGGCGGGACCTCGACCCGGACCGTCGAGTCGAACCGCTGCGCGGGGTGGTGGCTGGCGACGGTGACCGAGCCGGTGACCGTCGCGCCCGGGGCGATCCGGTGCAGCGCGGAGTCGACCGCGACGCTGACCGGGAGGAAGCCCATCGGGGCGGGTCCCCGGTTGTGCAGCCAGTAGCGGGAGTAGACCGGCTGGGCCGCCTCCGCGCCCGGGCCGAGCAGGCCCGCTCCGGCGTCCAGGGCGTCCGCCGCACCGTCCCCGGGCACCCCCTGCAGGGTGGCGATCTGCGCACCGTCCAGCAGGTAGGCGAGCCGTCCCTCGTCGAAGGCGGGGCCCCGGCGCCGCTGTTCCAGCAGGTCGGTCTCGAAGCCGTCGACCCAGCCGAACGGGGTCTCCACGATCGCCGGGACCGGCAGCCCGGTGGTCTCCACCAGACGGACGGTCACCCCGGACGCGGCCGGTTCGCCGCCGACCGCGCCGACCGCGTGCGGGTTGCCGGCCGGCTTGACCGTCTGCACGTGGACACGGCGTTCCGGAGTCACCGTCAGCAGCGAGTAGCGGGACGGCAGTACGCCCGAGTGGGAGGCGCCGGTCCGGGCCAGCAGCGGGGTGCTGAACTCGTGACCGCGTGCCACCAGCCCGGTGTCCCGCCAGTCGCCCCGACCGGAGACCAGCGCGTAGTCGAAGTCGTGGGTCCAGTGCTGGAGTTGGAAGGCCGTCCCGTCGGGCGAGCGGCGCAGCGGCGGATCGAGCCAGACGCCGGACGGCCACCCGGTGCAGGAGCGCAGCAGCGACAGCTGCATTCCGCCCTGCGGGTCGACCGCGAAACCCGGCATCCCCCGGCTGAGGATGCCCACCGTGTGCTGGTCCAGCAGCGTCAGCGCCCCCTCGGCCGCCAGTACCGCGTCGGCGCCGGTACCGGCCGCGAACTCCGCCACCACGGCCTCGATCTCGGCGGCCAGCCGCTCCGGGGTGGCGCCCGCGACGATCAGCACCGGCAGCGCGTCCGCCGCGCGCAGGTCCGCGTTCGGCACCCAGGCGTCCTCGACCGCCGTCCTGGCCGGTACCAGCAGCCTCGCCGCGCCGTGCTCGGCCAGCCGGCGCTCCAGCTCCTTGGCGTGCTCCGGGGGCGCCTGGTCCAGCACCTCGCGGGCGAACGGGTTGGTGTCCGGACCGCCGAGGACGATGCGCAGGTCGGGGAGGTTGGAGTCGACCAGCAGCCAGCCGTACCGGGCTCCGGTCGCCGTGGCGGTGGTGGCCGTGACGCCGATCCGGCCCAGGGCCACCACCAGCGCGCGGGCGTCCTTCGCCACGTCGGCGGGCTCGGCGACGATCACCTCGGCGACGCCCAGCGCGGTGCGGCCCAGCGGAGCTCCGTCAGGAGCCAGCAGGCGCAGATGCGCGGTGCTGCTCAGCGCGAAGAAGGTGTTGGCGGGGTTGTCCAGGGTCCACGGCGCCTCGGCGCTGTCGACGTCGACCAGGCCGAAGCCGCGTCCGACCACGGCCCCGGCGACCTCCGAGACCGGGCGCGCGCCCGGCACCTCGCAGCCGAAGCGGACCCGGAGCAGCCGGTCCGCGCCGTCGAAGGCCAGCACCCGGGTACGCAGGTCGAGCCGGTCCAGCCCGTGCCACAGGGTGATCCGCTGCTCGTAGCGGACCTCGCCGACGGTGCCGGTGACCACCAGCCGACGTCCGGCCGGGGACCGCTCGACCTGTACCGACTCGGCCGCCCGCCCCGCCGAGGAGACCACCCGGCCGGAGGGCAGCAGATGCCAGGGGCCCTCGCCGAACTCGGGGTGGGTGGAGTACTCGTCGTAGACGCGCAGTTCGTTGCCGAGGGCGCCGGAGCGCAGCAGCTCACGGCCGGTGGCGAGTTCGCGGATCGAGGACAGTGCGCCGCCGCGCGCCTCGTCCGCGCTGACCTCCAGGTACTCGTTGGCGATGGATGCCGGGCCGTCGACGGGCCGCCAGCCGCCGGCGGCGGGGGAGTTGCCGGCCGGGTCCGCTGCGGCGTCGGGTGCGGCGTCCGCGTCGGTGAACTCCAGGCGCCAGGTCCGCCAGCCCATCGGGGGGACGTCGCGGGCGACGAACGCCAGGGCCAGCCGCTCGCCCTCGCGTGCCTCCACCAGTACGGGCACCACGGCACCCTGATCGTCCGTCAGCCGCACTCCGGAGCCAGCCCCCGGCGCGGTGACGGTGATCCGGGCCAGGTCGGTCCGGTGGAACGCCAGCGTGTTGGCCACCGTCAGCGGCAGACCGGCACCGTCGTCCCCGACCCCATCCCCGGCACCGGCGCCGTCCGCATCGTCCTCGCCGTCCCCGTCCGCGCCACCGCTGGTGTCGACGCGGGCCAGGATCGCGGTCAGTGCTCGGTCGCGTACCTCGGCGGCGAGATCGTGCGCCTCGCGCCAGCCGGTGACCAGGTCGATGTAGACCTGGTCGGACTCGGAGCCCGTGATCGCGTCATGGTGCGCGCCGTAGGCGAGTTGGCGCCAGACCTTGTCCAGGGCGGCGTGCGGGTAGCGGCCCGCGCCCAGCAGTTCGGCGAAGGTCGCCAGCTTCTCGGCGTCGGTGGCCGCCGTCTCGGCCGCGCGCTGGGCCTGCTTGGTGTCGATGTAGGAGACGTCCTTGCCGGTGTAGACCGGGTTCATGTCCCGGGTCTGCGGGCTGGGCGCCACCCCCCGCTGCTCCAACTCGGCGTGTACGGCGGCGAAGAAGTCGCGCGGGATGCCGCTGACGAAGCGCGGCCAGACGTACCGCGCGTTCCAGTCGCGGTGGATCTCGGTGACCCAACTGCTGGGTGGGGCGTAGTCGGTGCCGACCGGAAGCAGGATGTTCCTGGTCGCGGCGGCCGGTTTCAGCAGCCGGAACAGGTCGTAGGCCCGGCGTTCCGCCTCGGCCAGGCTCGACGCCGAGGCCAGGGTCCAGCCGGCCGAGTAGTGGTTGGGCATGTAGTGGGTGAGCACGCCGCGCCCGGACGGTGAGAGCCACTCGAACTCGGCCGGGAACTGCATCGAGCGGGCGTCGGCGCCGGTTTTGCCGAACTTGGTCAGCAGCGGGCCCCACTGGTGGAACGGCCCCCGCGCCCAGGCGCTGCCGGTCAGTCCGGCCTCGGCGGCCAGGCCGGGGAACTGCGGGTCGTGCCCGAAGACGTCCAGCTGCCAGGCGGTGCGCGGGTCGGCGCCCATGATGTCGCGCTGGTAGCCGACGCCGTAGACCAGGTTGCGGATGGTGGTCTCGGAGCCGGTGAGGTTGGTGTTGGGCTCGTTGTAGGTGCCGCCCATCACCTCGACCCGGCCCGCCGCGATCAGTTCCCGCAGCACCGCGCGGTACTCGGGCAGGACGTCCCAGAACGGTTTGAGGTAGTCGACCTCGGCCAGCACGAAGGTGTAGTCGGGGTCCTCAGCCGCCAGCTCCAGATGCGCCCGCACCAGGTTGAAGCCGTTGTGCTGCCACACCGGGCGGGTGCTGCCGTCGTTGCCCTGCAGCTCCCAGGTGGCGGTGTAGGCGGCCTGGGTGTTCCACCACACCGGGTCGTAGTGGAAGTGCGAGACCAGGTACATGGTCCAGCCCGGTTCGGCGACGGTCAGCACGCCCTCGGAGCGTACGGTCCGGCCGGCGGCGGCCGCCTCGACGGTGAGCGGCACGGTGTCGCGCGGGCTCCAGCGCGCGTCGACGTCCAGGGACACCTCGACCGTCACCGACCCGCGCCCGGACGGGAGCGCGGCGCTGCCGCTCACCCCGGGGCCGGTCACGGTGACCGTGCCGCCCGAGCCGCCGCGTCCGACTCCCAGCAGCAGGCCGCGTCTGACGACCACCCGCAGGACCTGCCGTGGGTGGTCGGCGGAGCCGGTGAAGCACATGGTCGACTCGATACCGGCGATGGAGATCATCACGTGGCCCAGCCCTTCTCGGCGCCCCGCCGGCGCCCTCGACGACAGGCCTACCGCAAGTAGAACGCTTCGGCGGACGATCAGCCACTACCCGTCTCCGGCCGTCAGATCCCGCTGGGGTCCGCGTAGACGGCGTCCAGGGCCAGCAGCGCGCCGCCGCGCGCGGCGGCGGTGAAGCCCAGGGTCGACAGCACGATCTCGCAGCCGCCGGCGTCCGACGCCATCACCCGCTCGTGGACCTCGCGGGTCACCGTGTCGATCAGGTAGTCGCCGAAGTGGGCGAAGTGCCCACCGAGCACCACCAGACGCGGGTTCAGCAGGTCGACCAGGAGCGCGACCCCGGGCCCGAGGCCGGCCGCGATCCGGTCCAGCGCGGTCAGGGTACGGGCGTCGCCGGCCGCCGCGCGCCGCAGCAGCTCGGTCAGCCTGCGCTCCAGGTCCACCGAGGGGTCGCAGACCGGGTCGTCCGGCTCCGCCGCGAACCGCAGCAGCGCCGCGAGCCCGACCATGGTCTCCCAGCAGCCCCGCCGCCCGCAGGAGCACAGCTGACCCGAGGGGTCCATCGGCATGTGGCCCACCTCGCCCGCGAACCCGGCGATCCCGCGCAGCAACCGGCCGTTGGCGATGATGCCGGCGCCGACGCCGGTCTCGCCGGTCAGGTAGAGCAACTCGTGGATGTCCGAGGCCGAGGCGACCAGGTACTCGGCGATCGCGCCCAGCTTGGCGTCGTTCTCCAGGTGGATCGGCGGCGCGGACCGGCCGAGCCGTGCGCGCAGGCCCGCGCTGACCGCGACCTCGCGCCAGCCGATGTTGGCGGCGTAGCTGACCACCTCGCGCTTCATGTCGATCACGCCGGGCGCGGCCAGGGTCACCCCGACGGTGCGGATCCCGCGTGCCAGCAGGGCGTCGATGGTCTCCCGCACCAACTGCGCGGCGCTGTCGAGCACCGCCTCCGGCTCGGCGGCGCGGACGTCGACCGCGATCCGGCGCTCCGCGGCCACGTCCCCGCGCAGGTCGAGCGCGATGACGCTGAGGTAGTCGACGTTGATCTCGACGCCGATGCCGCAGACCGAGCGCCCGTCGACCTCGACCGCGTGACCGGGGCGGCCGACGGCGCCGTCCCGCTCCACCGTGCCCTCGCGGACCAGGCCGAGTTCCACCAGCTCGCCGATCAGGCTGGAGACGGTGGCCTTGGGCAGGCCGGTCTCGGTGGCGATCCGGGCGCGGGACCGCGCCCCGGAGTCGCGCAGCAGGCGCAGCACCATCCCCAGGTTGGTGCGCCGGATCGAGGAACGGTCGGTCGGTTTCGCGGGGCCGGTCATTGCCAGGTCCCGGGTGCCGGTGCCGCGTGGATCCGTGTTCACCCGTCAACTCCCTCACTGCTCGCCAAACCCGGGGCCTTCAGACCTGTTGACTTTAGCAGAGTTAGTTCGAACAATAGGCGAACTAATAGCGTGCAGGTCGAAGCGCAGGTCGAAGCGGCGCCCGTCGAAGGAGTCTGACGTTGAAGGTGCGATCGGTACGGATGGGAGCGCTGGGGGCGGCCGCCGTCCTGGCGACGGTGGTGACCGGATGCAGTTCGTCGGGCTCCGGCGGCACCGCGAGCGCGGGTAGTGGCGGCAGTGGCGGCGGCGTGGTGAAACTGGACTTCTGGGGCTGGGCGCCCGGGTACGACGCCTCGGTGGCGCTGTTCGACAAGACCCACGCCGATGTCCAGGTCACCTGGCACCAGGTCGCCTCGGGCTCCAAGGGCGGCTACACCAAGATGCTGACCGCCGCCAAGGCGGGCAACGCGCCCTGCCTGGCCCAGGTGGGCTACGAGACGCTGCCCAGCTTCGCCGCCGCCGGCGCGCTGCAGGACGTGACCCAGTACGCGGCGGGCAGCAGGAGCCAGTTCGCGGACTGGACCTGGAACCAGGTCAGCATCCAGGGCAAGGTCTACGGGGCCCCGGTCGACACCGCGCCGATGGCGCTGATCTACCGCAAGGACCTGTTCGCCAAGTACGGCATCACCACGCCCCCGGTGACCTGGGACCAGTACGCCGCCGACGCCGCCAGGGTGCACGCGGCCAATCCGAACGCCTACCTCGGCGCCCTGGGCAACGACGCCTACAACTACGCCGGGCTGGCCTGGCAGGCCGGCGGCAAGTGGTTCGGCACCGCCGGCGACCAGTGGCAGGTCGGCATCGACAGCCCCGCGAACCAGAAGGTGGCGTCCTTCTGGCAGGGGCTGATCGACGGCAAGCTGCTGAAGTCCGACCCCAGCTACGACCCCTCCCTCTACAAGGACATGAGCAACGGCACGGTGCTGGCCGACGTCAACGCGGTCTGGGACACCCCGATCGTGGCCAGCAGTGTCGACAAGTCCACCGCCGGCAAGTGGGCGGTCGCCCCGATGCCGGTCTGGGACGCCTCGAACCCCGTCTACGGCAACGACGGCGGCTCCGCCACGGCCGTGCTCAAGGGCTGCGCGAACCCGAAGCAGGCCACCGAGTTCGCGATGTGGATGAGCACCGACCAGAGCAGCCTGACCAACCTGATCAAGGTCACCGGGATCTACCCGGCGGCGACGGCCGGACTGTCCAACCCGGTGCTGTCCGCCCCCGACCCGTTCTACGGAGGTCAGGTGGTCTTCGACGTCTTCAAGGCGGAGACCGCGCACATCGACACCAGCTGGCAGTGGGGTCCGACGATGACCCAGACCTCCGGTGACATCGCCGACGGTCTCGGCGCCGCGGACACCGGCGGCCAGAAGCTCCCGGCCCTGCTCACCGCGGTGCAGGCGAAGACCGTCAGCGGGATGAAGGCCCAGGGCCTCTCCGTCTCCGGCTGACCGGGGTCCTTCCCGGGTACGCGGCTGCGCCCCGCGAGCCGCGTACCCGGCACGGCGCCGACGGCGCCCACCACCCCGACCGGGCCACCGAGTTACTTGGACCACCGAGTTACTTGGACCACCGAGATGCCTGGATCACTGAGAGGACCCGATGACCGCCACGCTGCCCGCCGCCGCGCCCCGGCGACGGCCGCCGAGACACGTCCGCCGCCGGAGCCGGACCGTCGCGCTGTTCCTGACGCCGTTCGCGGTCCTGTTCGCGGCCGTGTACCTGGCGCCCATCGGGTACACCGTCTACCAGAGCCTGTTCCGGCAGCACCACGACGGCCTGGGCCTGTCCGCGCCCACCCAGGTCTTCGCCGGCTTCGCCAACTACACGGCGGCGCTGGGCGATCCGGCCTTCCGCGGGTCACTGCTGCGGGTGCTGCTGATCGGTGTCGTCCAGGTCCCGCTGATGCTGCTGTTCTCGCTGGCGCTGGCGCTGCTGCTGGACGCCAGGACCACCCTGTTCAAGCGCTTCTTCCGGCTGGCCTTCTTCCTCCCCTACGCGCTGCCCGGGGTGGTCGGCGCGATCATGTGGTCCTACCTGGTGGCCCCCGGCCTCAGCCCGATCACCGCGGCCGCGCACCACCTCGGCCTGCACCTGGACCTGACCTCCAACGCGATGCTGGCGCCCACCATCGGCAACATGCTCACCTGGGGCTGGACCGGCTACAACATGCTGATCATCTACTCCGCGCTGCAGGCCATCCCGGCCGAGCTGAGTGAGGCCGCGACCATGGACGGCTGCTCCGCCTTCGGCGTCGCCTGGCGGATCAAGGTCCCGCTGGTGCGCCCGGCGCTCGTGCTGACCACTGTGTTCTCCATCATCGGCACCGCCCAGCTCTACAACGAGCCGGCCATCCTGCAGCATGTCGCGTCCAATCTGAACAGCAGCTACACCCCGATCTTCGCGGCCTACGACGCGGTCGACAACAACGACTTCAACACCGCGGCGACCGAGTCCGTCATCCTCGCGGTGCTGGCCTTCGTCCTGTCCTTCGGCTTCCTCAAGCTGGTCCAACGCCGGGGGGACGCGCGATGACCACTCTCTCGACCACCCCGGTCCGCCCCGGCGCGGACCGTGCCGGGGCAGCGGTTCCGCGCACCGCCCGTCCGCACGGCGGGGCCGCGCGCTGGTTCGTGCTCGGCGTGCTGCTGCTGGCGACGGTGTACTTCCTCGCGCCGGTGTGGTGGCTGTTGGTCTCCTCGACCAAGACCAGCTCCGGACTGTTCACCGGAAACGCCTTCTGGTTCGGCCACTTCGCCCTCTTCGACAACATCCACCAGGTCTTCACCCGCGACGGCGGCATCTACTCGCGCTGGCTGCTGAACAGCGCGGTCTACGCCGTCGGCGGCGCGGCGGTCAGCACCCTGATCGCGGCCATGGCCGGCTACGCCCTCGCCAAGTACGCCTTCCGCGGCCGGGAACTGGCCTTCAACGTGGTGCTCGCGGCGGTGCTGGTGCCGCAGCCGCTGCTGGCCATCCCGCTGTACCTGATGTTCTCGCCGATCCACCTGGTGAACACCTACTGGGGCGTCCTGCTGCCCAGCATGGTCAGCCCGTTCGGCGTCTACCTGGCCCGGATCTACGCCGGGGCCTCGGTCCCGGACGAGCTGATCGAGGCCGGACGGATCGACGGCGCGGGCGAGTTCAGGATCTTCACCACCATCGCGCTGCGGGTGATGTCCCCGGCGCTGGTCACCGTCTTCCTGTTCCAGTTCGTCGCGATCTGGACCAACTACCTGCTGCCGGTGCTGATGCTGGCCGACGACAGCCTGCAGCCCGTCACCGAGGGAGTCGTCGGCTGGCAGGCCCAGCGCGGCATCGGCCCGGCGGCGGTGCCCACCAACATCGTCATCACCGCCGCGATGGTCTCGGCCGTCCCGCTGGTGGTCCTGTTCCTGTCGCTGCAGCGGTTCTGGCGCTCCGGTCTCACCGCCGGCAGCACCAAGTGACCCACATGATGAGGAGTCAACCCGTGTCGGCCCGGTACCACCTGCGCTTCCAGATCCACCCCACGGCCGATGCGGCCGAGGACGCCACCGCCCTGGCCAAGTTCTGCGACCACGCGGGCGTCGAGGAGGTGGTGCTGCTGACGGGCGCGGAGGAGCTCTTCCCCGGCCATCTGGACCGGGCGGCCGAGGACCGCTGGTTCCAGTCGGTGCGCACCGCCCAGGAGGTGCTGCTCGGCTCCGGTCTGCAGGTCAGCCTGAACCCCTGGGCGACCGTCGGCCACGCCGACCGGGGCCGGGTCGACCGCGCCGGGTTCGCCCCGATGGTCGGCCCCGACGGCGACGTCGCCGAAGCCCAGGCCTCGTTCGCCTGCCCGCGCTGGCGGGACTGGCTGGCGGCGCACTACGGCCGGTTCGCCGAGCTGGGCTTCCGGGTGCTGTGGCTGGAGGACGACTTCCGCTACCACAACCACGCGCCGCTGCGCTGGGGCGGCGGCTTCGAGCCGCTGATGCTGGAGCGGTTCGCCGCCCTCGCGGGGGAGGAGGTCTCCCGGGAGCGCCTGGTGGCCGCGATCACCGCGCCCGGAACGCCGCACCGCTGGCGCGGCCTGCTGCAACAGGTCTGGCGCACCGCGCAGTTGGAGGTCGCCGAGCTGGTGGCCCGGGTGGTCGCGGACGCCTCGGACGGGCGGTCCCGGCTCGGTCTGATGAGCTCCGAGCCCGGCGCGCACTCGGTCGAGGGACGGGACTGGACCGCCCTCTTCGAGCGGCTGGGCATCGCCGGGCAGGCGGCCCACCGGCCCCACTTCGCCGCCTACTCCGACGCCCCGGGACGGGAGTTGAGCCGGTCGGTGTGGATGCTGGAGCTCCAGCGAGCGCTGCGTCCGGCCGCCGTCAGCAGCGAACCCGAGCTGGAGAACTGGCCGCACACGGCATGGTCCAAGGCGGACACCCAGGCCTGGTCCGAGCTGGTCGCGGCACAACTCGCCGGCTCGGACGCGATGATGCTCAACGTCCATCCCATGCACGGCAGGCGGGCCGAACGCTTCCCGAGGGTGGGGGAGTTGCTGCGGCGCTCACGCCCCGCGCTCGACTGGGTGGCCGAACGGTACCCGCGCGACCAGGTGACCGATGGAGTGGGTCTGCCGTTCCGGCCGGACGCCGCCGCGCAGGTGCGCACCCGGCGGGGTGACCTGGCCGAGCTGGCGGTCGACCCGGGCCCCACCGCCGACTTCCTGCTCCGCTACGGGGTCCCGGTGACGGCGCGCAGCGCGCCGGTGCGGGCCCTGTTCGGGCAGCTGGCCTGGGCGTTCTTCGACGACGAGCTGCGCGCGATGCTCGCCGGCGGCCTGCTGCTGGACGGCGTGGCGGCCGAGGTGCTGACCGCGCGCGGCTTCGCCGACCTGATCGGCGTACGGGTCGACGCGGTCGTCGACCGCAACGAGCACGTGGCCCCGGGCCCGTACTCCGCAGAGCTGGTGACCGGGGAAGGTGCCTCCTCCCCGGTCACCCGGCACCACCTCCCGGCCGGCACCTGGCTGAGCGTGAACGTGCAGCCGGCGCTGGCGCGGGTGGAACCGCTGCCCGGAACGGCGGTGTGGACCGAGGTGGTCACCCCGGACGGGGCGTACTGGGGCGCGGGCCGCTGCGTCGCCGTCAACGGGCTCGGCGGCCGGGTCGCGGTGCTGGCCTCGACGGCCCCCGCCGAGCTGCCCTTCGACGACGACGGCCGCCTGCTCGTCCACGCCATGGTCCGGTTCCTGGAGGGCGACCGGCCACGCCTGCCGCTGGTCAGCGGCGGGCCGCACCTGATCCCGCACCTCTCCGAGAGCGGCGGGGTCCGCCGCCTCGCCGTGGCCAACGGCAGCGCCGACCCGGCCCGGGTCCGGGTGGACCTCCCGCCGGACCGGCTCCCGGACTCGGTGACCGGCACGCTGCTCGCGCCGCTCGCGTCGCCGGAGCCCTGCACGGTCGCCCGCGCGGCCGGCGGCCTCGATGCCGAGCGGCAACTCCCGCACCGCGGCTGGCTGGTTCTCGACCACCGCGAGGGTGTCGAACGGGAGGGTGTCGAATGAGAGGCCGCTATCTGCCCTCAAGGAAGCGGACCGACCAGGCGTAGCCGCTGAGGCCGTCGGAGGCGACCTTGCGGACTTCGATCACTTCGCATCCGTCGTGGGCGTACTTGCCCGCGAACCTCGCCAGGCGCTGCGCGCCGTCCAGGTCCTCCATCGACAGTGGGGCTCCGACGACCACGTCCTCGTGCACGGTCAGTCCGGTGGTGCCCTCGTTCGAACAGGTTCGGCATTCGTGGGTGCTGGGAAGGGCCATACCCCCAGTGTGCCCTCCGGGCCGGCCGGGGTGCCGGTCGGCATCCCCGGTCAGCCGTTGCGGGAGTGCAGCCGCTCCAGCTCGCGACGGTCGCGCTTGGTCGGGCGCCCGGCGCCCCGGTCGCGCAGGGCGACGACCACGAGCTCCTCGCGCGGCGGGGGCGGCGGGCTGTGGTCGACGTAGCACTCGGCCGCGACGGTCGCCCCGACCCGCTTGCGGATCAGCTTCCGCACCACGACGATCCGCTCGTACCCGCCGTCGCGCAGCCGCACCTCGTCACCGGGGCGGACGGCGTACGCGGGCTTCACCCGCTCGTTGTTCACCCGGACGTGGCCGCCACGGCAGGCGGCCGCGGCCAGGGAGCGGGTCTTGGTGAGCCGCACCGACCAGATCCAGCTGTCGACCCGGACCGTGCCGGGCGCTTCCTCAGCAGCCATGCCCGCACTCTACGTCGGATCGACGCCGGGGCTGGAGTGACTTTTCCGGTGCGGGGTCAGGCGGCGTGGCCGCTCATGAAGTAGAGCAGCATGGCGAAACCGGCGAAGACGTGCAGGCCGATGACGTAGATGAAGACACGGATGTTGACGCGACGTTCGGTGAGGGTGCTCCCGTCCTCGACGGGGCGGGCGTGGTTCTCGGTGGCCATGGGACAAATTGCCTTCCTGGGCGGGCGGTCTCTCTAGGGCAGGCAGAGGTCCGCGGTGGGGCTCTGCAGCAGGGTGTGCAGGAACAGCACCTCGACCCCGGGGGCCTCGGCCGCGACCAGGCGGTGCGGGCGCATGGAGTCGAAGTGGGCGGCGTCGCCCGGGTCGAGCCGGTGCTCCTGCTCGTCCAGGGTCAGCAGCAGCCGGCCCTGCAGGACGTAGAGCCACTCCTCGCCGGGGTGGACCCGGACCACAGCGTCCTGGACGCGGGGCGGGATGTGCACCCGCAGGGCCTGCATCGCCCGTCCCGGGGCACCGGCCGGGCGGTACAGCCAGCCGCCCGCGCGAGAGGTCTCCCGGTCCGCGTCCCGTCCCCGGATCACCGGGGACGGTCCTGACGCGTCCTCGCCGAGCAGGACCTCGACCGGGACGCCGTATGCTCGGGACAGGCCCAGCAGTACCGGCAGCGAAGGCTGCCGTTTGGCGGTCTCCAGTCGGGACAGGTGCGCCGGTGACAGGCCGACCCGTGCGGCGGCGGCCTCCAGCGTGAGCCGGCTGCTCAGCCGCCGCTCGCGCAGCCGCGCGCCGAGCCCGGGAACCTCTTCGGTGGCCGTGGTGTCCATGACGCCAGTCCACACCCGTCGTGCCTCCACGGCAACCATTTTGCCTCTGAGGCAAACTCCTCAGTCCGCCGTGGGGTCGGCCAGGATCAGGTCGAGCAGGCCGGGGAAGCGCTGGTCGAACTCGGGGCGGCGGAGCCTGTTGAGTCTGCGCGGCCCCTCGTCCCGCTGCTCGACGAGGCCGGCGGCGCGCAGCACGGCGAAGTGGTGGCTGCGCGTCGCCTTGGTCACCGGCAGGTCGAAGGTGCCGCAGGCGCGGGCCCAGTCCGGGCCGGCGGCCAACTCCCTGAGGATGGTGCGCCGCACCGGGTCGCTGACCGCGTCGAGCGCGTCCTGGAGTGACACCTCGGCCGGATCGGTGTGAGTGAGGCTGCGGGTGCGCGCGGACACGGTGGGATCCTCCACAGAGTGTTCGATGCTGGTCGTACACTGATATGGTCGATGACTGTCGAACACTGTAGCTGAGCCCTCCGGAAAGCGAGCGTCCTCATGCCTCTGGTCCGCATCGACCTGTCCGCCGCACGCCCGCCCGCCGTTCGGCGCGCCATCGCCGACGGTGTGCACCGGGCCCTCGTCGACGCCATCGGCATCCCGGCCGGTGACCGCTTCCAGATCGTCACCCCGCACGGTCCCGAGGAACTCGTCTTCGACCCGGACTACCTCGACGTGGCCCGGCAGGACGTCGTCTACATCCAGATCACCCTGGTGGCGGGCCGTTCCCGCGACCTCAAACTCGACCTGTACCGACGGATCACCGCCAACCTGACCGACGCCGGCGTGCGACCCGAGGACGTGTTCGTCACCCTCACCGAGAACGACCTCGACAACTGGTCCGTGGGCAACGGCAGAGCGCAACTGGTCGAGCAGGGTGCCGTGGCAGGGGCCCAGGTCGAGCCCTGATCCCACGTGGCGTTCTCACTCACGCCGCATGCGCGGCTGCGTGGTGGCGGGCCTGCATCACTCGCACGTCGGTGAGTCGGGAGTGGTCCCCCGTCAGGACGGCGGCGCGGGCCTGGAGGGACAGGCGCGCGCATTCGGCGCAGCCCTCGGGCGCCTCGGCCTCCAGCGGGGGAGTGCTCACTGTTCGACCTGGCTCACGGCGACCGCGACGTTCCGAGGCGACGCGGCCGTGGGCCGGCGGCGGACGGTGGAGAGGTCCACCCCGTCGCAGCGGGGGCAGCGGCGGGTGGTGGCCCAGACCATCTGATCGGCCCGGCCGCATCCGCTGCACCTCTGCGGCGTCGCCGTGTAGAACCACATGCGCTGACCTCCCATGCGAGTGAACTAGTTCACTGTCGCAGTGACCGAAGCACTACGCAACGGAGTGGAGTGCACTAGGTTGCTCATTGACAGGACGTCACCATCGTTGAGAGGTACGGAAGATGGCACATCCGAAAACTTTCACGACCATCGCTGATCACTTCCGGACGCGCATCCTCTCGGGCGAGCTCGCGCCGGGCACCAAGCTGCCGACCAACCGTGAGATCAGCGGACAGTGGCAGGTCGCGGCTGCCACCGTCAGCAGGGCGCTGCAGGCTCTCCAGGTGGAGGGCTACATCCGGACCACGCCGCGTGGGACGTTCGTGGCGGATGACCCGAGGGTGACGCTCTCGCCGAGGGACCGACTGGCCAGGGTCGCGCGGGTGAAGTCCATCCTTGCGGACGGCGAGACGAGTCGGGTCACGTCAGCGTCGCTGGTGGTCCCTCCGCTGTACGTCGCCGAGTTGTTCGACCTGGACCCCGGGGACCAAGTGGTTCGGCGCGAGTGGCTGGCCGGGCGGGGGCAGGTGCGGACCTGCTTCGCGGTGACGTGGTACCCGGCCCCGTTCGCGGCCCTGGTGGCCGACCTGCTGAGCACCGCCCCGGAGAAGAATGCCGGACTCACGTCACGGGTGCTGGAGGCCACCGGTCGCACCATCACCAGTGCCCGGGACGACATGCACGCGAGGGAGGCGGACGCGCGCGAAGCCTCGGCCCTGGGGCTCAAGCTCGGCACGTCCGTCCTCGCCGGGGCGCACCGCTGGGCCGACGAGGACGGCGTGATCGAGTACGGCGAATGGTGTCTCCCGCCGCGCTTCACCATCGGCTACGAGTACCAGCCGTAGAACGCACGAAAACCCGCGACGGCGGGGCCTGATGCGCGCCGCCCGCTCGCTCGGCATCGCGGCTCACCGCAGGCCCCTGTCCGTTCCGCTCACCGCCTGACCGGCGTGCTCGGCCGTGGGCGGGGCGCTCAGGAGCCGGTGGGGTCGAGGCCGGTGACGAGGGTGCGGGCGAGGGAGGCGGCGAAGGCGTCCACCGGCTCCGGGGGCTCGGAGAGGAAGGGTGCGAGCAGGGCCCGCTGGAAGCAGGCGCCGAGCAGCAGGGCGGAGGCGGCGTCCGGGTCGGCGTCCTTGCGGATCCGCCCGTGGGCGCGCTCGGTGCGGAGGAACGCCGCCAGGGCGTGCAGCGGATGGTGCGGGCCCCTGCCCAGCGGGCGCAGGCCGTCGATGTGGCGCCGCAGCAGGCTGGGGTCGGCGAAGAGCGAGGCGCTGATCGCCGCGCTGGCCTCGTAGAACAGGCACGCCTCGTGGGCGATCTCGGTCAGGCACTGCTCGGTGCTGCGGTCGCCGGGGCTTTCCGTGAGGGCGACCAGCAGCGGGCCGAGCGGGGGCAGGCGCTCCTGCAGCACGGCGACGAAGAGCTCCTCCTTGCTGGAGAAGTACTTGTACAGGGTGGCCTCCGAGCACTCGGCGGCTGCGGCGATCTCCTTGGTGGTGGCCCGGACCAGCCCGATGGTGCGCATCAGCCGCTCGGCGGCGTCCAGGATGCGCAGCCGGGTGGGCGTCGGAGTCGGGGTCGGGCCGGCGGAGGGCGTGGGTGTCACAGGGGGTCCGATCTGTCGGCGAGGGCTTGACGTCAAGGTAAGTGAATGCTCACTCTAGAGGGGTGAGTGAATACTTACCCACCAAGGAGCGATCGTGAAACTCACCGTCTTCGGAGCAACCGGCGGCATCGGCGGCCAGATCGTCCGGCAGGCCCTCGACGCCGGTCACGACGTCACCGCCGTGGTCAGGGAACCGTCCCGGTTCACCCTCGAACGCCCGGGGCTGCGGGTGGCCACCGCCGACCCCACCGACCCGGAGCCGCTGGTGCCGCTGGTCGCCGGACGGGACGCGGTGCTCTCCGGCATCGGGGCGCGGGGCCGCAAGCAGGCCGGCATCGCCGCCGTCGCCACCGGGGCGATCCTGCAGGCCATGGCCCGGGCGCAGGTGTCTCGGCTGCTGGTGGTCAGTGCCGCGCCGCTGGCGCCGATCCCGGTCGGCGAGTCGCCGGTGCTGCGCTATCTCGGCACCCCGGTGATCCGCCGGGTCCTCAAGGGCGTGTACGCGGACCTCGCCGACATGGAGGCGCTGATGCGCGACAGCGACGCCGAATGGACCTCGGTCCGCCCGCCCAAGCTCAACGACAAGCCGCTCACCGGTGTCTACCGGGAGGTCGTCGGCGGCGCCGTGGCCAAGGGCTTCGCCATTTCCCGCGCCGATGTCGCCCACGCCATGCTGGCGATGATCGACAATCCGGCGACCGTGCGGCAGGCCGTCGGCGTGGCCTACTGATCGCCCGGCGGGGGTACGGGACGGGTGCGGCGCGGTGCGCGCACAGCGAGAAGCCCCGCTGTGCGAACGCACGGCGGGGCTTCCCGGACGCACACAGCGCGAAAGCGCTATTGCGTCAGGCGCTCGATGAAATCAGAGCGCGGGGTGAATCAGAGGCCGCGGATGTTCTCGGCCTGCGGGCCCTTCGGGCCCTGGGTGACGTCGAACTCGACCTTCTGGCCCTCAAGGAGCTCACGGAAGCCGGTCGAGTTGATGTTCGAGTAGTGGGCGAAGACGTCGGCGCCGCCGCCGTCCTGCTCGATGAAGCCGAAACCCTTTTCGGCGTTGAACCACTTCACGGTGCCAGTAGCCACGATATGTCTCCTTCGGGGGCAGTTTCGGAATTCACACCGTGTGAAATCCGAGTCGCCGCGATGATTGCCCCGCTCCGACTGCGACACATGGACACAGGTACCGGAAAAACAAATGCGCCTGTCGGTTACATCCCGATAGGCGCACACAACGTTCATGGGAACCACAACTGCAACGTCTTCAAAGCTAGCACACCTTTTTCGTGACGCTGTCGGCACTGGCGTCGCGTGCGTCACTCCGGTAGCGCGTCCAGGTAGACCCAGGCGCCGGCGACGCGGACGAAGCGGCTGTGCTCGTGCAGCGCATCGGTGTGGCGGCCGTCGCGGTAGTGGGCCCGGAACTCCACGGTGCCCTCGGCGTGGAACGCGCCGCCCTCGGTGGTGCCGAGGATCTCCAGCCGGAGCCACTGCTGCGCCGGGTCGAGCTCCAGCCGGGCCGGACGGGTGTCCGGGTGCCAGGACCGCAGCAGGTAGGCGGTGTCGCCCACGGCGAACGCGCTGTACCGGGAGCGCATCAGCAGTTCCGCGCTGGGCGCGGCCGCCTCCCCGGCGTGGAAGCGTCCACAGCACGCACGGTAGGGCTGCCCGAGCCCGCAGGGGCACGGCTCCGCGTCGTGGTTTCTCGGGTGTCGGTTCTTGGCCATGCGTCGATTGTGCCGGTAGCCCACCCCGGGGGACGTGAGCGGGCGCCGCCTGAGCGGGCCTCAGCTTGAACGCGGGCTCAGCTTGAACGCGGGCTCGGGCGGACGCGGGCTCAGGCGGACGCGGGCTCAGGTGAAGCGGGTGAGGCGGCGGGGGCGGGCG
Source organism: Streptacidiphilus sp. EB129 (assembly GCF_041262645.1). NCBI lineage: Bacteria > Bacillati > Actinomycetota > Actinomycetes > Kitasatosporales > Streptomycetaceae > Streptacidiphilus > Streptacidiphilus sp. EB129. The sequence continues at coordinate 292,966 of NZ_JBGCCS010000004.1, forward strand.
GCGCGCCAGACTGCCGGCAGGTCCCGGTCGGTCTGGGCGATGGCGGCGCGCTGACCGGCGTAGAGGACGCCGTAGCCGAAGCCGTCCTCGCCGGCCGCGTGCGCCGCCGAGGCCAGGCCCGGGAGTTGGGCGCAGGCGAGCAGGGCGTCCTGGCGGTCGCCGAGCAGCTGCTGCACCGCCTTCATCCGTCCGGCCAGCCGGCTCGCGGGCTTGCCCACCGACCGCTGGGCGCCCTCGGCGGCGTACCGCGCGCGCTTGGCCGCCTTCCGGGCGCCGTGCAGGGACTGGTCGCGCAGCGGACCGTCCGGGGCGGCGGCCGCCTCGGCCAGCCGCTGCGCCACCCGCAGCTGCTCGCGCCGCACCGTCCGCTCGAACGCCGACGCCGCGCCCCGGCGCGCCTGGCGGCGCCGCAGCGGCGGACGGGTGGCCAGCTCCTCCAGGGTGTCGAGCAGGGCGAAGTAGCGGGCGCCGTCGAGTTCGGCGATCACGCGCTTCCAGGAACTCCGGTAGCGGGACGTGGCCCAGGCGTCGATCCGCTCCCGGATCGGTCCCGGGGCCTCGGCCGCCGGCAGCAGCCCCAGCTCCGCGCCCAGCCGTGCGCCGAGCACCTCCTGGTCCCTGGCCTCGCCCAGCACCGCGCCGAGCCACCGCAGTTCCTCGGTCACCCGCCCGGCCGGGCCGCGCCGGTCCAGCAGCCGCCGGTGGATCCGCAGCGTGCTGCGCAGCCGGCGCACGGCCACCCGCATCTGGTGCACGGCGTCGGGCTGGTCCGCGCGGACGGTGGGGTCGAGCGCGATCAGCTCGGCGGTCTGCTCGCGCAGCAGTTCGGTCACCGCGGCGCCGATGCTGCGCGGGCGGACGTCGGGGGAGGGCGGCGGCTGTACCTCCAGGCCCAGGGCGCGGGCCAGCTTGGACGAACTGGCCGAGCGGCGCAGCCCGGCGCGGGTGAGCCGCTGCTCGACGGCGTCGAGCAGGGCGGGGCGCCCGTCGACCAGTTCCGCCTCCACTTCGGTCCACCGCAGCGGTTCGGCGGCTTCGGCGGCCTCCGCGGCCTCGGCGGACACCTCGGTGCCGGCCCCGGCCGGGACCCCGGCGGGGACCCCCGCCGCGGCCCGTGCCCCGGTCGGGACGCCGGCCGGGGCCAGGTCCGGGGTCGCCACCGCGCGGGCGGCGACGGCGTCCTGGGCGATCTCGGCCAGCGACCGCTGCCGGGCGTCCAGCAGCAGCGTGCGGCTGCGGTGGGTGTGCAGATGGGCCACCGGCACCAGTGCCGCGCCCCGCGCGTACACGCTGGTCCGCAGCAGCAGCGCGCGCGGGACCCTGCGCGGCCCGCCGGCCCGCAGCGGCAGCTCGATCTCGCGGCGCTCGTCCGGCCCGACCGGGAGTTTCAGGTGCCAGCCGGCGTCATGGCCGCCGGTCCGCCGCCGCAGGGTGACGCCGTGGGCGAGCAGTCGCAGGTCGGGGGTGTCGTAGTAGACCGCGTCCAGTTCCTCGACGTCCGGGTCGGAGATCTCGGCCACGCCGGGCAGGCCGTCCAGGTCCGGGAGGGCGGCCGTGTCGATGCCGTCGTACTTCCGTTCCCGCTCCGTACGGATGGTCGTCATGCACGATCCCTGCCCTCTCGTGAGCGGTGCCACGCCTGCCGGGGGCCTGAGCTCGCGCCCTCGGGGGTAGGAGGGCGATGGTACGCATGTTCCTGCTCGGAGGAGAAGGCACGACGATGGTGAGACTCGCGGAGCGCGTGGAGGTACGGCGCGGCGTCCGGTACGGGTCGGGCGGACTGCTGCTCGACGTCTACCGGCCGGCGGCGCGGGAGCCGGGCGTCGGGTGGCCGACGGTGCTGCTGTGGCACGGGCGTCCGGCCGTGAGCCGGACCGTGCTGGCCGCGCTGGGACGGGCGGCCGCCTCGCAGGGGCTGCTGGTACTGGCGCCCGACTGGCGCACCGACGCCGCCGACGGCGGCTGGGGCGGGCTGCGCGAGTCGCTCGCCTTCGCGCGCCGGAACGCCGCCGGGCTGGGCGGCGATCCGCACCGCTTCGTGCTGGCGGGCTGGTCGGTGGGCGGCCGGGCGGCGCTGGCCGCCGCGCTGCGGCCGTCGGCGCTGAGCACCGACGGCTGGCGGCCGTCGGCGGTGGTCGGCCTGGGCAGCAACTACCGCAGCGCGGACGAGCTGATGCATCCGACCGTGATGGACGAGCTGGCCGCCTCGGTGGCGTCCCCGGTCCCGGTCTGGCTGCACCACGGGACCCGGGACGTGGTGGTGGACGTGGCCCGGTCCCGCGAGTTCGCCGCCGCGCTGGAGGTGTGCGGCTGGCAGGTGTCGCTGACCGAGTCCGACTCCGACCACGCGGGCGTGGTGCTGGCCGAGTACGACCGCGCGCTCGGCCGCTGCCGCGGCGCCACCGCCGACCACGCCGTCCAGGCCGGCGAAGTGACGGCCCGGCTGCTCGCCCGCGCCGCGTTCGGCGACTGAGGCCGGACCGACTGAGGCCGGACGGCCTGTGGCCGTTCGGCCTGTGGCCGTTCGGCCTGAGGCGTCCCGGCCGTGTGGGTGCGCGGCCGGGACCGCCCCGCGCGGCGCCGAGGCGGCGCCGGGATGGACCCGGGCGGCCACCTCAGGTGTCGGCTGCCGCGGGCCCCTCGGCCGCGGCGGCCCGCCTTCCGGGGTGGGCGAAGCGGAGGTAGAGGGAGGGGACCACGAACAGGGTGAGCAGCGTGGAGCTCACCAGCCCGCCGAGGATGACCACCGCGAGCGGGTACTCGATCTCGTGTCCCGGCTGGTCGCCGAGGGCCACCAGCGGGACCAGCGCCAGGCCGGTGGCCAGCGAGGTCATCAGGATCGGGGCGAGCCGCTCGCCCGCGCCGCGCACCACCAGGGCGGGCCCGAAGGGCACGCCCTCGTGTCTCTCCAGGTGCTGGCAGTGGTTCACCAGCAGGATGCCGTTGCGCGCGGCGATGCCGAAGACCGTGAAGAAGCCGACCAGCGCCCCGATGGTGACCACCCCGCCGCCGACCCAGATCGCGATCACCCCGCCGACCAGTGCCATCGGCAGGGTCAGGAACACGAAGACCGACAGCCGCCAGGAGCCGAAGGCCAGTTCCAGCAGGATCAGGATCGCCACCGCGGCGATCGCGGCCGTGGTGAGCAGGCTGTTCTGGGCGGCCTGGCGCTCCTGGTACTCGCCGAGCAGCGTGTAGTGCGAGCCCTGCGGGACGCTCAGGCCCTGCAGGTTGCGGCGGATGTCCTGGACCACGGCGGACAGGTCGCGGCCCTGGACGTTGGTGCCGACGTCGATGTAGCGGGAGTTGTCCTCACGGGTGATCAGGTACGGGTCCGGGCCCAGCGTCACGCTGGCCAGGTCACCGAGCCGGACCGTGCCGCCGGACGGGGTGTCCAGCCGCATGTCGCTGATCGCGCTGGGGTTGTCCCGGGCCGAGGGGACGCTCCACACGTAGACGCCGTAGACCTCGTTGCCCTTGAAGACGTTGCCCATCTCCTGCCCGGCGACGACGGTCGCGGCCTGGCGCCGGATGTCGCCGGGCTTCAGCCCGTACTTGGCGGCCTTGGCCAGGTCCACCTCGACCTGGATCTGCGGGGTGTCGATCGACAGGTCGACATGCGGGTCGACCACCCCGGGCACCGACTGGACCCGCCCGAGCACCTGGTAGGCGGTGTTCCGCATCTGGGCCAGGTCCTGGCCGTAGACCCGGATGGTCACCGCCTCCTTGGAGCCGGACAGCACCTCCTCGATCCGCTCGTTGAGGTAGGTCTCCACGTCCCGGTAGAGGCCGGGGTAGCTGTCGACGACCGCGCGGACCCGGGCCACCGTGCTGTCGTAGTCGACGTTCGGCGAGATGCTGATCCACACCTCGGCCGCGTTGATGCCGACGACCTCCTCGCCCTGCTTGGCCCGGCCGATGTGCGCGCCGAAGTCGGTGACGCCGGGGATGGTGCGCAGGTCGTGGTCGAGCGCGGTGGTGGTGCGGACCACCTCGGCGTCGGAGGTGCCGGGGATGGCGTCCCAGTGGATCAGCAGGTCGCGCTGCTTGAAGGTGGGGAACAGCGACTGCCCCAGCTGTGGCGCGACCAGCGCGCCGGCCAGCACCACCAGGCCGAACACCGCGTAGGCGGCCCGGGGTCTGGCCACGATCCGGTTCAGCGCCGCCCGGTACCACCGGCGCAGCACCCGGACCAGCGGGGACTGGAAGCGTTTGAGGGTGGCCCGGCGCAGCAGGATCAGCGTCAGCGCGGGGGTGACCGTGAGCGCCACCGCCATCGAGGCCAGGATGGCGAGGGTGTAGGCGAGGGCGAGCGGCCGGAAGAAGGCGGCGGTCAGCCCCTGCAGCAGGAAGACCGGGACGGCCGCGCAGACGATGATCAGCGTCGCGTAGACGATCGGACTGCGCACCTCCATGGAGGCGGCCAGGATGATCCGCGCGGTGGAGGTGTCCCTGCCGGCGCGTCTGGCGTCGCGGAGCCGGCGCAGGATGTTCTCCACGTCGATGATCGCGTCGTCGACCACCGCGCCCAGGGCGATGATCAGCCCGGCCAGCACCATGGTGTTGAGCGTGGTGCCGGTCGCCCGCAGCACCAGCAGCGCCGCGGCGAGCGACAGCGGGATGGTGACCAGCGAGATCAGCGCCACCCGCCACTCGAACAGGAACAGCACCAGGATCACCACGACCAGCAGGAAGCCGAGCAGCAGCGCGTCGGTGAGGTTGTGCACCGAGTCCTGGATGAAGGTGGCCGGCCGGAAGATGTGGGTGTCGAACTGGACCCCGGGCAGACCCGGCTGCAGCTGGCTGATGACCTGGTCGACGTCCTTGGTGACCTGCAGGGTGTTGCCCCAGGGGAGCTTCTCCACCACCAGCAGCAGGCCCGGCTTCCCGTTGATCACGGCGTCGCCGATGATCGGGGTGTAGTCCTGGACCACCTGGCCGATGCTGCCCAGCGGCACGTTCTTCCCCTGCGCGGCCGGGTCCTCCAACGGGACCCTGGCCAGGTCCGCGGGGGTCTGCACGGAGAGCTGGTGGGCGACCTGGAGCCGGTTGGACGGGGTGTCCAGGAAGCCGCCGGCGCCGACCACCGAGCCGGTGGAGAACTGCAGCGCGCCGGAGTCCAGGGCGTCGGAGGTGGTGCGTTCGACGTCGTCCAGGGTGGTGTGGCTGGCCGCCAGCTTCGCCGGGTCCACCTGCACCTGGAAGGTGGGCTGGCGCTCGTTCCAGATCGAGACGTCGGCGACGCCGTCCACCCGCAGCAGCCGCGCCTTGACGTTCCAGTAGGCGAGCTGGGACAGCTGGACGACGCTCAGGGTGCTGGACGTCATCCCGATCTGCAGCACCCGGCCGGTGGCCGAGACCGGCGGCAGCATCACCGGGGGACTGGCCCACTTGGGCAGCGTGGGCCGGACCGTGGCCAGCCGCTCCTGGACCAGCTGCCGGGCGTGCAGCAGGTCGGTGCCCGGCTTGAAGATCAGCACGATGGACGAGAGCTGCGGCACCGACGTGGAGCGCAGCGTGTCGAGGCCGGCCATCCCGTTCATGGCCAGCTCCAGCGGGACGGTGACCAGGTTCTCCACGTCGGAGGTGGACAGGCCCAGGCTCTCGGTCTGGATCTGCACCTGTGGCGGGGCGAACTCGGGGAAGACGTCCAGGGGTTGCTGCGGGATGGTGGCGATGCCGACGGCCATCAGCGCCACCGCCGCCGCGACCACCAGGAAGCGGTAGCGCAGGCTCCAGGTGACGACGGCCCGCATCGCGGTCATCCGCTCACGTCGGGTCGACCCGCTGCGGGGTGAGCTGTTCACCGTCATTCCTCCCCCACGCCGTACTCGGCGCCCAGCAGTTCGGGTGCGGCCACGTCCACCACCTGGGTCCCCGGCGGCGGCCCCGAGCTGAGCAGCACGGAGCCGTCCTGGGTGGTGGCGGCGACGACCACGGCCAGGCGCAGATAGGTGCGCGGCGCGGGGACGGTGTAGACCCACGGGTGGCCGTCGGGGTCGTAGACGATCGCGGTCTCCGGGATCCGCAGCAGCCCGGCGGCGCTGCCGACCGGCGCGGTGGCGATCGCCAGCCGGGCGACCGCCTCCGGGGTGAGCACCACCCGGTGCAGCGAGCTGCCGGGGACCGGCTGCAGGCTGGCCGGCTGCGGATCCTGCGCGGTCACGCCCCTGGGGCCGCAGCCGGTCAGCAGTCCGCCGCCGAGCAGCACCAGCAGCGCCGTGGTGAGCGTCCGGTGACGGGGCATCAGCGCACCTCGCCGACCGGCCCGAGGCCGCCGCCCGCCGCGACGCCGCCCGTGCCTGTGCCCGTGCCCGGGTCGCCGTCGCCGAGGTCCGACGGGTCGGTGCCGTCGGCGGACGGCCGGGAGGCGGGCAGCCGCAGCTGCAGGGCGGGCAGCAGCACCAGCGTCACCAGGGTGCAGCTGACCAGCCCGCCGAGGACGACCAGGGCGAACGGCCGGGCCAGCTCCAGCCCGGCGATGTCGCCCCGGAAGGTGAACGGGAGCAGCAGCAGCGCCAGTCCGACGGCGGTCGTCAGCACCCGTGGGGCCGCCCGGCCGGTCGTGGCCAGGACGGCGGCGCGGCGCGCCTCCGCGGCGGCCCCGTTCGCCGGGCCGGTCCCGTTCGACCGGCCTGCCCCGTTGGTGTCGGCGAGCCGGAAGCGGTGGAACAGGGTGAGCCCGCCGTGCACGGCGACGCCGAGCAGCAGCAGGAAGCCGACCAGCGCCCCCGTGGTGATCCGGGTGCCGTCGATCAGCGCGGTCAGCGCCCCGCCGGCCAGCGCCAGCGGCAGCGTCAGCAGCAGCAGCAGCGCCCGGATCCAGCTCCGCAGCGCCGCCTGGAACAGCAGCAGCACCCCGACCACGCACGCCAGCACGCACAGCAGCAGCCGGAACTGCCCGCTCTGGGTGGTCAGCAGTCCGCTGGTCACCTCGGCGTGGTAGCCCAGCGGCAGGCCCACGCCCTGCACCGCCGCGCGGACCCGGGTCAGCGTGTCGCCCAGGTCCTGGCCGTGGACGGCGGCGGTGACGTCGAGGTAGCGGGAGGCCTGGTCGTGGTCGATCTCGGTCGGTGCGGGCTGGATCGAGACGGTCGCGATGTCCTTGAGCGCGACCGTGCCGCCGCTGGGGGTGTCCAGCAGCAGATTCTGCAGGTCGGCGAGGTTGCTCCGGACGGCGGGGGTGCTCCACACCGCGACGTCGAAGATCTGCTGCTGCTGGTAGTAGCTGCCGACCGGGATGCCGGCCACCAGGACGGCGGTCGCCCGGCGCACGTCCCCGGGCTTGAGGCCGTACGCGGCGGCTTTGTCGACGTCGGTGGCGATCTGCACCGAGGGCTCGGTGACCGGCTCCCGGACCGAAAGTCCGCTGATGCCGGGCAGGCCGGCGATCGCCTGGCGCAGCCGCGCGGCCTGCGCGGCCAGGGTCTGCCAGTCGGTGCCGTAGAGCCGGACCCGGACCGCGTCGCTGCCGTCCGAGCGGTCCACCGTGGCGTCCTGGAGCGCCAGCTGAGGGTAGGTCAGCAGGGTGTGCCGGACCGTGGTCTGCCGGTCCAGCACGGCCCGGACCGCTGCGGTGGTGCGGGCGTAGTCGGCGTCCGGGGCGATGGTGACCCAGGTCTGGGCCGAGTCCACGTTTACGATCTGGTCGCCCATCAGCGACTGGCCGACGTCGCTGGCCACGTCCTTGACGCCGGGGACGGCGCGCAGGCTGTCACCGGCCGCCGTGGCGGTGCCCTCCATCGAGGGCAGCGAGGTGCCCGGGGCCGCCTGCCACTGGACCAGCAGGTCGCGGTCCTGGGACTGCGGCATCAGGCCCTGCGAGGTGTGGCTGAGCTGCGGGACGACCGTCAGCGCGGCCAGTGCCAGCAGCACCGCGAGGCTGCCGGCCGTCAGCGGGCGCAGCAGGCCGCCGGCCACCCGCTGGTAGCCGCGTTCGAGCCAGTGCGGCGTGGTCGCGGGCGGCCTGGGCTTTCCGGCCCGCAGCAGCAGGAAGCCGAGCGCGGGGGTGACCGTCAGCGCGACGGCGGTCGCGGCGAGCAGTGCCAGCAGGTAGGCCACCACCAGCGGCCGGGCCAGCGCGCCGCCGAGCCCGGGGATCAGCAGCAGCGGTACGGCGCTGAGCAGCACCGCGGCCAGCGCGAAGCCGAGCGGGCGGCGGGCCTCGACCAGCGCGTCGGTGAGGAGTTCGGACAGCGGCGGTCCGGCGGCGGCGCCTGACCCGGAGCCGGAACCGGGGACCGGGTCCGGTGGCGGCCCGTCGTCAGCCGCCGCGGCGGGTCCGGTGTTGTCGACGGCGGCGTGGTCGGCGCCGGCGTTGCCGGTCAGCGCGCTGGCCCCGTGGCCGGACCCGGCCGGGGAGGCCGGAGCCGTCCCGCCCGTGCCCTGGCCCGTACCCTCGCCCGTCTTGGGAGCTCTGGCGTCGCTCGCACGTCGGCCGGCGGGGGCGGCGGCACCGCTGTCGCCCGCACGCCGACCGAGGCTGAAGCCCCTCCGGTCGCCGGTGCCGAAGCCCGCACCGTCGCCCCCGGCGAAGCCCGGGCCCCGGTCCGCGCCGGAGGCGGCCGCGCCGAGGTGCCGGCGCAGGCCGAGCCCGCGGAGCGCGACCACGCCGGCCACCGCGTCGTCCACGATCACGCCCAGCGCGGCCAGCATCCCGGCCAGCGTCAGTTCGTTGAGCGTCGCCCCGCGCAGGTACAGCACGTAGGCCGCGGCGACCAGCGGCAGCGCCACCGCCACCAGCCCGGTCAGGGACACCCGCCAGGACCGCCAGCAGCCGCCCAGCCAGACGGTGAGCAGCAGCAGGCCGATCAGCGACGCCCAGCCGAGGTTGTGCAGGGCGGACTGGACGAAGGTCGCCGGCCGGAACACCGAGGTGTCGACGGTGACGCCGGCGAGGCCCGGCTTCAGGTCCGCCATCGCCTGCTCGACGCCGTTCGCCACGGCGAGGGTGTTGGCGCCGGGGAGCTTCTCGACCACCAGCAGGAAGCCGGGGCCGCTGGAGAGCAGCGCGTCGCCGCGCATCGCCGGGTGGTCCTCGACCACGGTGGTGACCGTGCCGAGCTTCACCGGTGACTTGCCGGTCACGTCCTCGACCGGCACCTGGGCGAGGTCCTGCGGCGTGGTGATCGGCAGGATGTGCTGCACCGACAGCCGCTGGTTGGGGGTGTCGATGAAGCCGTCCGCACCGGGGGAGGAGGCCTCGACGAAGGTCAGCGGCGAGGTCCACATGGCGTCGCCGGTGGTGTTGATGACCTGCGACAGGGTGACGCCGTTGGCGTGCAGCCGGGCCGGGTCGACCAGGACCTGCAGCTGCTGGTCGCGCTGGCCCCAGATGGTGACGTTGGCGACGCCGGGAACGGCCAGCAGCCGGGGCCGGATCCGCCAGCGGGCCAGCGTGGACAGGTCGATCAGCGAGGTCGACTTCGAGGACAGCGCGATCATCATGGTGCGGCTCTGCGCCGACTGCGGCTGGATCATCACCGGCGGCGTGCCCACGTTCACCACGGCCGGACCCTGCGCGACCCGCTCGGTCACCAGCTGCCGGGCCTGGTAGACGTCCGTGCCGGGCTTGAAGGTCAGCTCGATGGACGACAGCCCGGGGACGGACTGCGAGCGCAGCCGGTCCAGATAGGCGAGGCCGTTGAACTCGTCCTCCAGCGGCACGGTGATCAGCTGCTCCACCTCCTGGGTGGACAGCCCCAGCGCCTCGGTCTGCACCTGCACCTGTGGCGGCAGGAACTCCGGCAGGGTGTCCACCGGGGCGTGGCGCAGCGATCCCGCGCCGACCACCAGGACCAGTACGGCCGCCGCGACCACCGCGGCGGCCAACCGCAGGCTCGAACTCACCATCCAGCGCATGACGATCCCCCCGCTGCCCCGACTGACAGAGGGCGCCCGCTCACCCCTGGGCTCCCCCACCTGTGTTCGAGGTGTCCCCCTTGGGAGCGGCCTCCACACACTTTTCTCACGGTCTGTGCACGAGTCGTCACACAAGCATCATGAACGATGTTCCTTGTAATCTCGGGGTGTGACACGAGCTCCGGATACAGCCCCCCGTTCGTACCCGTTCGTGGTGCCGGCCGCCGGTGCGGTCGACCTCTGGTTCGCCCGGGAGCCGGCGCTCGGCCCGCCGGCCGTGCTGGACCAGGGTGAGCGGGAGCGCGCCGCCGCGTTCATCCGGGACGCCGACCGGGACCGCTACGTCGGCGCCCATGTGATGCTGCGTCATCTGCTGGGCCGGTACCTGGCGGTACCGCCGGAGGCGGTCCGGCTGGCGCGGGACCGCTGCCCCTGCTGCGGCGCGGACGGCCACGGACGGCCGATCGTCGCCCCGGGGACGTACCGGGAGCCGCTGCACTTCTCGCTCTCGCACGCGGGTTCGCTGGTCGCCCTCGCGGTCGGATCCGATCCGGTCGGCGCGGACGTCGAGGCCTGGCCGAGGCCGGAGGCGGTCCGCGACCTGGTGCCCGCGCTGCACCCGGCCGAGCAGGACGAACTCGCCGAGGAGGCGGGCGGGGAGGGCGAGGTCGCCGCCTTCTCCCGGCTGTGGACCCGCAAGGAGGCGTACCTCAAGGGCCTCGGCACCGGTCTGGGCCGGGCACCGCACCTCGACTACGTCGGCACCAGGCGGCCGGGCCCGGAGGACTGGTCGCTGGCCGACGTCCCGGTCCCGGAGGGCTACTCGGCGGCGGTCGCGCTGCGGCACCCCGGCCGGATCGACCCGCGCGTCACCTGGCTGGACGCACCCCCGTAGCCGGGCCCCGCTCCGAGGACCCAGCACCGCTCCCACGACCGTGAAGGACCCGCACCGTGCCGGACGACCGACCGTATGTGCTGATCAGCGCCGCCGTCTCGGTGGACGGGTATCTCGACGACACCACCCCGGAGCGGCTGCTGCTGTCCTCGCCGGAGGACTTCGACCGGGTCGACCAGCTCCGGGCCGACAGCGACGCCGTCCTCGTCGGCGCGGGCACGCTCCGCGGCGACGACCCCCGGCTGCTGGTGTACGCGCCGGAGCGCCGCGCCGCGCGGATCGCCCGCGGCCTGCCGGAGTACCCGCTCAAGGTCGCGCTCAGCGGCAGCGGCGACCTCGACCCCGGGCTGCGGTTCTGGCACCACGGCGGCGCCAAGGTGGCCTACACCCCCACCCCGGTCGCGGCGGGCCTCGCGGAGCGGCTGCGGGGGCTGGCCGACGTGGTGGGCACCGGCCCCCGGCTCGACCCGGGCGCGGTCCTGGACGACCTGGGCGCGCGGGGCGTGCGCCGGCTGATGGTCGAGGGCGGGGGAGCGGTGCACGCACTCTTCCTGACGGCGGGTCTGGTCGACGAGATCCAGCTCGCGGTCGCCCCCTTCCTGGTCGGCGACGCCGCGGCACCACGGTTCGCGCACACCACCGGGGCCACCCGGTTCCCGCAGGACGCCCTGCACCGGATGACGCTGGCCGGGACCAGCGCCGTCGGCGACATGGCGCTGCTGCGCTACCTCGTCGACCGCCCCGCGCTCACGGCCGAGGACCGGCGCTGGCTCTCGCTCGCCATCCAGGAGTCCCGGCTCTGCCCGCCGTCCGCCACGGCGTACTCGGTGGGCGCGGTGATCGTCGGGGCCGACGGCACCGAGCTGGCGCGGGGTCACTCCCGCGAGGACGACCCGACCGTGCACGCCGAGGAGGCCGCGCTGGCCAAGCTCGCCCCGGACGACCCCAGGCTGCGCACCGCCACCCTCTACACCACGCTCGAACCCTGCAGTGTCCGGGCCTCCCGGCCGACCCCGTGCGCCCGGCTGGTACTGGCGGCGGGGATTCCCCGGGTGGTGCTGGCCTGGCGCGAACCGGCGCTGTTCGTCGCCGACTGCCAGGGCGTCGAGCTGCTCGAACAGGCCGGTGTCAGCGTCCTCGAATGCCCCGAACTCGCCGCCGAGGCCCGCGCCGTCAACGCCCACCTCGGCTGAGCACCGGGCGTCCGTTCCCCGGGCGGCCGTTTTCCGGGGGTCCGTTTTCCGGGGGGCTCAGCCGCCGGCCGGGGGCTCCTCGGCCCAGACCGAGATGTGGTCCGGTTCGAGGGAGACGCCGACGCGGTGCTCCATGCCGAGGGCCTCCAGGAACTGCCTGGGCAACTGGATCCGTCCGGCGCGGTCGAGCATGGCGTACTCCCGCTCCTCCAGTGACTCCTCGCCGTGCTCGTCGGTGGCCAGCCGCCGCAGCACCTCGGAACTGGCCCGTCCGTCGCGGATGGCGACGGTGCGGCGCACCTCGGCGGCGACCATCAGGTCATGGGTGACGATCACCACCGTCGCGCCCAGCTCGCGGTTGACGGTGCGGAAGGCCTCGAAGATGACGCCCGCGGTCTCCGAGTCCAGCTCGCCGGTCGGCTCGTCGGCCAGGACCACCGAGGGGCTGTTGGCCAGGGCCACCGCGATGGCGACGCGCTGCTGCTCGCCGCCGGACATCTGGTCCGGCCTGCGGTCCCCGCAGTGGCCGACGCCGAGCAGGTCCAGCAGTTCCCCGGCCCGCTGCCCGCGTCCCCGGCGCAGTCCGAGACCCCGCCGCAGTCCGAGGCCCCGGCCACCGCTCAGCTGCATCGGCAGGGCCACGTTCTGCCGCCCGGTCAGGAACGGCAGCAGGTTGCGGGCGGTCTGCTGCCAGACGAAGCCGACCACCTGGCGGCGGTAGCGCAGCCGCTCCGCGCCGCTCATGGCCAGCAGGTCGCAGCCGGCGACGGTGGCCTTCCCGGCAGTGGGCACGTCCAGTCCCGCCAGGAGCTGCAGCAGCGTCGACTTGCCGCTGCCGGACGCGCCGACCAGCGCCATCAGCTCGCCCCGGGCAACCGTCAGGTCGAGCCCCTGCAGGGCCTGCACCTCGACCCCGTCGGTGGAGAAGATCCGTACCAGCCGGTCGCAGGCGATCACCGCGTCGTGGCCGTAGCCCGGCCGCTCCCGGGCGGCGGCGACCCGGCCGCGCAGCTCCTCCAGCGTGGGGTTGCCCTGCTCCGGGCCGCCTGCCTGGTTCTCCGTGGTGGTGCTCATCCTGTCCCGCCCTCCCCGCTCGGTCCGTCGCCCGCTGCCTGGTACATCGCTGCCCGCCCCGCCCCGTCGCCCCGCCGCACCGCCCGCCGCACCGCCTGCCGCGCTGCCCGTCGGCGGCTGCCCGCGCCCGTCGTTCACCGCCGGTCGCCCGCCCGCAGTTCGGTGCCGATCTGACGCCGCCCCAGCACCGCCGCCTCGGCGCTGACCACCCCCACCGTGAGCAGCAGCAGCGCCGCCCCCGGCAGCAGCAGGGGCAGCGGCTCCGCCTGCAGCCCCGAGTCGACCGTGGCACCCACCAGGGCGCTGAGATCCACCGCCGGGCTCAGCAGCGGGATCGACGCCGCCCCCAGCGCGGTGCCCGCCAGCACCCCGGCCAGCACCTGCGGCAGCGCCTCCACCAGGATCAGCGCATAGCCCTGACGGGGGGTCAGTCCCATCGTGCGGAGCCGGGCCAGCAGCGCCGAGCGTCCCGGCGCGGCCTGGAGCAGCGCCAGCAGTACCGCGACCACGCACAGCAGCGCGGCGGCCAGCACCGAGGCCAGGTACAGCCGGGCCGCCCCGGTCTGCAGCGGGTCCGTGCCCAGCTGGGCCAGCAACTCGGCGCGTACCTGGACGTCGGTCAGCGACGGGCCGGAGGTGCGGTCCACCACCGCGCGCAGGGCCGCGCCGTCCACCGGGCCGTCGATCAGCAGGGTGGTGGGCGCGTCGGCGCCCTGCTGCGGACGCGGCAGCGCGGTCAGGGCGGCGGCCGGAGCGAGTACGAAGCTGGAGCGGCCGGCCGGGGTGCCGGCCAGCGTGCCGACCACCCTGACCTCGAAGGTGCCGAACTCGTCCTGCACCGGGAACGGCGCGCCGCCGAGCACCTGCGCCACGTCGGGCGAGGCGAGGACCGGGATCGGCCCGGTGCCGGCGTAGGCCAGCCGCGCGGGATCGAAGCCCTCGCCGGCCGGCCTGCTCATCGCGGCGTAGCCGGCCGGGTCCACCCCGTACAGGTCGGCCGCGGTCCCGGTGACCGAGATCGGCACGGTGCCGCGCAGCACCGGCTGGACCGTGCGCACCCCCGGGGACCGGCGCACCGCGGCCACCAGAGCGGCCGGCAGCGGCCCCTGCGCCCCGTCCACCCGGGCGTCCGCGCCGACCTGGAGCAAGGCGGCCTGGGCACGCGCGGTGCCGACGTCGCTGAGCAGCTCCGAGCCGAACACGCCCACGGTCAGCGCCAGCAGCATGGCCAGCAGCGGCAGCACTGAGGCGGTCGCCGACGCCCGTCCGGCGCGGGCCAGGCCGAGGAAGGCGACCGCGCCGCCGCGCCGGGCGGTGGGCCGGGCCACCGCGCGCAACGGCCACGGGTAGACCCGCATCAGCAGCAGCGCCCCGGCCAGACCCAGCAGCACCGGCGCCGCCGACAGCAGCAGGTTCGGTCCGTCGCCGGCCGGCAGGCCCTGCCGTCGCACCCCGAACCCCGCCGCCGCGGCGACCACCAGCACCGACACCTCCAGCACCGTGCGGCGCCGGGACGGCCGGGCGGTGGTCACGTCCTCGGCCCGGCCGGCCGCGCGGATCCGCCGGTGCCGGGCCAGCGCGCGCAGCGGCACCGCGAGCAGGGTCAGCAGCGCCGGCGCCGCGGCGGCCGCGACCGGCGCCTGCCAGCGCGGGCCGGGGAACAGCAGCAGCGCGCCGGCCAGCCCCAGGCCGCCGCCGAGCAGGACGCAGCAGCCGGTCTCGGCCAGCAGCCGCAGGCCGAGACCGGTCAGTCCGGCACCACGGGCGCGGAGCAGCCGCAGCTCCTCCTCGCGGCGGTCGGCGGCGAGGCCCGCGGCCATCAGCAGCACCGCCCCGGCCACCCCGGCGGCGCCGGCCCCGCCGACCGTCAGCACCGGGTCGAGCGCGCCGCTGTGCGCACTGAACGCGGCCAGTCCGATCGGCAGCGAGGAGCTGAGTTCCACCCCCTGCGGGATGCCGGGGGTGCCGTTGGCCTGGCCCGAGTCGGCGCCGGTGGTCAGCGCCGACAGCTCGCTCTGGGCGGCCGGGATCTCGTAGGCGTGCAGTTGGCCCGCCGCGACCGGGAACCACCAGTACTCCTCGATGCCGCCGAGGTCCGCCAGATAGGGGTTGGCGCCGGCCCCGACCACCGCTTCCATGTGCCACTGCCGCAACCGGTCCTGGGTGAGCGGGACATGTACGTCGAAGGTGGGCTGCCGCAGCCGCGGCTCGCCCTGCCAGAAGGCGGCGCCGGGTTGCAGCGGCTGGTAGACGCCGACCACGGTGAGCACCGCGCGGCGGCCGAAGTCGGGGGACAGGTGCAGCACCGAGCCGGTCTTCAGGTGCATGATCGTGGCGGTGCCGGCACTGACCGCGACCTCCAGCGCCAGCGGCGGAGCGGTTCCGAACCGCAGGACCGGGGTCGGACCCGGCCAGTCGCCCGGCGGGCCCTGCGGGAGCCGGCCGGACACCATCCGCACCTGTGCCGCGAGGTCCGCCTGCCAGTCGAGGGTGAGCACCGGCGCCAGATCCTCGGGGCGCGGCAGCCAGGGGTCGTCGAGCCGGTCGTTGATGCCGGTGCTGTGCAGGCCGTAGCTGACGTCGACCGGGCGCACCCGCAGCGGCGGGGTGATCGCGGGGGCGATCCCGTCCCTGGTCCGGAGCAGCGCCGCGGGGGCCGAGGAGTCGGCGTCCTGCAGCGGACGCTGGCCCGGTCCGCCGTACGAGAGCCGGCCCTCGACGGCCCGTGCGGACAGCGGGGTGCCGGCCAGCGCCTTGTCCAGCGCGGAGTCCTGGTACCGGTCGTAGGCCCGGGGGAAGCCGGCCGCCAGCAGCACGGTGACCGCGACCAGCAGCATCAGCGCGACCGCCGCGCCCGGCGCGGACCGCAGCCGGGTCCGGGTCCATGGCGCGACGGACCGGGGACGGCGCCGGACCGGGGCCCAGCCGCGGTCCGGAGCGGGGGAGCCGGGAGCGGAGGCGTCTGGGCCGGACGCGTCGGGGCCGGAGGTGGATGCGCCGGCGGCGGGGACGTCGGGGGTGGCTGTCATGACTCCTCCGGTTGGCGCAGGCGCTGGGCCGGGTCGCCGCCGCGCAGCCCGGCCAGGGCGGCGACCAGCAGCGGCACCGCCGCGATCGCGAGCAGCAGCAGGAGCAGGCGCCCGTCGGGGATCAGCACCCGGACGTCCGGCACCGGCCGGCGTGCCTGCGGGGTGAGGACCAGCAGCGGAACCACCATCCGGGTCACCGTCTCGCCGAGCAGCAGCCCCACCCCGACGCCGAGCAGCACCGGAAGCCCCAGCTCCACCGTGGTGGCCCGGGCCAGCACTCGCCGGGGCGCGCCCAGCGCCCGCAGCACCGCGGTCTCGCCGGCCCGGCGGCGCACCGCTCCGGCCGCGTCGGCGGTGAAGCCGACCGCGGCCAGGGCGACCGCCAGCGCGACGGCCGCCAGCAGCGCCGCCTCCGGGCCGGTGCCCAGCGGGTCGTTCTGCCGCGCGCCGGCCACCTCGTCGCGCACGAAGACCGCCTGCACCCCGGGCAGCGCCCTGGCCTCGGCGCCGACCCGCCCGGCCGCGCCCGGCGCGGAGCCGGTGGACAGCCACCACTCGCTGGGCGTCATCGGGATGCCGTTGGCGGCGGCACGGCGGTTGTAGGAGGGAAGGTCGACCAGCAGCGCCCCGCCGTAGGCGGCGGGGTTCGGCTCGGCCACCCCCGAGTCGACGATCAGGGCCGAGCCGGACAGGCCCTGCTCGGCGTCGGGGCCGGTGCCGGGCAGGGCGGTGACCACGGCCGCGATCCGCACGTTGATCGCGCCCTGCCCCGAGGGCAGCGGCAGCACCGAGCCCAGGTGCGCCCCGGTGCTGTCGAGAAAGCGCTGGTCGGCGACGGCGGGCAGCGGGGTGCCGGAGTCCGTCGCGCCCGCGGGGGTCACCGTGACGGTCCCGGTGGGGGTGTAGCCGGCGGTGCTGCCCCGGTAGCTGCCGGTGGCGAAGGTCAGCACCAGCGGGGCCTGCGCGGTCGTGCTCGCGGTGGCCGCTCCGCCGGGGGTGTAGAGGGTCGGGTCGAAGGCCATCGCGTTGCTGATGCCGGGGTCGAAGGCGGCGTCCCAGTGCAGCCCCGGCGGGGCCGCGGCCACGGAGTCACCGTGCACGGCCTGCACGGTGAAGGTCTGCCGGACCGGGCCCTGCGCCGAGACCGGCGTGGTCAGCGTCAGCGAGGCGAGGGTGAGCGGGTAGGCGGGGGTGCCGGCGCCCGCCGCTGCCGCCAGGTCGAAACGCACCGGGCGCGACTGTCCGTCCAGAGGCACGTCGACGGAGTCCAGGGTGTACCGGATGCCGTACCGGTCGACGACGGTCACCAGCATCGCCTCGGAGGACTCGGTCATCGTTGCCGGGCTGCCTCCGGCCAGCGCGGCCCGCACGTCCAGGGTCAGCACCGCCGGACGGCCGGGGATGGGCAGGCCCTGCCGGGCCGCGGGCACCGGTGCGTCCGGCAGCAGCGCCATCAGCTGCGCGGCGCTGCGGTCCGACAGGTCGGGGCGGAGCGGGTAGCGGCCGCCCTCGGTCGTGGCGTCCAGTGCGATCAGCTCGCCGGTGCGGCCGTCGGTGCCGGGGACCGCCTGCCGGCCGACCGGCACCGCGGCGGTCACCCCCGGCAGCGCGGTGTACTGGCCGCCCTGGCCGAAGGCCGGGGCGGTGTTCGACGCCACCCGGACGTCGCCGCCGGTGTCGAACGCCGCCTGGTCGCTCTGCGACCGGGTCCAGGTGGCGCCCTGCGCCAGCGACAGCGTGCCCACCGCGGCGGCCAGCGACAGCACCAGGATCGGCCCGGTGGCCTGGTGCGGGCGGCGGGCGAACTGCCAGCCGACCAGGGCGGCCGGCAGGCCGCGCCCGCGTACCGTCAACCGCTCGGCCAGCCGGGCCGCGAGCGGCAGCAGACGCAGGGTCAGCACCGTGCCCGCGCACAGCGCCAGGGTGGGCGCTGCGACCAGCACCGGGTCCACGCCGAGCGTCCCGTCGCTGTCCGGGGTCAGCATCCCGGTGCCGCCGCTCTGCGAGGCGTAGTGGTCCAGCTGCCAGTACGCGGCGAGGGCCAGCCCGACCAGGGCGAGGTCGGCCCCGCCACGGAGCAGGCCCGGCAGGGCGGCCCTGCGGGTCCGGCCGCGGCGCTGCTCGGACCAGCTCCTGGCCCGGGCCAGGGTCGGGCCCAGCATCACCAGCGCGCTGCACAGCGCCGCCGCCAGGGCCGCCCACCCGACGTCGAGCGGCTGCGGGACGTCCAGCCGCACCTGGGCGGCGGACAGCGGGCCGTAGTCGCCGAGCAGCCGGATCAGCGGCCCGGCCAGCAGCGGGGCGAGCAGCAGAGCCGGCAGCACCAGCAGCAGCGCCTCGGCCGCGGCCAGCGCGGCGACCCGGCGCGGTGCCGCCCCCCGGGCCCGCAGCAGCGCGTTGTCCGACTCGCGCTCCTCGGCCAGCAGACGGGCCGTCAGCAGCAGTGTCATCAGCGCCAGCAGCACCAGCTGCAGCACCGCGACCAGCAGGGTCGCCCGGGCCACCAGCACCGCGTGCTGCAGCTGGTCCAGCAGCTGCGGCAGCACCGTGACGGCGCCGTAGGTGGCGCTCAGCCCGTTGCCGGCGGGCGTGCCGACGCGGGTGGCGGTGGCCAGGTTCGCCGCGGCGAGGGACTGCAGCTGCGGACCGCGCAGCCCGCCGAAGTCGGCGTCGATCTGCCAGAAGGCCTGGTACTCGGCCACCGCGCCGGTGCGGAAGGCGGAGTCGTCGACCAGCAGCGGGCCGTAGCCGCTGCTGGTGCTGCCGCTGGTGCGCAGCGAGCCCTTGCCGGCCAGCGGGTCCAGCTGCCAGTAGCGGTCGCCACCGTCCCGGACCGTGTAGACGCCGGTCACCAGGATCCGCACGGTGAGGCCGGAGATACGGTTCTTCAGCGACAGCACCGTGCCGACCGGGCCGAGCCGGCGGGAGGCCGCGACCGGCACCGCCACCGGCACCGGTGGTGCGGCCGGGAGCGCGCCGGCCGGGGTTGTACCGGACAGGGCTGCGCCGGCCGGGGCTGTGCCGGACGAGGACGTGCCGGCCGGGACCGCCACGCCGGGCCAACTCCCGCTGAGCAGACGCAGTCTGGCCCGGTCGGGGGTGCCCAGCGTGGTGGTGTCGGGGTCGTCGGCGGAGCGGCTGCCGGGCAGCGAGTACGGGTCGGACAGGTGCAGCACCGCGGTGCTGGTGGGGAGTCCGGGGAAGGCGGCGGCGGCGATGCCGGCCAGGTCACGGCCGGCGGCGGCGCGGTCCTGGTAGGTGAGGTGGCGCTGCAGCAGCAAGGGCGTGCCGGCGGCGTCGGTGGTGGCCAGGGTCCGCCGGATCCCGGCGTCGCCGACGGCGGAGGTGAACCCGGCCAGCGCGGCCAGCACACTGGTGGTGAGCAGCACGGTGAGCAGTGCCGCGGCGATCAGCAGCCGGTGCGCCCGCAGGCGCAGCAGCACGAAACGACCCACCCTGTCCCCCGTGACCTCGGCTCCCCGGCGCCTGCTTCGCGGGCGATCCTGTCACGGACCCGAGTGGTGACGGAAGGACTTGCGCTGAGGAATGATCAGTTGGGGACTCGGCCGGGGATCGGCCACGGGGATCGGCTGCGCGGATCGGCGAGGGGCGGCCGGGGCTCAGCCGGGGGTGTTGACCATGGAGGCGGCGGCGTAGACGAGGTAGTCCCAGAGCTGCTCGCGGTGCTCGTCGGCCAGGCCGCACTCGTCCACGGCGGCCCGCATGTGGCGCAGCCAGGCGTCGTGCGCGGCCTGGTCCACGGCGAAGGGGGCGTGCCGCATCCGCAGCCGGGGGTGGCCGCGCTCGTCGCTGTAGGTGCGCGGGCCGCCCCAGTACTGCATCAGGAACAGCGCGAGCCGCTCCTCGGCCGGGCCGAGGTCCTGCTCCGGGTACATCGGCCGCAGCTCCGGGTCGTCCGCGACGCCCCGGTAGAAGGCATGCACAAGACGACGGAACGTCGGCTCGCCGCCGACCTGCTCGAAGAAGGTCTCGGTCTGCAGGGTGCCTCGCTTGATCTGGTCCACCTCACCATGGTCTCAGACCCGCCGAAGGCCCCACACGAAAATCCGCCCAGACCTTCGACCGCCCAGACCTTCGACCGCGCAGACCTTCAACCGCTCAGGCGTCCTCCCAGCGGAACAGCCGGACCGAGATCGCCGTCAGCACCGCGGCGAACAGCAGCAGACCGCCCAGGGTGGGCAGCGCCGCACCCCAGCCCCTGTCCCGGGTGAGCACGTCCTCCATGGCCGTCGTCAGATGGTGCAGCGGCAGCACCGTGGAGATCCCCTTCAGCCAGCCCGGGGTGTTGTCCAGCGGGAAGAACGAGCCGGACAGGAAGGCCATCGGCAGCACGATCAGCTGGGCCACTCCGGTCGCCGCCTGCTCGGTCTTGGCCCACGACCCCACCAGCAGCCCGACCGACATGAAGGCCAGCGACCCGGCCAGCACCAGCGGAATGGCGATCCACCACTGCCCGCTCAGACGCAGCCCGTAGTAGGGGAGGGTGGCCACCGCGAGGAAGATCGCCGTCTGCACCAGCGCCACCAGCAGCGTCACCGCGACCGGCGCGCAGATCACGGCGGACAGGCTGACCGGGGCCAGCCGCAGCCGCCGCAGGATGAACTTCCGGCGCCACACCACCAGCGTCAGGGCCGCGGTGAAGGTGCCGGAGGTGGCGATCGCCCAGCCCAGCAGGCCCGGGGTGAGGTACTGGATCGGCTTGGTGGACAGGTCCTCGACCTGCGCCGTGGTCAGCGTGAAGGTCGGCGGCCGGCCGCTGGCGGCCTGGTTGGCCTGTTGGACGATGCCGTTCACCACCCCCTGCACGGTCGCGGCCCGGGTCGGGTCGGCCACCGAGAAGCGCAGCACCAGCTGCCCCGTGCCGGACTGGCTGATCACCCCGTCGTCGTCGCCGTTCTTCACCTTCGTCAGCGCGTCGGCCTGGTTGTCGTCCCTGACCAGGGTCAGCTCCTGGGAGAGATCGCTGCGCTGCTGCGCGGTCATCGAGTCGAACAGCACCACGGGACCGGACTGCACCAGCGTGATGTGCGGAGCGCCGGCGCCCTTGAACAACGAGCCGAAGAGCAGCAGGAACAGCAGCGGGAACAGCAGGGTGAAGAAGACCGCGGCGCGGTCCCTGGTCCAGCCCATCAGCTGCGCCCTGGCCAGTGCGCGGAAGGCGCTCATGCGCGGTACTCCCGTCCGGTGAGCTGCAGGAAGACGTCCTCCAGGGTGGCTCCGCGGACCTCCAGGCCGCGCAGCGCGTCCTGTTCGGCGAGCAGGGCCAGCACCGGTGCGGGGGTGCGGGTGGCGATGGTCAGCGAGATCCCGTCGTCGCGCACCTCGGCGTCGGGGACCGCCGTGCCGCCCTCGCCGCCGGCCAGCAGCTCGCGGGCCCGCTCGGCGCCGAGCAGACCGGACTCGACGGTCAGCCGGGTCGGCGCGTCCAGCTCGCGGACCAGGGTGGCCGGCGGGTCGGTCTTCAGGATCCGGCCGTGGTCCATCACCGCGACCCGGTCGCAGAGGATCTCCGCCTCGTCCAGGTAGTGGGTGGTGAGGACGACCGTGCGTCCCTCGGCGTTGATCTCCCGCAGCAGGTCCCAGAGGTTGCGCCGGGCCTGCGGGTCGAGCCCGGTGGTCGGCTCGTCCAGGAACACCAGCTCCGGGTCGTGGGCCAGCGCACAGGCGATGGACAGCCGCTGGGCCTGGCCGCCGGACAGCTTCTCGGCGCGGGTCTCGGCGAACTCGGTCAGCCCGACCCGCTCCAGCATCTGCGCCGCCCGGCTGCCGCTCACCCCGTACAGCGAACCGAAGGTGACGATCTGTTCGCGCGCGGTCAGCCGCTCGAAGAAGGCGGAGGCCTGCAACTGCACGCCGATCCGGGGCAGCAGTGCGGCGTTGCGCGGCCACGGCCGCTGCCCGAGCACCTCGACGGTGCCCTCGTCGGGCTGGCGCAGTCCCTCCAGGATCTCCAGCGTGGTGGTCTTCCCGGCGCCGTTGGGTCCGAGCACCCCGAAGAACTCCCCGGAGTGCACCTCCAGCGACACCCCGTCGACGGCCCTGATCTCCCCGTACCGCTTACGCAGGCCATCGGCCGCGATCGCTGCAGTCATGGGCCGACGCTACAGGGCGGGCACGGGAGTTGTCTGCCGTCTCATGTGCCCGCCCTCTAGCGGCTGGTGCTGCCCCTAGTCTTCAAGCGCGCCGTCCTTCACGCGCGGTTCACGGTGATGGTGGTCCAGGCGCCGATGTGGATCCGGTCGCCGTCGTGCAGCGGGACCGGGGTGTGCGCCGGCAGCGACTCCGCGCCGCCGTTCAGTGTGGTGCCGTTGGTGGAGTCCTGGTCGATGACCACCCAGCCGCCGTCCGGCTGTTCCTGCAGCAGCGCGTGCTGGTGCGAGGCACCGGGGTCCTCCGGGGCGATCGACAGGTCGATCTCCGGGACGGTGCCGCGCTGGTTGCTGCGCCGCCCGATCCGGAGCTGGCCGCGCCCGGTCATCGGCACCCGTCTGTCCGGCGAGTACGGCGGGAAGTACAGCCCGGCGGCGTCCGGACCGCTGCGCGCCATCATGTCGCTGAAGTAGTCCCGGTCGGCGGCGACGGTGGCGACCCAGGTGCCCCGGCCGGCCGGCGGCTGCTGCGGCTCGGGCGCGGAGCCGGCCGGCGGCTCCAGCTCGAAGTCGGTACTGAACCCGCCGCTGGTGTCCCCGGTGGAGTACTGCACCCCGCCGTAGTTCCCGGCCGGGACCCCGTACGGGGGCGAGGCGGACGGCGACTGCTGCGGGTTCCCGTAGTCCGGCAGCGCGACCGGCGCGGGCACGTTGAAGCCCTGCGGCGCGCCCTGCTGGTAGTAGCCGCCCTGACCCTGCTGGCCGTCCGGCTGGTACATCGCCATCGGCACCGGCTGCCCCGGCCCGGGCGTGCCGGGCGGGTAGGACGGGCCCTGCGCGTACCCCGGCCCCGGCGGCTGCCCCGGCCCGGGACCCTGTCCCTGGCCGGGACCCTGGCCGTGACCCTGTCCCTGGCCGTGACCTTGCGGCTGCGCCGGTCCCTGGCCGGGGTAACCGGAACCCTGCGGCTGGCCCTGCCCCGGACCCTGGCCCTGCGGCTGCCCCTGGCCCAGCCCGTGGCCCTGCGGCCGGCCCAGCCCCTGGCCCGCGCCCTGGCCCCAGTCCGGCACCCCGCCTGCGGCCTGCGGTTGCGGAGCGGCCTGCTGCACCCGCCGGGACGGGGACGCCAGGTCGTAGTCGTACCCGCACTCCTCGCAGTACCGCCCGGTCTTCGGGGTGCTGCAGATCGGGCACATCTCCAGCCCGGCGGTGCCCTGTCCGCCCGGGACCTGTCCGCCCGGGCCAGGTCCGGCCGGGGCGGCCCCCCACTGCTGCGGCTGACCCCCCGGCGGCGCGGACTGCGGTCCCGGCGCGGACATGGGCAGACCGCAGTAGTCGCAGTAGTCGGCGGTCGGCGAGTCGTGGCCCTGCGGGCAGATCGGCATGGGGAGCCCCCCTCTGGCTCGTGGATGCAGCGCCCGGCCAGGTGGCCTGCTGCTTCTCTCGGTGTTACTTCTTCACACGGACGGTCTTGGTCGAGCGCGTTTCCAGGGTCATCGAATCCGCCTCACTGACGTTCTTACGGAATCGAACGGTACCCTCCTTCGCGTCGACCACGTCGACCACCTTCGCCAAGAGCCGGAAGGTGTCCTCATTGCCCGATTCGTGGGCAAGCTGGACCGCCTTGCCGAGCTTCGAGGTGGCGCTGTCGACATCCCCGCGCCGGTGCGCCTCCATGCCCTCCTGGATGGCGTTGGCCAGATCCGCCTGCCCGGTGTAGTGGGCGACCTGCGGGCTGATCTTGGTGGAGGCGGAGATGTCGTCCGTCCACACGGCCTTGACCAGGCCCTGCGAGAGCACCTCGGAGGTGCCGTCCGGCTGCGGCACGACCAGGCTGATCCGGCCGGCCAGCATCTCGCTGCCCACGGCCGCGGCCGGAACCTCGATGCAGACGTGGTAGTCGCGGCTCTCGTCGCCCCAGGAGCCGGTCGGGTAGTCCCCGGCGCGCGGCGCGGAGTCCTTGCGGCGCGCGGTCAGGTCCTCCACGGCCGGGGCGACCTGCTTGACGAACTTCACGGACGCGTTGGCCGGCGTCCACACCCGCAGGGCGACGTCCGCGACCTCCTTGCCCATGGCGTTCTCCATCATCGACCGGAAGTCGTCGGCCAGCAGGGCCGGGTCGGCGACGATGTCGACGGTACCGAGCAGGACGGAGGAGATCCGGCGCAGCTCCTCGATCTCCCAGTCGGTGCCCACGCCGCGGCAGTCCGCGGTGAAGTGGCCCTGCACCCGGTCCAGGGTGCGCTGCAGGTCGGCCGGCTTCTCGTGCTCGTTGCGGCCGTCGGTGAGCAGGATGCCGTGCCGGATCGAGATGTCCCGGCGGGAGAGGAACAGCTGGTCGGCCTTGCTCAGCCAGGTGCCGATGGCGGTGCCGCCGCCGGGGGTGAGCCGGCGCAGCGACTGCTTGGCCTCCTCGCGGCTGCCGGCGTGCGACACCGCGAGCTGCCCGCTGCCCGGGTAGACCTCCTTGGCCTCGTGGGTCCCGGCGACCACGGCGAAGGCGACGCCGTCGCGCACCGCGTCGATGGCGGCGGCGGTGGCCTCACGGGCGGCGCGGATCTTGGTGGACGGGTAGTCCATGGACCCGGAGCAGTCGACCATGATCACCACGGCGGCGTCCGGGCCGTCGCTGAAGTTGACCGGCTGGGCGCTGACGCCGGCGGCGGTGCCGCCACCGGTCGCGGTGACCGTGACGATCGCGTTGACCTCGCGGGCGCCCTCCGCCAGGTACTCGTTCTGGAAGATGTCGACCGCGAAACGGGGAAGGTTGGTCTTGCCGAACCTGGCCATCTTGATCCTTAGAGATAGACGTTCCGGCGTCCTGGCCGGGTGGTTGCGCGGTGCACGCTCAGAGTTCGTCGGAGGTGGCGCCCGGTCCGCCCAGCACCGGCAGCGTGTGCTCGGTGGGCGTGTAACCGGGACGCAGCGGGACGCAGGGGAGCACGGCGACGGTGATGTTGTCGTGCCCGCCGCGCTCGCAGGCCAACCGGACCAGCTCCTGGGTCGCCTCCAACGGGCGGGTACGGGCGTCGGCGGGGACGACGGCGGCCAGGTCCGCGGCCGCCTCCCAGTAGTTCCACAGTCCGTCGGTGCAGATCAGCACGACGCCGGGGACCTGCGGGACGAAGCTGACGATGTGCGGCTCGACCTCCTCGGCGTCTGCGCCGAGCCAGCCGGTGATCGCGTGGGCCCGGGGGTCGGCGTAGGCCTCGGCCTCCTCCATCAGGCCGGCCTCGACCATCCGGGCCGCCCAGGAGTCGTCCAGGGTCAGCCGCTCGGAACCGGACCGCTCGTCCGGGAACCAGTAGGCGCGGCTGTCGCCGACCCAGCCCACGGTCACCGTGCCGTCGACCGCGACGGCGCTGACGATGGTGCAGGAGGGGTAGTTGCGGTTGGGGTCCGGCGGTCCCTCCTGGCCGAGCGCCTCGACCCGGCGCGCGGCGGCCATGATCGCCTCGTGCATCGCCGCCGAGGCCTCCCGGTCCGACTCCAGCCACTCCAGCAACGACTCACTGGCCGTCTCGGCGGCCGCCTCTGACGCCTCGTCAGGACGGGTCGCCGAGGACACCCCGTCGCACACCACGGCGACCACGGCGGGCGAGCCGCCGGGGCGGGAGGTGGCGGCGACGGCGAAGGCGTCCTCGTTGCGGTGGTGCCGGTGGCCCCGGTCGCTGACGCCCGAGACCCCGGCCAGCGCCCGCTCCTGGTGGTCGCGCGGACGCGGCTGCGCCCGTCCGCAGCCCTCGCAGTAGCCGTCGGAGTCGATCCGCTGCGCGCCGCAGCCGACGCAGAGCGGTCCGGTACCCACCGGGGCCAGTACCGGGATCGCCTCGGTCGGGTCGTGCTCGGCCTCGGCACCCGGACCACCCTCGCCGGCCGGCAGCGAGGGCGCGGCCAGCAGGAAGTCTCCGGTGCTGCCCGGCGGGACGGGCGCCGGTACCGGCTGCGCCACGGCCGCGGGCGCCTGCCCGAGCACCCCGGTACGCGGATCCGGCTGCGCCGGGGCGTGCTCGGCACCGAACGCCGGCGCCTGCGCCGACGCGTTCGCCGCCGCCGGGGCGTGCTCCGGCATCGGCGGCAGCGCGGACCCGGGCAGGCCGTCGATCGCGACGGCGCCGCCCGGCCCGGCGTTCGACGAGGTGCCGTTCGACGTGGTGCCGTTCAGCAGGGCGCCTGCCGCCGAGGCGCCGCTCGGCACGGCGAAGGCCGCCGCCCCGGCAGGTGACGCCCCGGCAGGTGACGCCCCGGCGGAGGCCGCCGTGGCGGACGCCCCGCCCGGGCCTGCCGTGGCGGACGACGCCGCCAGGGCGGGGGACCGGAGGTCCATGCCGCACTCCTCGCAGAACAGGTCGCTCTCCCCGACCGGCTGCGCGCAGTGCGGACAGGAATGGGTCAACTGGTCCATGCGCGCTTACACCCACGTCCTGGGCCGGGTGCGGTTCGCCCGCTCCACCCACTCGATCCGCTTCTCCGGCTGCTCCGCGAGACGCGCCAGTACCCGGTACGACTGCTCCAGTGCGAAGCGCAGTTCCCGCTCCTCGGCCGGGTGCCCGAGCAGCATCACCGGGCCCGACGCGGACGCACCGTCGGGCCGTCCGGCCAGCACCCAGCCCAGCGCCTTGCCGAGCACCTCGGAGGCCAGCTCCTCGCGGCGCCTGGCGTCCAGGCCGAGCCCGCCCAGCTGCGCCGAGCAGGCGTCCAGGTCGGCCCGCAGCGGCTCGGCCGCGTTCCGGTCCCGCAGCCGGGAGCGGACCGCCGCGACCCGTGCCGCGACGAAGTGGTTCGAGGTCTCCGGCACCGACTCCAGCGACTGCACCGCTCCGGCCCGGTCGCCCGAGGCCAGCCGGACCCGCGCCAGCCCGAACGCCGCGCTCACGTAGGCGCGGTCGGTGGTCCACACCAGCCGGTAGAACTCCGCCGCGTCCTCGCGCTCGCCCAGCGCCTCGGCGCACAGGCCCAGCGCCAGCTTCGGCGCGGCCTCGCCGGGGAAGGCGTCGTAGATCGCGTCGAAGGCGTCGGCCGCCGCCCGGGCCGCGGCCTGCGGCTCGGCGCCGCCGGTGCTGCCCGAGGCGACCAGCGCGGACAGACCCCGGTACCAGACCACCCGCCAGTCGTCGGGGTGGTCGGCGGACAGGCTGCTCAGCGCGGCGTCGACCGCGGCCAGGTCGCCCAGCTCGATCAGCGCGCGCAGCTCACGCAGCCGCAGCTCCACCGAGTTGACCGGTGCCGAGCGCAGCGCCGCGATGACGTCGGCCGGACCGGTGGCCATCAGCGCGGCCAGGAAGCCGGCGTTGGGGTCGCCGGTGTCGATCCGCGGCACCGGCAGCGCCAGCGCGGCCGGCCGGGCGTCCAGCGGCAGCACCGCCGGGGCGGACCGCGCCAGCGCGGCCGGCGAGATCGCCGGGATCCCGGACAGCGTCCCGCCACGGCCGACGGCGGCCGGCGCCCCGGGCGCGCCCTGGAACGCGGCCGCCGCCGGCTGGAGCGGGGCCCCGGCCGGAGCGGGGACCGCGGTCGGGACCGCAGCCTTGCGCCCGCGTCGGCCGCCGGCCTCCCGGCCGGGCGCGTCGAACGCCGCCGGGCCGACCAACTCGGTGTCCACGACCCGCAGTTCCGGGCCGAACAGGGTGGACAGCGCGGGCCGGGGCCGCTCGTCCTGCAGGGCCAGGATCTCCCGGAGCACACCGGTCAGCTGCTCGGCCATCTCCTGCGCCGAGGAGAACCGCTTGTCCGGGTCCGGGTCGGTGGCCCGTACCAGCAGCCGGTAGAAGGACTCGTACTGGGCGAAGACCTCGACGTCCTCGGGACCGGGCAGGCTGTCCCGGTAGACCGTGGAGTAGCCCTGGAAGTCGAAGGTCATCACCGCCAGCGAGCGTGCCACGGTGTAGAGGTCGGAGGCGGGCGAGACGCCGTCGGTGGCGATCTCGGGGGCCTGGTAGCCGATGGTGCCGTAGATCGCGCCGTCGTCGTCCTGGCGGCGCACCGCGCCCATGTCGATGATCTTCAGCTGGTCCTCGGACTGGATCACGTTGTCCAGCTTGAAGTCGCAGTAGATCAGGCCCCGGCTGTGCAGGTATCCGAGCGCGGGCAGCGCCTCCAGCGCGTAGGCGATGGCCTGCTCGACCGCCATCGGCTCGCGCTTGCCGTCCGGGCCGCGCCGCGCGTCGGCGATGTCCTTGAGCGACTTGCCGCCGACGTACTCCATCACGATGTAGCCGTCGGTGGTGCCCTTGCGCAGGTCCGGGTGCTCGGCGAAGTTGATGATCCGGACGATGTTGGGGTGGTCCACCTCGGCCAGGTAGCGGCGCTCGGCGATGGCGACCGCCAGCGCCTCCTCGTCCCCGGTGTCCAGCAGGCCCTTGAGGACCACCCACTTGTCGTTGACCCGGCGGTCGATGCCCAGGTAGATCCAGCCCAGGCCGCCGTGTGCCAGGCAGCCGACCACCTCGTACTGGCCGCCGACCAGGTCGCCGGCGAACAGCTTCGGCGAGAAGGAGTACTCGGTGCCGCACTTGGTGCAGAAGCCCTCGGGACGCCCGGTCTTGCCGTTGCGGGTGCGGCCGACCGGGGCCTCGCACTTGCTGCAGTAGCGCTTGCGCTCGGGGACCTCGGGGTTCTGCAGCACCATGCTGCGCGGTTCCGGGCGCGGCACCGGAGGGACCGTCACCAGGCCGGCGCCGAGCGCCCCCCGGCTCGACTGCGAGGTGCTGCTGCGGGTGCTGCGCACCGACACCGACGAGCGCGAGGACCCCGTGCGTGAGGACCGGGAGCGGCCCGACAGGGTGCGGGAGGAGCCGCGCGAGGTGCTGCTGCGCGAGCTCACGCCGCCGCGCGGCGCCGGGACGGACGGCCCGGCCGCCACCGGCAGCGGGGCCAGCCCGCATTCGGTGCAGTAGCCGTCGGCGTCGATCACGCCGGTGCCGGTGCAGTCGGGCCGGGTGCAGGGCGAACCCGGTCCGGCGGCCTGGGCCCTCGGCTGTGAAGCCGCGGCGGGTGCGGAGACCGGCAGCGGGGCGAGCCCGCATTCGGTGCAGTAGCCGTCGGCGTCGATCACGCCGGTGCCGGTGCAGTCGGGCCGCGTGCAAGGCGTCCCCGTCATCGAGGTCATGCCCCTCTTCCCCCTGTCGAAATGGTCTGCGACTTCATGCTCAACCCCCGTACGGGCGGCCGTCCACCGGCCCGCCCGGTCCGTTCCTGCCGACCGCGCCGTGCTGCCCGGCGGCCGGCCGCATCGCCTGCTGGTAGCGGGTCACCGCGTGCTCCGCCGCGCGCAGGTCGCAGGGCGCGCTCCAGAGCATCCGCCGGGCCTGGTCGTAGCGCTCGATCAGCTCCGGGTCCTCGGCGACGCCGAGCCTGGCCGCCATCGCCTTGTACGCGTCGAGCCGCCCGCGCAGCTCGGCCCGCACCGCGAGCGGCGCGGTCACGGAGGTCAACGACTCGCGGGCGCGCAGCAGTTCGCGCTGCGCGGCACCCTCCAGGGTGTCCAGCAGCGGGCCGAGCCGGTGCCACTGGCCGTGCCGTCGCAACTGGTCGGCCTGGGCCAGCCGTTCGCGCATGGCGCTGGCCGGCCCCGGCACGGCCGGGACCTCGGTGGAGGCGATCTTCGCCAGCACCTCGCCCCGGGCCCGGCGGGCCTCGGCCAGGGTGGCGTCGGCGCGGGCGAGAGTGTCGCCCACCCCCTCCAGCCGCTCGTCGGCGTCGTCGCGCAGCCGCAGCAGGTCCTCCAGCTCCAGCCGGATGTCGTCCACCGCCCGTGCGGCCCGGTCGTAGCGGCCGGTCTCGACGGTGCCGGTGGCCGGCGCGAGCGCGGAGTCGCCGGAGGAGCCGCCGGCGCCGGGCCGGGGCGTCCAGAAGGCCAGCGGGTCGGCGATCACCTCGGCGCGCAGCCCGGCCAGCTCCCTGACCATCTCCTCCAGCGCGTCCCCGGCCGGGTGCTCGCCGGGGTGGACGCCCACCGAGCGGGCCAGCGCCCTGACCCGGCCCAACTCGGCGGTGAGCAGGTCGATCCGGGCCGGCAGCGCGGACCAGACCGCGTCGGCGGCCGAGGCCACCGCGATGATCCGGCCGTACCAGGTGTTCATCCGCTCGACCAGCTCGGTCAGGCTGACCTGCTCGCTGAGCCGGGCGCCGCCGGTCAGCGTGGGTCCACCGGACGGCAGCTGACCGGCCGACACGGTGACGCCCCGTCCGCGCAGCAGCTCGGTGAGCTCGTACAGCTCCGCCTGTCCGGGACGGACCCGGCGCGAGCGGACGGCGCGGGCCGCGGCCAGCGCCTCCGAGTAGGTGTCGAACATCGACCAGAGCAGCCCGAGCCCGGGCTCGGCCTGGGACCAGCGCTCCTGGGTACGGCCGGTCAGTTCGGCGCCCTCCAGCAGACGGCGGCCCGGGTGGTCCTGCAGCGCCAGCAGGGAGGCCTCGACGGCTTCGCGCTCCGAACCCAGCCGGGCCAGGGCGCGATCCACCTCCTCCCGGGTCATCACCGGACCGTTCGGTCCTGTCAACGCCATCCGCCCGCCATTCGTGCCGCCCGTGCCTGCCGGGATCCGGTCCTGGGTACCGCCTTCCGCTCGGCGTCGGCCATGTGCCGTCACCTGCGGCTCGGCGTCCTTGCCGAGCAATTGTTCACACTGTCAGATCGCTCGGGTCCCTGATAGCCCGGGCCCCCTTCACCCGGGCCCGCGGCCGTTAAGATCCCGTCAGGGCGCCTCAGTCCGAGTAGTGCACCGAGGGCGGGCCGGGCGACTTGCCCAGCGGCTTGAGCCAGGTGTTGTACTCGCCGTCCCACTGGTTGGCCCGGAAGTCGACCAGCACCTGGTTCACCCGGCGGACCAGGTCGTCGGAGCCGAGCTTCATCGCCACCCCGTACAGCTCCTGGTCCAGCGTCCCGCCGACCAGGTGCACGGTCGGGTCCTGGGCGGCCTGGCCGGCGCCCAGCGCGTTGTCGGTGATGGTGGCGTCCACCTGGCCCAGCTGCATCAGCACCAGGCAGTCCAGCTGGTTGGCCACCGGCACCTCGGTGGCACCGAGCGCGGCGGCGCCGCGGGTCGGCTCCTTGAGCATGTCCTCCGCCGTGGAGCCGGTGGCCGCGCACACCCGCTTGCCCTTCAGCGAGCTGTCCAGGCCGGTGATGCCGGACGACTTGGGGGCGACCACCTCCTGCCCCGCGACGAAGTAGGGCGAGGAGAAGGACACCTGCTTCAGCCGGTCGCAGGTGATGGTCATGGTCCGCACCACCACGTCGACCTGACCGCTCTGCAGCGCCGAGATGCGGTTGGCGGTCGGCACGGCCAGGAACTCCACCGCGTCCGGATTGCCCAGGATCGACCTGGCCAGGGCGTGCACCAGGTCGATGTCGAAGCCCTCCAGGCCGCCGCTCACCGGATCCCGGAAGCCCCACAGGTCGCTGTTGGTGTCGATGCCGGCGATCAGTTTGCCGCGCTGGATGATCCGCTGCACGTTGGGGCCGTTGTCCGACGGGCTGGGGGACAGGCTGGCGCCCGGGTCGCAGCCGGACGCCGCCGGAGCGAGCCCCGGCGCCGCGGCCGAGACGTGCACGGTCTGGGTGGGCTGCTCGGCGGCCGAGCTGCCGGGCAGTGCGATGGCGCCGAGCAGCAGTGCGGCGGCGCCGAGCACCACCACCCTGGCCCGCGCGGACAGCGCCCGCACCGGCGCGCTATCCCTGTTGCCGGTGTTGCCCGTGGTGTCGCCGCTGCCCGTGGTGCCGGTCCTGCTGGTCGCCGCGGACGTGTCGTCCGTGCTGCTCATCCTGCTCCGCCCCCTCATCGGTACTCCGCCGCACGGCGGTTGATGCCGAACAGGGCCCCGCCGGCGGCGATCAGGGCGAGTGCCCCGGCGCCCTCCGGCAGCAGCGCGGTGTCCCCGCGGCCGGCGTCGGCGAGGCTGTGGAAGTTCGCCCGCTCATGCGTGATCGCCGTGCTCAGGCTGTCGTCGAGCTGGGTGAACGCCGCACTGGTGGTCTGCGTGGAACTCTGGTCCGGAGCCCCGATGGTGTCGTTCACCGCGGTGGTGTAGTCGCCGGCGTCGCCGGCGCCCTTGGCGGTGTCGTGCCGCTGCTGCCAGGTGCTGAACGCCGCCTGCGCCGCCTGGACCGGCTGCAGCGCGGCCGGGTCGGCGCCGGTCATCGCCGCGGCCTGGACCAGGTAGCCGCTCTTGCCCGCGAGTTGGCCGCTGTCCGTGCTCCAGGCGGTCTCGTAGGCGTCGGTGGAGCCGCGCGCCACCAGGTTGAGGTTCTCCGCGCCCCGGCACTGCAGGGCCTTGATCCGGGCCTCGTTCAGCACCTGCAGCGGCGCCGCGCCCCGGGTGTTGCTGTCGCCCAGGTCGGCGGCGGCCACGCTCTGCGCGGTCGCCAGCCAGAGCAGCGAGACCGCGGTCGCCCCGGTCGCCACCACCAGGCCCAGGTTGAACACCCGGTTGGTGCGGCGGAAGAGACGTATCTGCGCCCAGACCAGGGCGGCCAGTGCCACCACGCCCAGGCCGATCGCGGCCCAGGGCAGCGCCTCGGCGTCGGCGTAGTCCTGGTGCAGCCGCGCGGTCTCGGCCTGGTACAGCGACTGCGCCTCGGCCAGCATGGTGTTCTGCAACTGCGCCGAGGCGTACCGCAGATAGGCGCCGCCCAGCGGCAGCCCCTGCCGGTCGTCGGCCCTGGCCGTGTCCACATAGCCGGTGTAGAGCGGGAGTTGCGCGTTCAGCTGCTGGATCTGCTGCTGTCCGGGATCGGACGGCGAGGTGCTCGCCGCGGCCTGCGCCAGCAGCGTCGCGGCGTTGGCGATGTCCTGGTCGTACTGCTGCTGCACGGCCCTGGTCTCGTTGCCGGCCTGCAGGAAGCCGGTGGCGGCGGTGGTGTCGGCGTCCGCCAGCGAGTGGAAGATCTGGGCGGCGTCGTCGCTCAGCGGCTGGCTGTGGTTGACCACGCTGTCGGCGGCGTTGCCGGCCTGCACCACCTGGGTCACCGTCAGCGCCCCGAACAGCACCGCGAGTACGGCCAGCGCGGAGCCCACGGTCCACAGCCGGCGCGGCGGGGTGCCGCCGAAGCGCGCGGCCAGCCGTCCGCGCGGTGCGCGGGACGTGGCAGGACGGGGTGCGCCGGGCGGGCCGGCGGGGCGACCGGGCGGGTCGACGGGCGGGCGGCCGGGCGGGCCGGGCGGTCGGCCGGGAGGTCGTCCGACGGGCGGCGCTCCGACGGGCGGGCCGAAAGGCGGTCCGGGGCGGGGCGGAAGAGCCGGGCCCGCGCCCCCCGCGCTGCTGGTGCCGCCCGTCCCCCAGCCGGCATTTCCTTGACCGGACATAGCCATCAGTGGCGCCCCCTTTCCCCGTTGGTGCCGCCTTACCGCTTCGAGCCGTCTCTCGCATGCAGTATGGCCAACCCCTGTGACATCCACACGATACTTGCGTCGATCTTGAGCATTCGTCGCAGACCTGTGACGAGGAAGCAGATGGAGAGGACCGAAGAATAGAGGACGACGGTGCGGCCCGGCGCCGCGGTCACCAGCTGGGACGGACCGGTCCGCCCGGGGCGATCCTGGCCAGGTCGGCGCAGAGCGCGTGGAAGCGCTCGGGGCCGAGCAGTTCGATCCACGGCCGGACGGTGTCGGCGGCGGCGTCGTCGGCGGCCCGGGTGCAGGCCCAGCCGCGGTCGGTGAGCAGCACCAGCCGGGCCCTGGCGTCGTCGGGGTGCGGATGCCGGGCCACGTAGCCCTTCCGGACCAGCTCCTCCACCAGCTGGCTGGCGGCCTGCTTGGTGACGCCCAGGTGGTCGGCCAGCTCGCCCACGGTCGCGCCGCCGGACGCGAGCCGGGCGAAGGCGAAGCCGTGGGCCGGCCGGACGTCGTCGAAGCCGCGCGCGGCGCCGCCGGCCTGGATCCCGGCGACGAGGGCGCCGCTGAGCGCGAGTAGGACGGCGGGGAGCGCGCGGGCGTCCGCCGGGGTGCTGTCCAGGGGCGTGGTGTCCATGGGTGCAGTGTGCCACAAAAGGACAAGGGGCTTGACTATCGATGGGCAAGCGGCTTGACTATGGGCAAGTAGTCAAGCCGCTTGCCCATCTCGGCAGGCCCGTCCCTCCTGGAGTTCCTCCATGCCGTACGTCCGCGCCACCGACGCCGTCGACCACGAGGTCCACGGGGTCCGCTTCACCGCCTACGCCAACCCCGGCACCGGAAGCGGCCAGCTCGCCGCCTGGCGCGGCGAGATCCCGGACGGCACCGCCGGCGTCCCGCACACCGTCAGCCACGAGGAGGTGCTCTACCTGCTCTCCGGCAGTCTGCGCTTCAGCATCGACGGGGAGGTCGCCGAGCTGTCCGCCGGCGACGTCGTGATCGCCCCGGCGGGCGCACGGCTGTGCGTCGACAACACCAGCGGCGCCCCCGCCACCATGTGGGTCAGCACCAGCATCGGCCTCTCGGTCACCCTCCCCGACGGCACCACCATCACCCCGCCCTGGGCGAACTAGCGGCTGGACGCCGCGGTGCCGCGGTGGTCGCTCCGGGGCTGCCGTGCTGCTCCGGGGCTTGCGCGGGGTGCGTATGCTGCCGGTTCGCCGCCGGGAACAGGTCTTGAGCGGGTGGAGACGGGTTGAGGACGGTGGCGTATGGGCAGGGTGCTGCGCAGGTTCTGGTGGGTGCCGGCGGGGGCGGCCGTGCTGGCCGTGCTCGCCGTCGCCGCGTCGACGCTGTGGCCGGCGGCGAAGCCGACCCGCTTGCCGGTGCGGGCGCGGGTCTACGCGGCGACCCAGGTGTGCCTGCTGACCCCGCCGGCCGGCCTGGCGGACCCGCGGGCCGCCGCGGCCTGGGCGGGGATGCGTGACGCCTCGTCAAGGACCCGGGCGCAGGTGCGCTATCTCTCGGTGGTCGGCCAGGACAGCGCGGGCAACACGGAGCCGTATCTGGCTTCGCTCGCGGTGGGGGGCTGCGAGGCGGTCCTGGTCACCGACGGGTCGGGGGCCGCGGCCGTGACGGCCGAGGGGGCACGGTTCGCCAAGGTCCGGTTTCTCGTGCTGGGCGGGACCGGGCACGGGGTTAATGTCTCATCGATCTCTTACCTGGAGCCCGCCCAGGCGCGTGCCGCAGTGGCTGCCGCAGTGGAGCGGTTGTAAACGGAATGCCTGATTCCTCCCGGGGACAACTCGGACTATTCGCAGAATGCCTGCTCATGGCCATGGTCCGGCAATGGTTCCCGATCCTTGGTGAGAGTCTGGCATGAGCTGCCTGTGGAATCTTGTGGATGCCCCCCGCCTGCGTGATCAACTCTCGTCCGTTCGTCTGTTCGGGATGTTTTTCATGTGGGTGGGGTTGCGGCGATGCGCACGCGGGCGATGCGGGGCTCCGGCTGGTCCTTGAGGGGACGTCGGATGCGTCGGGTGATGCGACTGGTGGCGGTGCTGCTGGTCGTGGGCCTGTTCTCGGGGTCGGGCATCGCGACGGCGGGTGCGGCCGAGACGGGATTCCCGCCGCTGCACCTGCCGACCTGGGCGCAGATGGCGAGCTGGTTCACCGACCCGCACTGGGGGGCGTTGCCGAGGCAGGCCTCGGGGACGGCCGCCGGGCGCAGCCATGCGGTGAGTGCCTCCGCCACCCGTGCCGGCCGTGGTGCCGGGCGCGCGCCCGGCACCGGGCACGGCCAACTCGCCCCCTACGCCCCGTACGGACGCACCTTCACCCCCGGCGCCAGCGCCGGGAGCGCGGGATTCCAGGCGCGCACCAGCACCAGGGTGGCCGGCAAGTCGACACAGACGTCCACCTACTTCCACAACGCCGACGGTTCGGTCACCCGCAAGCTGTCCCAGAGCCCGGTCAACTACCGTGACGCCTCCGGGAACTGGCAGCCGATCGACACCGGCGTGCAGGCCGGAGCGGATCAGCGCTGGCACGAGAAGGCGAACTCGCTCAGCGTCGACTTCGCCCCCACGGCCTCCGCGCCGGCCCTGGCGGACTTCGCGGTGGACGGCGCCCACTCGCTGAGCTACGGCCTGCAGGGTGCGGCCCCGGTGGCGGCCCGCGCCTCGGGTTCCACGGTGACCTACCCCGCCGCGCTGCCCTCCACCGACCTGGTGGTCGCGCCCACCACGGTGGGCCTGAAGGAATCGATCGTCCTGCACTCGGCGCAGGCCGCCAGCTCCTGGACCTTCCCGCTGGCCCTGAAGGGCCTGACCGCCGTCCAGGGCAGCGGCGGGGCGATCGACCTGGTCGACGCCTCGGGGAAGACCGTCGAGGAGATCCCGGCCGGCTACGCCTTCGACTCCAAGGTCGACAAGCGCTCCGGCGACCCGGCGACCACCCATGCGGTGACCTACCGGCTCACCACCACCGGCGGCCACCAGGCCCTGGTCGTGACGCTGGACCCGGTCTGGCTGCACGCTCCGGAGCGGGTCTTCCCGGTCACCGTCGACCCGACCATCAGCGACGGCTGGACCACGACCTACGCGGAGTCCAACAACCCGGGCGACCACTCGGCGGAGCTGTCGATCAAGGCCGGCTCCTACGACTCGGGCACCCACAGCGGGGTCGGCTACATCGGCGACCAGTTCGCCACCCTGGACGGCTCCAAGGTCACGGTGACCTCCGCCAGCCTGCAACTGTTCGACACCTGGGCCTCGACCTGCGCCTACGCCGAGCAGTTCAACGTGGCCCCGGTGTCGGCGGCCTGGACGCCCTCAGGGGTGACCGGCTGGCCCGGTCCGGCCTACGGCGCCTCGATCGGCAGCCTGACACCGGCGGTCTCCACGCTCACCGCCGCCTGCGGCAACACCGCGGCCAACCGCACGGTCGGTGACTGGCTGACCGTGCCGCTGACCACCACCGCCTTCCAGGGCTGGGCCAACGGCACCACCGCGGACCACGGCCTGGCCGTGTACGCGGCCACGACCAACGACCTGACCTGGAAGCAGTTCGGCTCGTTCAACGATCCCGGGTTCGCCCCGGTGCTGAGCATCACCTACACCGGGAACATCGCCCCGCAGCTCACCCAGGAGTACCCGGCCAACAACACCACCGCGACCAGCCTCACCCCGGAGTTCGCCGCCGCCGCGATCGACGACGGCGCGCCGAACCCCACCCTGCAGTACGACTTCCAGCTCTACACCGCCTCGGGCACCAAGGTCGTCGACTCCGGTCTGGTCACCGGCGGGGACTGGACCGTGCCCGCGGGCAAGCTGGCCTGGGGGCAGACCTACTACTGGACCGTGCAGGCCTACGACGGTTCCGCGTACTCCACTGCCATGCCCTGGTCGGCGCTGACCGTCGAGGTCCCGCAGCCGGTGATCACTTCGGGCCTGTCGCAGAACAGCAGCGAGCACGGCTACGACCCGTCGATCGGCAACTACACCACCACCGCCACCGACGCCTCGGTGTCCGTGGTCGGCCCCTCCCTGGACGTCGTGCGCGACTACAACTCCCGTGACCCGCGCAGCGCCGAGGCCTTCGGCGCCGGGTGGGCCAGCATCTTCGACGCCCGCGCCAGCGAGCAGTACGGCGCCTCGGGTGCCGTGACCAGCGTGCAGGTGACCTACCCCGACGGCTCCGTGATCGGCTACGGGAAGAACAGCGACGGCTCCTTCACCGCCCCGGCCGGGCGCTTCGCGACCTTCAAGGCGGTCACCGGCGGCTACACGCTGACCGACAAGAACGACACGGTCTACACCTTCACCCAGTCGCTGGGCTCCGGCGGCTACGGCATCACCGCGGTGACCGACGCGGACGGCCGCGCGGAGACCTTCGCCTGGTCCGGCGGCCAGATCACCACGATGACCTCGGCCACCGCGGGGCGCTCCCTGCACCTGACCTGGTCCACCCCCACCGGCGCCACCGGCGCGCACGTGGCGACGGTGTTCTCCGACCCGGTCACCGGTACCGACCAGAACACCGATCTGACCTGGACCTACACCTACAACGGTGACCAGCTGGCCAAGGCCTGCGACCCCGCGGACTACACCCACTGCACCACCTACGGGTACGGCACCGGCTCGCAGTACCCCACCGCCGCCCTCGACCTGGCTCCGCACTCACTGTGGACGCTGTCCGAGGCCTCGGGCAGCACCGCCACGAGCTCGGTCCTCGCCAACGAGGGCAGCGACAACGCCACGTACAGCAACGTCACGCTGGGACAGCCCGGGGCGCTGGCGGGTTCCACGGCCACTGCGGCCGCCTTCAACGGCACCTCCTCCAGCATCGCGCTGCCGTCCAGCCTGGCCAACGCCGCCAACTCCCAGTCGATGTCGCTGTGGTTCAAGACCAGCAGCACCACCGCCGGAGTGCTCTCCTCCTACTCCTCGCTGCCCGTCAGCAACGGCACCACCGCCGGCTTCTACACCCCCTCGCTGTACGTCGGCACCGACGGCAAGCTCAACGCCGAGTTCTGGTACGCGAGCGGGGTCGCGCCCATCGTCACGTCCGGTGCGGTCAACGACGGCAGGTGGCACCACGTGGTGCTGTCCGCCGCCGGCGCCTCGCAGACCCTCTACCTGGACGGCGCCGCGGCCGGCACCGTCAACGGAACCGTGTCGGTGGGGGCGGGGGTGCCCACCTTCAACCAGACCTACAACACCCTGGGCGCCGGGTTCCTCGGCGGCGGCTGGCCCGACGAGCCCAACCAGGGGAAGAACGGCAACACCGGCTACGCCACCTACTTCAACGGCTCCATCGCCGACGTCGGCTTCTACACCTCGCCGCTGTCCGCCGCCCAGGTCACCGCGCTCTACGGCGCGGGAACCCACCCGGCGAACCTGCTGACCACGGTCACCCGCCCCTCGGGCAAGGCCTACGCGGCCGTCGCCTACGATCCGGTCTCCAGCAGCGTCACCCAGGTCACCGACGAGAACGGCGGCGTCTGGAAACTCAACGCCCCCACCGTGGCCGGGTCCAGCCAGGTCTACCGCTCGGCAGTGCTCGGAGCGGCCCCCAGTGCGTACCTGCGCCTGGGCGATCCGGCGGGTGCGACCGCGGCCACCGACGAGGTCAAGGGCGGCACCGGCACCTACAACAGCGTCACGCTGGGAGCCGCCGGTCCGTTCGCGGACCAGCCGGCCGCCTCCTTCAACGGCAGCTCCTCGTCCGTGCAACTGCCCTCGAACCAGCAGATCACCGCCGGCGCGAACTCGGTGGAGATGTGGTTCAAGATGCCGTCGGGCAACACCGCCGGTGGTGTCCTGTTCGACTACGCGGGCGCATCGCTGACGGGAGGCGCGCCGCAGAGCAACAGCTACGTCCCCGCTCTCTACGTCGGAACCGACGGTGTACTCCGGGGTCGCATCTGGGGCTTCGGCTACGCGACCAGCACCGGTCACGTCAACGACGGCCAGTGGCACCACGTGGTCCTCGCCGCCTCCGCCGGTTCGGAGGCCCTGTACCTGGACGGCAACCAGCAGGGCGCCGCGGTCACCGGAACCTGGGGCGCGAGCAACACCCAGTACGTGTACGTCGGTGCCGGGGAGTCGGCCGGATGGCCCTCCGCGCCCACCAACAGCCTGGGCTACTTCCCGGGATCCATCGCCGAGTTCGCCCTCTACCACACCCAGCTGAGTGCGCAGGACGCGGCCGCGCACTTCACCGCGGCCAAGAACTCCGCCGGTCTGAGCCCGCTGGAGACGGTCACCACGACCACCCCCTCCGGGGGCACGGAGACCAGTCGCTACGACGTCACCAACGGCAACCGGATCGTCTCGGAGAC
The DNA here is from genome assembly GCF_041262645.1 of Streptacidiphilus sp. EB129. Taxonomy (NCBI): domain Bacteria; kingdom Bacillati; phylum Actinomycetota; class Actinomycetes; order Kitasatosporales; family Streptomycetaceae; genus Streptacidiphilus; species Streptacidiphilus sp. EB129. The sequence goes on from NZ_JBGCCS010000004.1 coordinate 332,804, forward strand.
CGACGCCCTGGGCCACACCACCAGCTACGGCTACGACACCGGTGGCTTCGAGCACTCCATGGTCGACCCCAACGGCGCGATGACGGTGGTGGGTCATGACGTGCGCGGCAACACCGTCTCGAACACCACCTGCCAGAACGAGGCCGCCAACACCTGTTCCACGCAGTACTACAGCTACTTCCCGGACGACACCTCCGCGCAGCTCACCACCGCGGACGCCCGCAACGACATCCTGCTGACCGCCCGCGACGGGCGCTCCGCCTCCGCCACCGACAACGCCTACCTGACCAGCTACGGTTACGACGCCGCAGGCGACCGCACCAGCGTGACCACCCCCGCGGTCCCCGGCTTCCCGAACGGGCGCACCTCCACCACGGTGTACTCGGACGGCACCGCCACCTACCCGGCGGCCGACAGCGGCAACGTGCCCAAGGGCCTGCCGGTCAGGACCAGCTCCGCGGGCGGGGCCTCCGGCACCATCGCCTACCTGCACAACGGCGACGTGGCCTCGACCACCGACGCCGCGGGCGAGGTCACCAAGTACAGCTACGACAACCTGGGCCGGGTCCTGAGCAAGACCGTGGTCTCCGACGCCTACCCCGGCGGCCAGACCACCTCGTACAGCTACGACCAGGACGGCCAGGTCACCCAGGAGAGCAGCCCGGCGCTGACCGACCGGGTCACCGGAGCGGTCCACACCGCGGTCACGACCACGGCCTTCGACTCCGACGGCAACGTCACCTCCCAGACCGTGGCGGACACGACCGGCGGCGACGCCTCGCGGACCGAGACCACCAGCTACAACGCCGACGACCAGGTCGCCTCGCGCACCGACGCGAACGGCAACGCCGGCGCCACGGACGGCAACACCACCACGTACAGCTACGACTCCATGGGGAACCCGGTCACGGAGGTCGACCAGAACGGCAACACCACCGCGTACACCTACGACGCGGCCGGGCATCTGCTCACCCAGTCCCTGGACAACTACACCGGGGACCCGGTCAACCCGACCGCGGCCACGACCCTGACCGAGTCCTCCCGTGCCTACGACCCGGCCGGCCGGCTGGCGTCGATCACCGACTCGATGGGCAACACCACCGCCTACACCTACACCGACGACGGCCTGGTCTCCACGGCCACCCGTTCGGACTCCACCGGAAGCCACAGCTTCGTCCTGCAGTCCAACAGCTACGACGCAGCCGGCAACCTGACGCAGCGGGTCACCAACAACGGGGCGACGGTGACCAACTACACCGTCGACGCCGCCTCGCGGGTCACCTCGACCGCCGTCGACCCCTCCGGCCTGGACCGCGTCACCCGGGTGTCCTACACGCCGGACGACCTGGTCGCCACCTCCACCCAGACCGACTCCTCCGGTTGGGACCGCACCAGCTCGGCGACCTACGACCCCATCGGCAACACCACCAGCAGCACCCTCTACGGGGACTCGTCGGGGCACCCGTCGGGTTGGTGGCCGCTGAGCCAGACCAGCGGATCGACCGTCACCGACGCGTCGGGCAACGGAAACACCGCCGCGGTCGGCAGCGCTACCTGGAGCAACGGCGGCGCGACCATCGCGGGCGGCACCAGCCAGTCGATCGCGACCAACGGCCCCGTGCTCAGCACCACCGGCTCCTACACGGTGTCCGCCTGGGTGAACCTGGCCGGCACCACCGGCTACGACACCGTCCTGTCGCAGGGCGGCAACGCCTTCAGCTCCTTCATCCTGGACTACAACAAGGGCCTGAACGCCTGGGCGTTCCTCTCGCCGTCCTCCGACAGCCTCAGCGCCGGACAGACCTGGGCCGCCGCGAAGACCCCGCCGGCCCTCAACACCTGGACCCATCTGGTGGGGGTGTTCAACGCCACCAACGGGTCGATGAGCCTCTACGTGAACGGGGCACTCGCCGGCTCCGCCACCAACACGACCCCGTGGACCGGCAACGGCCCGCTGTCGGTCGGCAACATCAAGCTCGCCAACGGCGGCTCCTACGGCAGCAATCCCGACACCTCCACCGTCGCCAACGTCCAGGCCTACCCGCGCGCGCTGTCGGCCGCCGAGGTCACCACCCTCTACGGCAACGGCCGCACCGGCGGCACCGTCGGCTCGTCCACCGCGCAGACCACCAGCTACACCTACGACCAGCGCGGTCTGCGCACCTCGATGACCGACCCCAACGGCAACACCACCGACTACGGCTACGACGAGGCCGGGAACATGGCGGTGGTCACCGCCCCCGCGGCCTCGGTCGAGACTGTCGGCGGCACCGCGGTCACCGCCCACCCGGTCACCACCACCGGCTTCAACACCTTCGGTGAGCCGGTCGAGAACGTCGACCCCAACGGCAACGAGAGCACCACCACGTACGACGCCAACGGCGAGAAGACCTCGACCACGCTGCCGAACTACACCCCGCCCGGGTCCTCGACCCCGATCACCGCCACCAGCACCTGGACCTACGACTCCGACGGCAACCTGGTGTCCACCGCCCTCCCGGACGGCGAGACCACCCAGGCCGGCTACGACCAGCTCGGCGACGTTGCCCAGACCACCGCCGCCGACGGCACCAAGACCCACACCACCTACGACACCAACGGCGACAAGCTCCAGGTGACCGACGCCAACGGCGCCAGCACCCAGGCCACCTACGACTGGATGGGGCGTCAGCTCACCGCCACCACCCTGGAGCGCTACCCCTCCCCGCAGACGCTGGTCTCCACCAACTCCTACGCGGTGACGGCCGGGAACCCCTACGGGGCCGACCTGGCCTCCACCACCACGCCCGGGGGAGTGACCACCACCTTCGGCTACGACCGGGCCGGCGACCAGACCTCGGTCACCGACGGGGCCGGCAACACCACCAAGTACGGCTACGACTACATGGGCAACCGGCAGGACACCTACCTGCCGGACGGTACCTGGAGCGAGGTCGACTACAACGCCTCCGCCCAGCCGGCCTGGACCACGACGTACGACGCCGCGGGCACCGTGCTCACCCAGACCGCCACGCACTACGACGGCAACGGCAACCCGATCAGCACCACCGACGCCAACGGCAACACCAGTCACTTCGCCTACGACGCCACCAACATGGTGACCCAGGAGGTCCAGCCGGTCTCGGCGACCTCCTCGATCACCACCAGCTTCGGCTACGACGCCGCAGGCCAGCGCACCCGCTACACCGACGGTCGCGGCAACTCCTGGATGTACGCCTACACGCCCTGGGGCCAGACCCAGAGCGTCACCGAGCCGACCACCAGCACCTACACCGCCGCCTCGGACTCGACCACGACCAACACCTACAACGGCGACGGCCAGCTGGTCGCCAGCACCGCCCCGGGTGGCGTGAGCGTCAGCAACACCTACGACAAGGTCGGCAATCTGCTGACCCAGTCCGGCAGCGGCGCGGAGGCGGCCACCGCGACCCGCACCTTCACCTACGACCCCACCGGGCAGGTGCTGACCGCCGCCACCTCCACCGCCGGCACCAGCGGCAACGCCGACTACCAGACCGCGACCAGCGAGGCGTTCAGCTACAACGACCGCGGCCAACTGCTCACCGCCACGGGCTCCGGAGGAAACTCCAGCTTCGGGTACAACAACGACGGCAGCCTGATCGCCCGCACCGACGCCGCCGGCACCACCAACTACGGCTATGACACCGCCGGACGCCTGTCGAGCCTGAACGACCCGGCCACCGGAACCCAGCTGGGCTACAGCTACAACAGCCTGAACCAGCTGTCCCAGGTCAACTACGGCGCCACCGGCCAGGTCCGCTCCTACAGCTACAACAGCTCCCACGAGCTGACCGGGGACACGCTGGCCCAGGGCGGCACCACGCTCGCGTCGATGAGCTACGGCTACGACAAGGTCGGCAATCTGACGTCGAAGACCACCACCGGCGTTTCGGGTGCCTCGGCGAACGCCTACACCTACGACCAGGCCAACCGGCTGACCTCGTGGAACAACGGCACCACCAACACCGCCTACGCCTACGACGCCTCCGGCAACCGGATCCAGGTCGGCTCCAACGTCTTCACCTACGACGCCCGCGACCAGCTGACCTCCGACGGCACCAACACCTACAGCTACTCCGCGCGCGGCACCCTGACCCTGGACGTCACCACCTCGGGGAGCAGCGCCTACGCGTCCGACGCCTACGGCCAAGAGATCACCGCCGGCCCGCAGTCCTACACGCTGGACGCGAACGGCCGCAACATCACCGACGCCGACAGCGCCGCCAGCACCTCACGCACCTTCCAGTACTCCGGCGCGGGCAACACCATCGCCAGCGACGGCGACTACAGCTACACCTACGACCCGGGCGACGCCCTGGTCGGTATCAACAACGCCAACGCCACCTCCACCAGCACCGGCACCCTGGCCCTGACCGACCAGCACAGCGACGTGGTCGCGACCTTCACCCCGGGCGCCACCGCCCTTGCCGGGTCGGCCAGTTACGACCCGATGGGCAACGTCACCGCCAACACCGGCCTCAACGGCCACCTGGGCTTCCAGTCCGGCTGGACCGAGGCCACCACGGGCAAGGTCGGCACCGCCTCGCGCTGGTACAACCCGGCCACCGGCACCTTCCTCAACAAGGACACCTACTCCGGGAACCCCGTCCCCAACTCCACCACCGCCAACCCCTTCGCCTACGTCGGCGACAACCCCCTGGGCGACCAGGACCCCAGCGGCCACTGCGGCATGTTCGACTTCAGCTGCGACTACCACGCCGTGGTCCACGCCGCATCGAGCGCCTGGAACGGCGTCACCTCCACCGCCTCCAGCACCTTTGACGACATCGGGCGCGCCGGGCGCTGGCTCTACCACGCCAGCGGCCTGAGCACCGCCGTGCAGGCGGTGAAGCGGACCGTCACCAGCGCCGTCCACCACATCGACGACGCCGTCCACACCCTGCGCAGCTATGGACGCCGGCTCTACAACTGGGGCCGAAGTGAGTACCGCAGGGGACTCAGGGCCGTGAGAACCTTCGCGAAACGCGCCGTCCACCTCGCCAAATCGGCCTGGAGCAAGGCGAAAAAGGTCGGGTCCGCGCTGGTGAAGGCGGCACGAACAGTCGGCAGCGCGATCAAGAAAACCGCTGCGGCTGCCGTGAAGTTCGCCAAAAAGCATGCCGCCGCCATAGCCGGCTTCGTCACCTCCGTAGCCGTCTTCGCGGGATGCGAAACCGTCCTGGGGGTCTCTACGGGCGGAGTCGGAGCGGTCGCCGGCGCGGTGGAATGCGGTGCCCTGGCCGGAGCGGCGGGCTCAGCGGTCTCCCAAGGCGTCACGTGCGCCCAGAAGGGCGGAGACAACTGCTCGGCCACCTCCTTCGCCACCTCCATCGTCACCGGCGCCGTCGGCGGCGCGGTCGGGGCCGGCGTCGCGGGCGGCCTCAGCGGCGAACTCGCCACCAGCCTGCTCGGCCGGGTCGTCTCCGGCGCCGCGACGGGAGCCATCTCAGGTGGCGTCAGCGGTGCGGCGGCAGGCGCCACCGGCTACGGCATGGGCTGTCTGGCCGGCGCCTCCTGCTCGGCGTCCGGCCTGGGCCAGGCGACCCTCGACGGGGGTATCAGTGGAGCCGAGTACGGCGGCGCGTTCGGCGCAGCCGGAGGGCTGCGCGGCGGCGGCGCCTGCCACAGCTTCACCGCCAACACACCGGTCCTGATGTCCGACGGCACCACCAAGTCCATCGACCAGATCAAGGTCGGTGACCTGATCACCAACGCCGTGCCCGGGGAGAAGGGCACGCAGGCCCACAAGGTCACCGCGGTCATCGTCACCACGACCGACCACGACTTCGCCGACGTCACCGTCACCCCCGTCGGCAAGCAGGCCGACACCACCACGCAGGCCAAGACCACCGCCGTCCCGCTGAAGACCAAGGTCCTCCACAAGGCGGGCCTCGGCCTCGCCGCCTCGGCCGCGGGCCTCGCCGCCCTCTTCGGCCTCGGCCACCACACCCCCACCGACCAGGCCACCCCGGCCGCCTACACCACCCCCATCACCACCGCGCTCACCACCCCGGCCGCCACCACCACCCCGAACGGCGCTGCGGTCGCAGCCGGCGGCGGAACCCTCCACACCACCTTCCACCACCCCTTCTACGACGAGACCCAGGCCTCCTTCATCGAGGCCCAGAGCCTCCACCTCGGCGACCTCCTCCAAACCCCCACCGGCACCGCCCAGGTCACCGCCCTCCACCTCTTCCACGCCAACACCACCACCTACGACCTCACCATCGGCGACCTCCACACGTACTATGTACTCGCCGGTACCACGCCGGTCCTAGTGCATAACTGCAATGACCCGTCGGATGCACTTCTCGACCATGCAGATGCCAATATCGGTAAGACGAATGTTGCTGCGGAAGTTGTGGCAAAGGATGGGACGCATGGACTCGGGGTCAGCGTGGCCAGGAGCCCGGGGAGTTTGACCCCGCAGGTGCGAACAGCTGTTGAGGCTACTGGGCACCACGGTGGTTGTGCAGAAATTGGCGCTTTGTGCGACATTGAGAGTCAGGGTGCGTCAATCGACGGCGCGCGCGGCCAGGCCGTCCATGTGATGGGTGGCAGCCAGGGCTATGGCCCAGAGCTCCATGGTGAAGTCAAGCCATTCTGTCCTGATTGCGAGCGCCTATTTGGGTTCCTTGGAGGAGGTCCGCTCGAATGATTTACGAGCCTGCCGAACTGTCGAATAGGGCGCTGAGATTCCTGAGAGAAGGGTCGGTGGCGCTAGGTCAATCCGAGCCAAGTGTGACGCTAGATGCTACTGGCTTGGCCCCCGATGCTTTGGACCTACCCGCGATGTACCAGATCGTCGCGGGCTACCGTCGGGATTACGAAGGACGAACCCTCAAAGTTGCTGGTGGGCCGCTGAGAGGTTCCATCCTCCTTGGCTGTGGCTCGAATCCACGACTACGGGGATCTCGGAACGGTGTGATCATGTTCCGCGCGGCGCGCCATGAGCATGCTCAGTGCGACATCGTCGTTTCCGAGCATGGAGAATTTGGATGCTCGTGGGGTGATGAATTCCATCTCCTCTTCAACTCGGTTGCGAGTTTCATTGAAGACTGCGCAATCTGGAACGAGCTGCGTGGTTGGCACTATGTAGCCAGGCTGGACGGCGACTTCGATCGAGTTCTAGATCTGATTGGCGAAACCGCTCGACAGGAAATATGGCTTGAGGAATCCGCCGCCTGGCGCATTGGTGACAGCATTGCGATCGCTTCCCACCCCTACCTTAATCCCGCAAGGAGCGTAAATAATCAGACCGCCATCCTTGTTCGCGATAGGGAAAAAGTTCTCGAAATGTTCGAATCTCTGAGCATGAATGGAATCCAGATCCCCGGCGATCCAAGTCGAATTGTGGATTCGGTGGGCTGTTAGAAGGCAATCTCGCGCTCGGGTGAAGTAACCACCAGAGGCCCCCCGGAATGGCGTTCCGGTGGGGCCTCTGTGGTGTCTGACGGCAGTAGTTGACGGCAACGTCAGCGGACGGGTGCTGCACAAAGGGGTGGTTCGTCGCCGTCGTCGGGTCGAGCGGTGGGCTGGGCGGGGTTGCGGAGGGCGTTGCCGAGGAGGTCGATGGCGTCTCGTTGGAGGCGGAGCCGGACGTGGGCGCATACCGTCGCGGTCACGCCAATGTGGGCGTGACCCAACAATTCCTTGATCACGACGAGCTCGACGCCCTGCTCCAGGAGCAGGGTCGCCGCCGAGTGCCGGAGGTCGTGGAAGCGAATGCGGCGGAGAGTGGCCCGGCGGAGCAGGGTGTTGAAGTGCCGGGTGAGTGTTGCTCCCTCGATCGGGGAGCCGTCGGGCCGGGTGAAGACGTAGCCGCTCGCCTTCCAGCCCGCCCCTGCTGCTTCGCGTTCCTGACGTTGCCGGTCGCGGTGCTGTTCGAGTGAGCGCAGGCACTCGGTGGGCAGGGCGATGCGCCGCTCCGAGCTCTGCGTCTTCGTCGGTAGGGCCGTCAGGCCGCTGGAGTTGGTGCGCTGCAAGGTGCGGCGGATGCTGGCGGTTGCGCCGGCCAGGTCGAGGTCTTCCCAGCGCAGGCCGAGGAGTTCACCCTTGCGCAGTCCGGTGCGCAGGGCGAGTTCGAACAGCGGGCTCAGCCGGTGGCCGCTCGTGGCGGCCAGGAACGCGCGCGCCTCCTCGGCGGTGAGGGGCTCGAACCGGCGGGGTCGGGGCGTACCCATGCGGACGTTGCGGGCGACGTTGCGGGGGATCTCCTCCTCGCGGACGGCGTGCTCCAGGGCGGATTTCAGGACGGAGTGCACGTAGGCGAGCGTCAGCGGCGACAGCCGCTTGCAGCAGCAGGTCCCGATCGCGCAGCACTGGGGCTGGTCGCGGTTGGTGTCGATGCCGCGTGAGCAGCACTGGCAGGTGGTGCGGAGTTGGTCGAACCCCGGGGAATTGCGTTTGATGCACGATGGTGAGACCGCTGACCTGCGGGCGACCGTTCATCTGATGCATGATTCGCGCACCCGATGGCCGGGAGGTTGCGTGTCGAGAATGGGTCTGAGTGAGGGGTCCGCGCGGTTGGTGCTGCTGGACGGCGTGGCTCTGCTGCACCCGGAAGACGCCGTCTTCGAGGCGATGTTGGAGGGCTGGGGGCGGCAGCAGCGCGGGGGTCGGCGGCTTCAGCCGGAGACTGTCAAGGGTCGGCAGAATGTGGTCCGCCGCTTCGGTGAGTACACCAATGCCTATCCGTGGCAGTGGTCGGCAGCCGACGTCGATGAGTGGATGACGTACCAGATCGCGGAGTTGAAGCGGGCGGAGTCGACGATCCGCAGCTACCAGACGACGCTGCGGCTGTTCTGTGACTACATCACCTCGCCGCACTACCAGTGGCCTGCCGAGTGCGAAGCCCGGTTCGGTACGCACCCGGTGCAGATCTGCCACGAGTGGAACACCGCGGCCCACCTGGTCGACTACGAGGGCGGCCCCGACCGGCGGCCGATGACCCGCGAGGAGATCCAGCTCTTCTTCGACTACGCCGACGACCAGGTGGAGCGGGCGATCCGGCTGGGCCGCAAGGGAGCCCTGGCGGCCTACCGCGACGCCACGGTGTTCAAGACCATCTACGGCTGGGGGCTGCGCTGCACTGAGGCGTCGCGGCTGGAGATCACTGACTTCTACCGCAACCCGAAAGCTCCGGAGCTGGGCCGGTTCGGCTCGCTGCATGTGCGGTACGGCAAGCGGACCAAGGGGTCGCCGCCACGCCGCCGGATGGTGCTGAGCGTCATGCCGTGGGCGGTGGAGGCGGTCGAGGACTACCTGGCCAACGTCCGTCCCCGCTATGCGGAGGCGGGCGAGAAGCCTGCGCTGTGGCTGACCGAGCGGGGCGGTCGCCTGCAGGCCCGGGAGATCGAGGACCGGTTCGCCACTTACCGTGACGCACTGGGGCTGGACAAGGAATTGGTGCCGCACTGCCTGCGGCACAGCCACGTCACGCACCAGATCGAGGACGGCGCCGACCCGGCATTCGTCCAGCGGCAAGTTGGGCATCGCTTCCCGTCGACGACCGCGATCTACACCGGGGTCAGCGGTGACTTCATGAACACGATGATGCGCAAGGTCCTGGACCGGGCCCTTGACAACGAACAGTAGGGAGACGACGTGACGGCGAAGCTGGACTACAGCTGGCATCTGCGGGAGGTGATGGCCACCCGAGGCATGTTCTCCACGACCGATCTGCGGCCGCTGCTGGCCGAGCGGGGCATCGACCTCTCTCCCAGCCAGACCTACCGTCTGGTGGTCGAGCGGCCCGAGCGCATGAGCCTGAAGACGCTCATGGCCCTGCTCGACATCCTCGGCTGCTCGATGGAGGACCTGATCGAGCCCGTCGCCGCGGCGGGCGGCCGACGACGCAAGACTGCCGCAGCCGGCGGAGGAGAACAGACCGGCGAAGGCACGTCGGGCGTCGGAGACTTCCGGCCCAAGCGGGCCCGAATCCTGCCCGAGTAGAGCGTCGCCGTGCACGAACAGGAGCCGAGGTTCGCTCTCGAACCCGAAAGGTTCATCGTCGAGGCCGTGCACTCCGTGGAGCCGGACCTTGCCGTGGAGGTCACCGAGACGGTCCTGCTCTCGACGGTCAAGCGCCGACCACAGCGGCGCGAGCTCGCCGAAGCACTGCACGCGGACCCGGACCTGCTCACCTCCGGCCGTCCCGAAGGACCCCGCTCGGTTGAGAGGCTGATCCGTGCTCTGCGCGAGCACGGCGCTGTGCACGTCGACCTGCCCCGATGCGCACAGTGCCAACGCCAGCGGCCCTTGGAGGCGCTGAGCGACAACGGACGGATCTGCAGATCCTGCAACGCCCGTCGGTACGCGCTGGCCAACCCGTGCACCGTGTGCGGCCGCCACGAGTTCGCCGCACGCGACCGGCAGGGACGGCCCCGCTGCACCCGGCACCCGGACGGTCCGAAGGACCCGCTGGCCTCGCTCTGCGAGAAACTCGCCTGCCTCCCGGTCGATCTGCCGCAGCAGAAGATCAAGGAAGCCGTCCTGTCGGTCGAGCGTCGCAGCAACGGCCAACGCCACCTGCTGCACGCTCTGGAGGACGTCCCGAATCTCCTGACCGGCGATGGCGCCCAGGGCCCCCGCAAGACGGCCGGCTTGATCCGGGCTTTGCTCGACCGCGGCGCGACGGGGTTGGTGATCCCGGCCTGCCCGTTCTGTCGACGCGCTCGGGAACTCAGCGCCACTCGCGACGGCCTGCGATCCTGCGTGACCTGCTCGCGCGCCAGCCGCACCGCGATCTGCGTGCGCTGCCAGCGCCCGCGATTCGTGGACACCAGGACCTTCGACGGCCAGCCGCTGTGCGGCAGCTGCCGCCAGGCAGTGCCGTTCAACCGGAAGAAGTGCAGCCGGTGCGGAGCCTGGAAGAAGAACGTGACGACCACCGGCGAGGGCGACCTGTGCGTGCACTGCGCCAAGTGGCCCATGGCGACCTGCGCAGACTGCGGGCGGCCAGGCCCCTGCAGGGAGATCCGAACCGGGGCCCTGAAATGCACGACCTGCTACGAGCGGACCAAGCGGCAGGGCATCTGCGCTCGCTGCGGTGTCGAACGGGCCATCAACTACCTCACCGAGTCCGGCGAATCGCTGTGCAAGTACTGCGGTGAGCCACGCACACCATGCTCCGCCTGCGGCAAGACATATCGTGTGATGGGCCGACCGGACGGCAAGCCGCTGTGCCAGACCTGCTGGTCCAAGCACCCCGCCGCACACCGGCCCTGCACCGGCTGCGGCACCGTCGAGAGACTCTTCCACCACGGACTCTGCACCGCATGCGCCGCCCGCCGCAGCCTGCGCGAGGTGCTCACCGGCTCCCGGACTGCCATGCGCCCCGAACTGGAGCCGGTCTTCGAGGCAATCCTGCGTGCTCAGCCCCGTGCCGTGCTGCGTTGGATCAACAAGGTCCCCGCCCGCCGCGCGATCCTTGAGGCACTGGCCGAGGGCGCCGGGCCCGTCACACACGAGACCCTCGACCGATGCTCCTCGGTCCAGACCGCGACGAACCTGCGCGCCATCTTCGTCGCCGGAGGGGCCCTGCCCGCTCGCGACGAACAACTCGTCACCCTGGAGAAGTTCCTGGCCAAGACCCTTGCCCGCGTCGAAGTCGCCGACGAGCGGAAGATCCTTCGCAGCTGGGCCACCTGGCACCACCTGCGGCGTCTGCGCAGCCTTCCGGACGGCAAGCATGTCACCCACGGCCAGGCCGCCGGCGTCAAGCACGAGATCCGCAACATCGTGCGGCTGCTGGACTGGCTCCACAGCCACGGTAGCGGTCTCGCCGACTGCACCCAGGACCATCTGGACACCTGGCTCGCCGAGGGCCCCGCCCAGCGGGCCTATGTCCGCGCCTTCCTGTTGTGGACCAGCCGCCGCGGTCACACCGCGCCGCTGGAAGTGCCGCTCTACTCGGGCGACTTCACCACGCACGTTATCGCCCAGGACCAACGCTGGGCCCTGGTCCGACGCCTCGTCCATGACGACCAGCTGGACACCGTCGACCGGGCGGCCGGGCTGCTTCTGCTGCTGTTCGCCCAGCCGCCCAGCCGGATCACCCAGCTCACTACAGACCAGGTCACCGACCACGGAGACAAGGTCACTCTCGCCCTCGGCCCGGCCCCCGCGGACCTGCCCGCGCCGCTGGACGACCTCATCCGACAACTCGTACAACGGCGCCAGGGCCACGCCGTGACCATCCCGATCACCGAACCGAAGTGGCTGTTCCCCGGCGGCTACCCCGGCCAGCCCCTCGCCCCGCACCACCTGGGCAACCGGCTGCGAGCCATCGGCATCCGCCCCCGGGTCGCCCGGAACACCGCACTGATGGACATCGCCTCCGAACTGCCGTCCTTCGTCTTCAGCCGGCTGCTCGGCTTCCACCAGACCACCGGCGACAACTGGAACCGCGAACGTCAAGGCTTCGGCGCCGATTACGCCGCCGACCTCAGCAGACGCTGACCACCGTGCAGGATCCGGCGGCCGATACGGCCCAGGGCGAGACGCGCCCACGAACCCTCCCAGCCACCTGCTAAGATCACCGTCAACAGTGAGGCCTTCCCGGCTCGGATACACATCCGCGGGGGAGGCTTTTTTCATGCCCTGAGGCCAACTCGCCCCGGGACACGTGCGCCCCGCATAAGGGCGCTGGTCCTGTCCCTGACCACTGATCCGGGCATAGGGCGCCTGCAAGTTGGTCCGACCCTGCAAGGGAGTTACATGCCACACGTATCTGTACGCCTCGCAAACGCCGCCGACCGCCCCATAGCGGAGCGACTCTGGCTGATGTTCCGCCACGACATGTCCGAGATCCGCGGTGTGCTGCCCAACCCAGACGGCACCTTCCGGAACGATCGGCTTCACACGGCCTTCGCTGACGCCGACTGGGCGCCATACCTCTTGACCAGCGGCGAGCGCCCAGTCGGTCTCGCGTTCGTCCGCGGCCTGGCCGGTCCGACGCACGTATTGAACAGCTTCTTCGTGGTGCGCGGGGCACGGAGGGCAGGCATCGGACTGCGTGCCGTCCAAGACGTCGTGGCCAAGCACCCCGGCCCGTGGGAAGTCGCCTTTCAGCACGACAACCCGTCCGCAGTGCACTTCTGGCATCGCGTCGCCACCGAGATCGCCGGCGATGCCTGGTCTGAAGAACGCAGGCCAGTACCAGACCGCCCGGATCTGCCGCCTGACGTCTGGATCTCGTTCGGCGTCCCGGCGAAGGCTCGCGGCTGAATATTGTGAGCCGGGAAGCCGCCGAGCAAGACTCGGCGGCACCGGCCACAGCGGCCCATCCCGGCGAACATTGCGCACCTTGTGATACCTCGGGTTACCAACAAGCCAGGTGCGGACGTCCTTGGCGGTGAGCTTGGCGAGCTTCTTCTTGCCCAGGCCGGGGAGGAGGTAGAGGCGGACGACGGCGGTGTAGCGGGTGTGGGTGTTCTCGCGGAGCCGGTGGACGGCGACGGTCTCCAGCCAGTACGTGAGGAACGCTGCGAGGCTGCCCTGCGCGGAGGGGGCGGGTATGCCGCGGTTGCTGGTGGCGACCTTTTCGGTGAGCTGGGCCAGGGCTTCCTTGCGGGTGGTGCCGTAGACGCGGATGCGCTTGCGGGTGTCGCCTGCGGCGAGGACGTATCCGGCGGCTTCCCAGCGGCCGTCCTTGCGCTGGTAGACGGTGCCGTCGCCGTTGGCGCGGACCCTGCGCGAGCCGGTGCCGGTGTTGGGGGTGGGGGTGGGGGTGGTGTCGGGGGTGGTCATCAGGCTGCCTGTTCGAGTTGGTGGTGGACGAGGGCGGTCAGCGCGTGCGTGGGGATGCGGCGGGCGCGGCCGATGGTGATCGAGGCGAGCTGCCGGGTGCGGATGAGGTCGTAGACGGTGGACCGGCTGATCTTGAGGCGGGCCATGACCTCGGGGACGGTGAGGAGTTCGACGTCGGCGTTCACGCGACAGCCACCGCCTGGTCAGTGGTGGTCAACGGACCAGTGGAGTGACCGGCCCGGTCACTGGAGCGCCGCGCCTGCCGGGGACGGCTCGGGTGCTCGGGTCGAGGGCTCGGTGTAGCAGCCAGGAGTTCGGCGAGGTGGGCGAGTTCGGGCAGGAGGCCGGTTCCGGCGTACTGCCAGTGCGAGATCACCCGGGTCGTGTCCGCGTCGCCGGATCGCCCGCGCCTGTCGTGGTGACCGGTGCGGTGACCGGGGCCAGGGTGGGTGTGACCGCCGGTCAGGTCACTGCGGTCGTCGCGGTCACCGTGCCGGTCAGTGACCGGCTGCCCCTCACGCACCGGTCCCTGCTCGGCGGATCGGCCGACCAGAGCCGGGTCGGCCGCCGTCGGGGCGGGGGTTTCGGGTTGACGGGTGCGCCAGGCGGTGCGTTCGGCTCGGAGGTGGGTGAGGGTGGTGGAGTAGCGGCGGGTGCGGGTAGAGAAGTGGCCTCGGAAACCGAGCATGTGGGCCCACTGCCGCAGGCGGAGGTGGGCGTGCGCGGGCTGGGCGCCGAGGTGCCAGGCAGTGTGGATCATGCGGCGGGCGTGGTCGGTGAGGTCGTACTGGGCGAGTTCGGCAAGAAAGCGCAGTCGGCGGTCGAGGGTGCCGGCGGTGGTCTCGGCTCCCTTGGTGGCGTACTTGGCGATGTAGGCGGCCACGTGCCGGTCGGTGACGGGGGCGTCGCCAGTGAAGTCGGTGCTGCGTATCGCGCGGACGTCGATCTGCCGCCCGAAGCGGAACGCCGTGGGCTCCGGCGGCTGGGCCCGGTCGGGTTCCCCGGCCCCGGAGGGGTTTTGGTGCTGGACGCGGGTGCGTTTGGCGCGGCGCGGACGGCATGGTCGAGGAGTCCTGTGGTGGCCCAGGTGGGTGGGGTGCTGGTGGGGCCGGTGGGTCCGTCGAGGCGGATGACGGTGTGGAAGTGGATTTGGCCGCGTTTTTGGTATTCGGCGACCTTGGCGTAGGAGAGCGTGGCGTGGTGGCGCAGGGTGCGCTGGGTCAGTCCTGCGGCGTGGGCGATCTCGCGGCGCAGGTGGGTGGTGAAGCGGGCCCACAGGGCGGGGGCGTGGGCGTTCCACAGGACCGCGCCGGTGTAGTCGTACCGTGCCGGGTTCAGCGGCGTGCCGAGGAGCGGGTCGCCGTCGCCGTGCCGGGTGCCGCAGGTGCAGGGGGCGGTGCCGGGTTGGTTGTGGACGGGGCCGAAGCCGGGGGCGGTGAGGGTGGCGAAGACGCGGGGGTGGGTGGCGACGCTGACCGGGACGGTCTTGCCGCCGCGTAGTCCGGCGGCGATGAGCTGGTAGGTGTCGTAGCGGTAGAGGGTGGAGCAGGCGGGGCAGCGGGTGGCGCGGCGGTTGCCGCAGCGCAGCAGGAGTTCGCCGGCGGGTAGGTGGCGGGTGTCGAGGTGGTCGAGGATCTGGCCGGTGGCGGTGTCCAGGCGGGTGCGGTGTCCGGTCATGCGGATCGGGCGGGCGCAGCCGCCCAGCGAGCCGATCTGGCGGGCCAGGGGTGCGAGGTGTCCGGCGGCGGCGAGCTTGGCCAGCCTGGCCGTCAGCCGCGCCCGGCGTTCCAGCGCCGAGCCCCTGTTCACGGAGGCGTCGGGCTTCATGTCGTTCGCTGGTGCGGTGAACGCCGCGCTGAAGTGCGCGGGTGTGGTTGCGGGGGGAGGGGATTTGGAGCTGTACGGGCATGGGGACAGACCTTCGGCAGGAGTCGGGAGAAGAGGGGAGGTGGCTGAGGGGCGACCCGGGTGGTCAGCACATAAGGAAGCGGGGTGCGTGACGGCGGGTGCGGAGGGTGGGCCGGGGACGTCTGGCCTGGTCAGCGGTGGTGTTCACCAGCGGTGCGTGAAGGTAGCATCGCTTCAAGCGCGCATTCAAGTGCATCCCTCCTCATCTGTTTCGGTGGGCGGTTGAGATGCGGGCAGTGTGGACCCGGTTTCCCGGTTTGGACGGGCCGGTTTTCGGTGGTAGTGGCGCAGAGAAGGCGGGTGACCTGCGGTGACAGTCGGGCGGCGGGGACGCAGGCCGGTGGGCGGCACCGTGCTGCTGACGTTCGAGGTCATCGCCGAGACCCTGCGGGGGCAGATCCGCTCCGGTGGGCTGAAGCCGGGCGACGCCTTGCCGACGCAGGCTGTGTTGATGGCGGAGTTCGGGGCCTCGAGCCTGTCGGTGCAGAAGGCCATGGCGCTGCTGAAGCGGGACGGTTACGCGATCTCCCGCCCCGGCAAGGGCGCCTTCGTCGCCCAGCCCGACGTGGACACCGACGCCGACGAAGACCCCGGCAGCCCGGACGCGGGGAACGCGCGGATGGTGGCCCGCGTCGAGGCGCTGGAGCTGGCACTGGCCGAGGGGCTCGAACAGCTCGCCAGCCTGCGCGACCGCGTTGAAGCCCTGGAGCTGAGCGGCACACACCAGGTTTGACCTGGGGATATCCGTTCACGGGTCACTGGATCGGGTGAGATTCCCGGCCCTCGGCGCGTCGCGTACGTGACCCGGATAGGGTCGGCTCGGGTCCAGGGCCCCGCCGGGATGGTGGTCGTGTCGACGCCCGGGGCGCCGGGGAGGCAGACTGGCCGGGTAGTGGCAGAGACAGGGAGGTGGCCATGTCGGTGCAGTCCGTCCACATGGAAGGCGCGGGCGATCCGGTGCCGCGCAACGCCGAGGGGATCGCTGCGGCGCTGTCCGGGGCGCGGCGGATGGAGTTCTACCGCGAGCTGCTGGCGGCGGCTCCGCAGGATGCCGAGGCGGTACTGCGGCACTGGTGGTGCGAGGCGGTGCTCGACGCCGACCAAGCCCGTGGTGACCAGCTCGCCGCTGCCGCCCTGGCCGGCACGCTGCCCCTGAGAGGCGTGGCCGATGCGGTCGAGGCCCGGCGTGCGGCGGGGCTGCCCGTTGAGTGATTCCGGAACCCCGTACGACGACGGCGAGGACGGGGTGGACGACGACGAGTGGCCCTGCTACCTGTCTCCGGAGGTCGAGGCCCTGTTGCAGGACCCGGCCGTGACCGGCGAGGTCTTCAGCGCCATCGTCTCCGCCACCGTGCGGATCAACACCACGCGCGGCTTGGTGCCCGGCAGCACGGCCTCCGAGCGCTGGCCCCAGCAGCGGCGCATCCCCCTGGGGCCTGGTGGCTCCCTCGGCGTCGCCGAGTACGTCATCGTCGCCGACGCCCCCGAACCCCACTGCGTCATCACGCGCGTCCAGCTCTACTGACCGGCCACCCCACACAGGCGAGCTCGCAGCCCCCACCATGCCAGTCGTGGGTGTGCGTCCAGATTTTCTCTACGAGGTTCAAGGCGGGCCCCGCCCGCTGGAACCGGCCCGACGTCGCCGACTGGTCCTGGGCCGGACCAGCGCCCGAGGTCCGTGCGGCGGCGGTCAGCGGGCAGCCGGGTCGTGGGCGGGGGTTGGACTGTTGCCCGATGGGAGCAAGTTGTGGGGTAAGGACTCCCCCCGCATTGCGGAGCAAGTTGTCGCCTGCGACCGTCCTACGGGCCGGATCGCGGGCACGGGGCCGGCCAGGGGGCCCGACCCTTCGCTTCTCTCGTCGCGCTCGCCGAGGGCGGTGGCCGACGTCGCGCCGACCCACTGACCGCACCCGCGCCGAGCGACCGGCCCACCGACGAGCCGTGCCGTGTGCCGGGACTCCGACCAGCAGTTGCCCGAACTCGCCCCCGCGCGATCGGGACGGTCAGGACGCCAGCAGTTCAGCGACTTCGGGGACGTCGCGGAACGCCCGCAGCCGGTCCAGCACGATCCGCGTGCGGTCCGTAGCGCGCTCGCTGCCGCTCTGCCCCAGGGCGAGCATCCGGCCAGCCGTCCCCGCCGCCGCCTCGGGCTCGTTCGCGTCGGCGTAGGCCACGGCCAGCCAGGACAGGTACAGCGCCAACTCCCTCGCGTGACTGGCGTCGTAACGCCCCAGGACGTCCGTCAGCAGCGGCACGGCGCGCAGCGGCCGGTGCAGCTCGGTATAGACGCGGGCCTCCATGACCTGCAGTTCCCCGGCGTCCATCCAGTACAGGTACGACGGTGACTCGGTGTCGGCCGAGTCCTGGGCCAGGGCCTGGCTGGCTTCCCCGAGCGCGGTCATCGCCCGTCGGTCCTGCCCGGCGCGGGTGTGCGCCCAGGCCACCCGGTCCAGGTACAGCGCGCGGGCCTTCGCCGGAGCATCCGGGCCCGCCTCTGCCACGGCGGCGGTAGCAAGGTCGACCGCGTCGTGGGGGCGTCCGGTGTTGCTCCACTGGTAGGCCAGCGAGCCCGCCACATTTCCCGACAGCACGCCGTCCCCGCCTGCGCGGGCGGCACTGATCCCGAGCCGGTAGATCCGCTCCGCCTCGGCGTGCTCGCCCGCATCGGAGGCCACCCAACCGGCGATCTGCGCCAACTCGCCAATGGCCCGTAGCAGTTCACGGCCCACTTGCTCGGTGTGGGTGCCCTCGCGGTAGAGCGTGACCGCCGCCCGCAGTTCCCGCAGGGCCGGGCCGATCAGGTCCTTGCCGTAGACCACGTCGTCGGCCAGCCGCAGGCCGTGCACCCGCCGGGCCAGGTCGGCTACCTGCCCCGCTCCGATCCGCCGGCCGGTCCTGGCCGTCAGCGGGGCCAGCGGGTCGCTCTCGGGCAGGAAGTCGGACACGGTCAGGACGCGCGGGGCGGGCTCGGCCGCTGCGACGGCCTTGGCCGCCTCCAGTAGCTCGCGCGGGACCTCCAGTACCAGGGCGAGGAAAGGCAGCCACTCGCGCGGGGACCGGGTGCCGATCTCCCATCGGGACACGTCGTTGCGCGTCGGTGGAACCCTGCCGGGCGCGGCCAGGGCCAGCGCGTCGGCGAGCCGCTGCTGACTCCACCCGCGCGCCAGGCGCAACCGCCGCACCAGTTCCCCGACCGTCTCCCGCACCCTGCCAGCTTGGCAGACACCAGGGCAGACACGCTGGCTCCTCCGCAAGGTTCCAGCCAACGAGACCATGGCCGAAGAGAGCCGAGCGGGAGCGAGGGAGCGGGAGATGGACGAGCAGACGGCGCAGTGGCGCGAACGCCCCGGCCCGGTGTGCCAGGAGTGCGGCCGACTCCGCGAGCAGGCCCGAGCCGCCTCGCTGTGCGGGGACCGCTCCCGGCTCAGCGACGTACGCGTCATGCAGGACCGCCACCGCCGGGCCGAGCACGGGCAGGCGGCATGAGCGTGCGCAAACGGATGCGGTTCCGCGACTACCACGTCCACACCGACCAGACCGCGACCCCGGTCCGCGAAGCCGTCTGCGTCACCGACGAGGAGCACTGCCAGTGGACCAGCGGCGAGCGCACCCGCGCCGACGACGTGACCGCCCTGATCGCCAAGCACGCCGCCGAGACCGGACACCACTGCTACCGCCGCACCGCCACCGACTACGCCACCGCCGAACCCGGCGACTTCCACTGCCCCGACGCCCGTAGGCCAAGGCAGGCCCCACCAGTCAGGACTGCCCGCCGTCGCCGACAAGCCCGCCGTTCACTCCTCAGGACCAGGCGCTACCAGAAGCCGAGCCGACGGGACGGTCGGGCAGCGGAAGCGACAACCGGCCAGCACGACGGGCTGACCGGAACCGGGCTCCTGGCAGAGCAAGTTGTCCCGTTGGATATCCCAACGGGCTATCCAACGGGAAGAGGGCTGACCCGGGGGGCGGGCCTCGTGTTGCCGAGCCCACCGTCGGGCGGGCGGCTGGCACTGCCTCCCACGGGGAGCGGAGCCCCCGGGCCGACCCGCCCCCACCGACCTCTCCCGCCGGTCTTCGCACGCCGACCCATGAGGCCCGCATGGTCTAGACCTCTGACGGCAGTAGTGACGGCAACAACCACGCACATCAGCACACAACAACGCACCCCGACGCACCGTCATATAGCCGCTGACCAGGGAAAATGCAGGTAGCGAGCGACCGCACGCCACACGTACTATGTCGAGGCGGGTGCCACGCCGGTCCTCGTCCACAACTGTGGCGGCAGCAACCCGGAGCATTCAGGTACCTGCACTTGTGCGGATGGGAACCAGCCGAGGCTCCTTAACGGGCGAATGGCAAGTGACCCCAATGCACCTGAAACGGACGCCAGGTATGCCCGGGTAACACTCCGGTCGTCAACCAAGCAGGCTGTTCAGGATGCAGCGCCTCGGGATGGGGATGGAAACTTCATTGATCCGAATACCGGCCAAAGCATTCCCAAGGAAGGCCCGTTCCACTACGGACACAAGCCAGGTGCCGAATACTGGCGAGCCCGTGATCAGGCGCAGCAGCAGGGACTCACTTGGGATCAGTTCATCGAGCAGCAGAATAACCCGGACGACTATCAGATCGAAGATCCTTACAACAATTTGAGTCACAAATATGAACCACATTGATGCGCAAGACCGCCAAGGGCGCACTCCGCTTCACGTAGCTGCGCTGAATGGAGACCTGGCCGAGGTTAGGAGTCTTCTAGCAGCTGGCGCAGATGCGGATCTCGGTGATCGAAGTGGGTTCACGCCCCTTCACTTCGCCGCCCAGGAGTACCGCTCGGATGTGGCGCTAGCTCTCATTAATGCTGGTGCGGACGTCAACCATGTGAACGTGTTCGGAAACACGCCTCTTTTTGTCGCGGTTTTCAACTCCCGCGGCCGCGGAGACGTGATCCAGCTCTTGCGCTCCTGCGGGGCGAATCCGCTGTGTGAGAACAGAAGCGGCCAGACGCCTTTCGGTCTGGCTCGGCTTATCGCCAACTACGATGTGATCCAGTATTTCGCTGACTTGGAATCACCTGACTCTGGGTCCGCCGATCGATGATCGGGGTCGCAAGTACTGACTCTGGATTCACTGATCAGTGACTGGCTTCGGGAGGGGCAACGCAGAGAGGCGCTCGCTGAGCTGGGGCGTGGGCCTCCATCACTCGCACCTTCCCTGGCGCCCATCCAGTACAGGCAGTCGGTGACTCGTGCCGGGGGAGTCCTGAGTCAGGGCTTCCCCGGCCTGCCTGATGGCAGCCCGAAGAGCTACGGGAACAGGGTGAAGGCGGGGACGTGGCTTGGGCGGACCACGCTGAAGTGGCGGCGGAAGGCGTCGGCGGTGCCCAGCGGAAGGTCCGAGTACTGCTCGACGAGGTCGGCGGCCCGGTTGACCTCGGACGGAGTGACAGTCACCAGCTCATAGACGCCGTCGGCCACGTCGCGCAGGAAGTCGGCTTCGGCCTTGGCTCCGGCGCGACTGGAGAGCATGTAGCCGATCTCGGCCAGGAGCGGTGCGGGCAGCAGCAGCGGGCCGGGGAAGTTCTGGAGCAGGTCGACGCACTGCGGGTGGTAGTCGTCCTTGCGGTTGGCGCTGGCCACTACCGGGCCGGTGTCGACGACGATCACGCGCTGCGAGGCTCCTCGCCGGCCCAGGCGTCGCGGACGATGTCCTTGGAGCGCACGGCAAGGTCAGGTTCGCCGTCGAAGACGGCAGTCGTGCGGAACCGGCGGCGGGGGCGTTCACCGCGCTCCACCTCGGCCCACTGACGCAGCAACTCGACGGCGTCGGGGAGCCGGTCCTCCGGCACCGCGTCGAGCAGGCGGTGTGCTTCCTCGCGTACGGTCATGAGCTCAGTGTAGGGTCCGAGACCCCTCCCAACCCAGGTGTTGCCCGGACGCTCCGCCGTCCGTGCGCTGACGCTTTCCCCGAGCGCGAGAATGCGGACCGCTGCCTCGGCTGCGGCTTCGGATTCGTTCGCCGTGGGCGGACTGCCACTGACTACGCCACCGCAGAGCCCGGTGCGTTCCGAGGACCGGCGAGGAACCGACCACCGAGGACCGGGGACATCGGACCAAGCTCCCGCCAACCCCCGCGCGATACCGCGCACGCCGGTGAGGGTGAACCTCTGCCGATCGGGCTGCCCGAGGCCGCGCGGCCGTCCCACACTGCTTGCGTGACCGCTGCGTACGAGTACCAGGACATGCACCACCTGGTGGACCGGCTCACCCCGGCCCAGGTGCGACGCCTGTATCTGCTCGTCACCCGGGACGAGGAACTGTCCCAAGTCGCCCAGTCGATGCACCCAGCCGATGCGGGCGCGTCCGAGGAACCGGTCCCGGCCGGGTTGCTGGCCTTGATCGGCAGCGTCAACGGCCCTGGGAATCCCGCCGAACGATCTCCTCAATCCGCACGTGGGTAAGGGAATCTGGGCCGGGGTCCCGGGCTTAGACGGTGAAGACCTTGAGCTTGACGCCGATGGACTCGGCGAGGTGGTGCAGGTCGTCAGGGTCGCTGGTGACCACGGATGCCTGGTACTGGACGGCGGTGACCACCACGATGGCGTCGACCACGTCGGAGGTCGCGGAGGCGCCGCAGGCGATACCCGCGGCGCGGCCGACGCGCTGGTCGTCGGGCAGGATGTCGCATCCCTTGAGGACGCGGGAGATCTGGTGCTGCGGCCCGCCCTGCCAAGCCTGGGCCAGGACGACCACGGGCACCAGGGGGCGGATGCGGGCGGCGGTGAGTTCGTCGTGGAGGGCGAGGAAGTCGGGGTTGCGACGTTCCGCGGCCAGCAGCGCGCCTGTGTCGTAGACGATCGTGCGCACTATCCGACCGCCCGCCAGGGCTCCTCGTCCAGGAGGCCGGCCTCTATGAGGAACTGGCGGGCACGGCTGCGGGACTCTTCGGGCAGCGAGCCGTGCTCCGACTCGTACTCGGCCACCAGCTCACGGGCAGCCGCGCGACCGGCCGCGTGCAGAGCAGCGAGCTGGGCTTTCTCGACGGCGGCCTCGGCCAGCCAGGCGGAGACCGGCTTGCCTTCCTCGGCCGCCGCGGCCTTGATCGTCTCCTCGACCTCGGGCGGCACTGAGATCGACAGTTTCCTCGCAGTCATGACCCCATCGTAGCGCGTGGTAGGAAGACGTTCCTACCGTTGTGCGGAACGAGATCCCACCTGGCCGAGCGGGCCCGGAAGCATGATCCATAGGTGGCACTGCGCAGCAGCGAGGGGATTCCCCCGAACCGGCATGTTGCCAGACATCACCGGTGGTGACGGGGGAGCCCCTCGCCGGCTCACGCCGGTGCCGGCCTCCGGAGCGCGTACGTGGCGCGGAGGCGTTGCTGGGCGGTGGGGATGCCGCCGAGGCCGGTGGAGGCGAGGTGGTCGAGGCCGAGGAGGGCGGCGCCGACGACCGGGGGCGTGGTGACGATGCGGGGCACCGCGTACGGTGCGTCCGCCGCCAGACGGGCGTTCACCCCGTCCAGCAGCAGCGGCTGACGGGAGGCCAGCACTCCGCCGCCCAGCACCACGTCGGCGGGCGCGTCCAGCAGGTCCAGCCGCCGCAGCGCCACCACCGCCATCCCCGCCACCTCCTCCGCCTGGCGGTCGATCAGCCGCAACGCGACGGCGTCCCCTCCGGTCGCCACCGCGAACAGCACCGGTACCAGCTCGTGCAGCCGCTGCTCCGGGACCGCGCCCAGGTGCACGGCCTCCGCCACCGCCAGCGTGGACGGGAGGCCGAAGTGACCGGCGATGGCGGAGGCGAGCGCGGTGTGCGGACCGCGCCCGTCCTCCGCCCGGGCGGCGGACCACATGGCCATCTCGGCCAGTCCTCCACCGCCCCCCCAGTCCCCGGTGGTCACACCGAGGGCCGGGAAGCGTGCCGTGCGGCCGTCGGGAAGCAGCCCCACGCAGTTGATTCCGGCGCCGCAGACCACGGCCACCCCGCGCGGCGCGTCGGTGCCCGAGCGCAGCAGCGCGAAGGTGTCGTTGGCCACGACCACCGTGCGCGCCCAGCCGTAGGAGGCGATGAGCTCCTGCAGCCCGCGCTCCTCCACCGGAAGGTCGGCGTTCGCCAGGCAGGCGGAGACATGGCTGACCAGCGGCCCGCCCAGGGCGTCCAGGTCGAAGCCGGCCTCCTCCGCCGCCCGGCGCACCAGCTCGGCCAGGCCGGCGACCGCGGCCTCCCGCCCGGCCTCCTGCGGCCGGAAGCCGCCGCCCCGGGCCGTGCCGAGCACCCGGCCGTCCGCGCCGACCAGCGCCACATCGGTCTTGCTGTTGCCGGCGTCGACGGCAAGCACGCCGGGCAGCAGCTCCCGGGCCAGGGAGCCGACCGTCCCGGCACCGATCGGGTTCCCGAGGGTGCCGTCGGCGTCCGCCGCCGGGGCCTCGGCCCCGGCCCCGGCCGTGCGGTGGTCGTACGTCACTGCGCTTCCGTTCTCCGGTCCCTGCCGGTCCACCTGCCCGTCCGCTCCCTGCCGGTCCACCTGCCGGTCCCCCCGTTGATCCATCCGCTGGTCCGACGTCGTCACGCCCACGCCAGATGCCGCCGGTTGTGCGCGATCAGACGGTCCGTCAGCCCCTCGGCGAGGTCGATCTGGCCGACCAGCGGATGCGCCAGCAGCGCCTGGAACACCCGGTCCCGGCCGCCGCGCAGCGCCGCGTCCAGGGCGAGTTGCTCGTACGCGGTGACATGGGCGATCAGTCCGGCGTACAGCGGCTCCACCGGCGGCACCGGCAGCGGGGCCGCGCCGGAGCCGTCGACCACGGCCGGGACCTCGATCACCGCGTCGTCGGGCAGGAACGGCAGGGTGCCGTTGTTGGGCACGTTGACGACCTGGACGGCGCCGGCCGGCGACCCGGTGCCGAGCAGCGAGGCGACCAGGTTCACCGCCGCCTCGGAGTAGAACGCGCCGCCGCGGCTGGCCAGCAGCGCCGGCTTCTCGTCCAGGGCCGGATCTCCGTACATGGCGAGCAGTTCGCGCTCGATCGCGGCGACCTCGGAGGCCCGCGAGCCCTTGTGCCTGAGTTCCTCGACCACGTTGTCGTGCTGGTAGAAGTAGCGCAGGTAGTAGGACGGGACCACGCCCAGCTGCCGCACCAGCGGCAGCGGCAGCTCCAGGTCCTCGGCGATGGCCGGGCCGAAGTCCCGCAGCAGCTCCGGCAGTACGTCGCGGCCGGTGTCGCCGCCGGGCTCGTCCAGCAGGTGGACGCCGCGTTCCCAGGTGAGGTGGTTCAGCCCGACGTGGTCCAGCCGGATCCGCTCCGGGACGACGCCGAGCAGCCCGGCGAACTTCCGCTGGAAGCCGATGGCGACGTTGCACAGCCCGACGGCCTTGTGGCCGGCCGTCTGCAGGGCCCGGGTGACGACGCCGACCGGGTTGGTGAAGTCCACGATCCAGGCGTCCGGGTTGGCCCGGCGCACCCGCTCGGCGATGTCCAGGACCACCGGGACCGTGCGCAGCGCCTTGGCCAGGCCGCCCGCGCCGGTGGTCTCCTGGCCGACGCAGCCGCACTCCAGCGGCCAGGTCTCGTCCTCGTTGCGGGCCGCCTGCCCGCCGACCCGGAGCTGCAGCAGTACCGCGTCGGCGCCCTGTACGGCGGCGTCCAGGTCGCCGGTGGTGGTGATCACCCCGGAGTGGCCCTGCTTGGCGAAGATCCGCCGGGCCAGCCCGCCGACCAGCTCCAGCCGGTCGGCGGCCGGGTCCACCAGGACCAGCTCGCCGATCGGCAGGACGTCCCGCAGCCGGGCGAAGCCGTCGATCAGCTCCGGCGTGTAGGTGGACCCGCCGCCGACCACGACCAGCTTGAGTGTGCTGTTCGGAGTGCTCATCAGCCCTTGACCCCTGTCAGTGTCACGCCTTCGATGAAGGCCTTTTGAGCGAAGAAGAAGACGATGATGACCGGCGCCATGACCAGCAGGGTCGCGGCCATCGTCAGGTTCCAGTTGGTGTGGTGCGCCCCGTGGAAGGACTGCAGTCCGTAGGAGAGGGTCCAGGCGGCGGGGTTGTCCGAGGCGTAGATCTGCGGCCCGAAGTAGTCGTTCCAGCAGTAGAAGAACTGGAACAGGGCGACCGCGGAGATGGCCGGCTTGGCCATCGGCAGCACCACCCGCAGCAGCGTGCGCAGTTCCCCGCAGCCGTCGACGCGGGCCGCGTCCAGGTACTCCTTGGGGATGGTCAGCAGGAACTGCCGCAGTAGGAAGATGGAGAAGGCGTCACCGAAGGCCATCGGGATGATCAGCGGCCACAGCGTCCCGTCCAGGTTCATCTGCTTGGCCCAGAACAGGTACATCGGGATCACCACCACCTGGGGCGGCAGCATCATCATCGAGATGACCAGCATCATCGCCAGCCGTCGGCCGGGGAAACGGAACTTCGCCAGCGCGTAGGCGACCGGGACCGAGGAGACGACGGTCAGGCAGGTGCCCAGGACGGCGTACTCGATGCTGTTCTTCCACCAGGTGGTGAAGCCGTCGACGTGGAAGACCGCGGTGTAGTTGCTCCAGACCCAGTGCGTGGGCCAGAAGTTGGTGGTCATCGCCTGGTCGTCGGTCATCACCGAGGTGAGGAAGAGGAAGACGAACGGCAGGATGAAGGCGATCGCGATGGCGATGGCCACGGAGTGGACCGCGATCCACTCCAGCCGGGACCGCCGCCGGGCCGTGCGCCGGGCGCGGTCGGAGCGGTCGGTGGAGGCGTCGCGGGCGGCCGGCGGCCGGGGCGCGGTGGTGCCAGTGGTGCCGGGGTTGCCGGTGGTGTCGCTGGAGGTTGCCAGGGAGGACATGGGTTCGGGTTCCTTCCGACTCAGTCGTCGGCCATCAGGCCGGAGCGGCGGCGCATGAGCAGGGAGGTACCGGCCATCGCGATGAGGAAGAGGAGGATGGAGATGACGCACGCGGCGCCGTAGTCGAAGTGCTGGAAGCCGATGTTGTAGACCAGCTGCGGCAGGGTCCAGGTGGAGCCCTGCGGGTAGCCCGGCTCGAACTGCTGGCCGGAGCCGGCGATCACGCCGCTGGCCACCTGGCCGGCGACGATCGCCTGGGTGTAGTACTGCAGGGTGTTGATCACGCCGGTGACCACGGCGAACATGATGATCGGCGAGATGTTCGGCAGGGTGACGTAGCGCCAGCGTTGGAAGCCACTGGCGCCGTCGAGCGAGGCGGCCTCGTACTGCTCGGCGGGGACGTCGAGGAGCGCGGCCATGAAGATGACCATCAGGTCGCCGATGCCCCACATCGCCAGCATCACCAGCGAGGGCTTGGACCAGGTCGGCGAGGTGAACCAGCCGGGCTGCGGCAGCCCCAGCTCGCCCAGGAAGTGGTTCACCGGACCGGTGCCGGGGTTGAGCAGGAAGGCGAAACCGATGGTCGCGGCCACCGGCGGGGCCAGGTACGGCAGGTAGAACGCGGTGCGGAAGAAGCCGGCCCCGGACTTGATCTTGATGATGAGCATGCCGATGCCCATCCCGAAAACGGTGCGCAGCGTCACCATCACCACGACCAGCCAGACCGTGTTCCGCAGCGCCTGCCAGAAGTAGGGGTACTCGGTGAGGATGTAGCTGAAGTTGCGGAAGCCGACGAAGTTCGGGGCGTTGAACCCGTCGTAGTGCATGAACGAGAAGTAGACCGTGGAGACCAGCGGGTACGCGAAGAAGATTGCGAAGCCGATCAGCCAGGGGGAGAGGAAGGCGGCGGCCGTCGCGAGTTCCCGGCGACGCTTGCGGCGCAGCGCGGGCGGAACAGGCAGCGTCGGGGATGCCATCAGAGTCACCACCAGGGGAGGGGTCGGTGCGGGCAGGAGGAGGTGGGGCCTCCCCCTGCCCTGGCGGTTGGGTACGGGCCGTACCGGTTGCTCGGGCTGTGCCGGCTACTTGGTCTGTGCCAGGTCGTGGTCGATCTGGGTGTCGGTGGCGGCGAGACCCGCCTTCAGGTCACCGCCCTGGCCCGACTCGTACTTGTAGGCGAAGTTCTGCAGCGAGACCTGGTACGCACCGCCGTTGGGGCTGGCCGGGGTGGTGCTGGTGTTGGGGTTGTTCGCGATGTCCAGGAAGGTCTGGAACTGCGGGGTGTGGTTCAGCTGCGGCGACTGGAGCGCGGCCAGCGTGCTCGGCACGTTGTAGATCGCGTTGGCGAAGGTGACCACGGCGTTGGTGTCGGTGGTCAGGTACTTCAGGAACTCCCAGGCCGCGGCCTGGTTCTTGCTGGTGCTGGCCATGCCGATGATGGTGCCGGTCTGGTAGCCCTTGCCGTACTGGGCGACCTGGTCGTCCGGCACCGGGAACGGCGCGGTGGCCCACGTGAACGAGGGGTGCTCCTGGGTCAGGTTGGCGACCCGCCACTCACCGTCGATCGACATCGCGGTCTTGCCCTTGTCGAAGGGGTTGGAGGCGAACTCGTCGGTGAAGGTGTTGCGGTACTTCTCCAGCTTGGAGAAGCCGCCGAGCTTGTCGATCAGGTTCTTCTGCCAGGTCAGCTGGGCCGCGAAGGCCGGGTCGGCGGCCAGGTTCGACGTGCCGCCGGCGGTGAGGTACTTCGGGCCCCAGGAGCCGAGGTAGTGCGCCGGGGTGCTCTCGAAGCCGTGGTAGTCGGGCATGAAGCCGAGTTGCGAGTAGCTGTCGCCGCTGCTCCTGGTCAGCTTCACCGCGTCCGCGTCGAACTCGCTCAGGGTCTTCGGCGGGCTGGTGATCCCGGCGGCCTTGAACATGTCGACGTTGTAGTAGAGGCCGAAGGCGTCGCCCAGCAGCGGCAGCGAGCACTGGTCGCCGTTGTACTGGGTGTAGGCGACCATCTGCTTGGGGAAGGTCTTGGCCGGGTCGATCCCGTCCTTCTGCAGGAACGGGGTCAGGTCGGCGAACTCGTGCGTCCCGCAGAACTGGCCGACGTTGTCGGTGGTGAACGAGGACACCACGTCCGGGGCCTGCGAGCCGCCGGCCCGCAGCGCCTGGTTGATCTTGTCGTCGGTGACGTTGGAGACGGCCTTGACCTTGATGTTCGGGTGCAGCTTCTCGAAGTTGGCGATGTTGTCGTTGATCGCCTTCAGCTCGTTGGGCTGACTCCAGCCGTGCCAGAAGGTGATGGTCACCGGGGCGGACGAACTGCCGACGGATCCGGCCGACCCGCTGCTGCTGCCGGTACAGGCGGCCGCGGTCAGCGCCAGCGCGGCGGTGACCGCCAGCGCGGCCGTGGCGCGGCGCAGCCGGGGGCTTCGGCTTCTCGTGGAGCTCTCGGACTGAGGGGTCGACACGGATTTCCTCCAGGGGGGTGGCAGGCTGCGGCGCCCGTCGGCGGGGGAGATGCGGCAGGTTCGAGGGTGTGGTGATCCGCGGCCCCGGCGCTGGGCGCCGGTCCGGGGACGTTCGTGGGGGCTTGTCGTTCGGCGGGCTTGTCGTTCGGCGGGCTTGTCGTTCGGCGGGCTTGTCGTTCGCAGTGGGGGCGATGTGGGGGGAGAGTGTCGGGGGTGGTCGGTCAGTAGGTGGAGAAGACGGTCTCCCGTACGGTGGCCAGTGCCGACTGCAGCGCGCCGACCACGACCGGAGAGCCCTCGACGGCGCTGATGACCAGCCGTGGCCGGGACACGGCCAGTCCGGTCAGCTCGTCCTGGACCAGGGCGCGCAGCGGTTCGCCGCCCGCCTGCGGGATGTCGCCGCTGAGCAGCACCAGTTCCGGGTCGACCACCGAGACGATCGCGGCGAGCCCGGTCGCCAGCCGCCGTGCCAGCGCGGTGAGCACCACGGCGTCGCCCCGCTCGGCCGCCGCCACGGCGGCGGCCACGGCCTGCGGCGCGGTCTTGGCGCTGATGCCGTGCTCCTTGGCCAGGGCGATGACGGCGGGCGCTCCGGCGAGTTCCTGGAAGCCGCCGGAGTTCTCCCGGCGGACGTTGCGGACCATCGGCGCGCCGGGCAGCGGCATGTAGCCGACCTCGCCCGCGCCTCCGGTGTGGCCGCGGTGCAGCCGGCCGGCGATCACGATCGCCGCGCCGACGCCCTCCTCGGCCCAGAGCAGCACGAAGTCGTCCACGCCCTGCGCCTGGCCGACCCGCTGCTCGGCGACCGCGGCGAGGTTGACGTCGTTCTCCACCGCGACCGGGACGCCCAGACCCTCCGTCAGCTCGGCCAGCAGTCGCGGCGAGTGCCAGCCGGGCAGGTGCGGCGCGTAGCGGAGCTTGCCGGTGGCCGGGTCGAGGGCGCCGGGGGTGCCGATCACCACCTGGCGCAGCACGGTCCGGTCCAGGCCGGCCGCGGCCGCCGCGGCGTCCACGGCCTCGCGGACCCGTTCGACGGTGCCGGAGGCCTGCCTGCCCGGGGTGTCCAGCCGGTGTTCGGCGACGACCTGGCCGGTGATGTCCGCGACCGCGACCCTGATCCGGGCCGGGTTGACGTCCAGGCCGGCCACGAAGGCGGCCTCGGGGTTGATCTCGTACAGCTGTGCGCCCGGGCCGGGCCGGCCCGCGGTGGTGCCGACCGGCACCACCAGTCCGGCGCTCTCCAGCCGCGCCAGCAGCTGCGAGGCGGTGGGCTTGGACAGTCCGGTGAGGCCGCCGAGCTGGCTCCGCGACAGCGGGCCGCGCTCCAGCAGCAGCTCCAGCGCGGCGCGGTCGTTGATCGCGCGAAGGAGGCTCGGTGTTCCGGGCTGTCCGGAACTGCCGTTGCCTGCGGCGGTCATGCCTCACTCCTCACGTCGGTCCACGGGGCCGGGGGACATCATGCTCCTGTCCGGCGGGTGCTGCGTCGCTGGACTAATAGGAAAGTTTCCTAACGGTGTGCAGGAACGTAAGGCCCCCGGCAATGCACTGTCAATGGCCCGTCCACCCGGAGACCGAAGCGTGACCTCACCGCAGGGCGAAAACCCGAGGGGCGCGAGGTGTGCGCTGCCGGCGCGCCGCGAGGCGCGGGGTCGGCAGCGCGCTCCTCGCGCCCCTCGGTGATGTCAGCGGTACCCGCAGGTCAGGCGGCCCGATGGGGTCAGTGGCCGGGTTCCTTGTCCATGGGCGGGTCGGGCGGTATGACCGCCGTCGCGCGGGACTGCGCGGAGAGCGGGTCGCCCAGCGCCGACGGCGCGGCGATCTCCGGGGTGGCGGCGGCCGCCGTCCGCGCGGCGGGGAGGCCGGGGAGCACCCCCATCCGGATGCCGCCCTCGTCCAGCGCCGCCTTGATCCGCTGCCGCAGCTCGCGGGCCACCGGGATCGACTTGCCGGGCATGGTCTTCGCGGACACCTGCACCACCACCGACTCGGCGGTGAGCGAGTCGACGCCGAGGACCTTCGCCGGCTCCCAGAGCTGCTCGCTCCACGGCTCGTCCTTGGACATCTCCTCGGCCGCGTTCTGGATCAGCCGCTCCACCAGCACCAGGTCCTCGTGGTAGCCGACCGGCACCTCGACGGTGGCCGTGGACCAGCCCTGGCTCATGTTGGCGATCCGCTTGACCTCGCCGTTGCGGATGTACCAGATCTCGCCGCCGGCCCCGCGCAGCTTGGTCACCCGCAGGCCGACCTCCAGTACCGTGCCGGTGGCCACCCCGGTGTCGATCTGGTCGCCGACGCCGTACTGGTCCTCCAGGATCATGAACACGCCGGAGAGGAAGTCGGTGACCAGGTTGCGCGCGCCGAAGCCGATCGCGACACCGGCCACCCCGGCGCTGGCCAGCAGCGGGGCCAGGTTGATCCCCAGCACCGACAGCGCGGTCAGCGCCCCCGTCCCCATCACCGTGAACGAGGCGACGCTGCGCAGCACCGATCCCATCGCCTGCGAGCGCTGCTTGCGCCGCTCGGCGTTCTCCAGCAGACCGGTGATCAGTGCGGGCTGGTGGTGGTCGGGACGGCCGTGTGCCATCCGGGCCACCATCTTGCTGATCATGGTGCGGATCACCGCACGCACCACCAGTGCGATCACCAGGATGAACAGGATCTTGACTGCTCCGGTGACCCAGCCCTCCCAGTTGGCGCTGACATAGCCGACGGCCTGACCTGCGCTGTTGGTGGCATCCGTCAGCGACGGGTGGGGGGTGGGAGGTTGCGTTGCCATCGGCACAGCCTATCCAGCTCCGCGGGGCGCCCCGTCCCGGCGCGACCCTTCCGGAGCACCCCGGAACCGCCCCCCGCCAGCGACGGAGGTGCAGCGGCGGGTGATCCGGGGCATGACCTGTGTGGGGCAGGACACACCTGCCCTGTTCTTCTGGATTGGTGGCGCGGCGGGGAGGCCTGCGGCGACACTGTGAGGAGATCACGCGGTCCACACCCGGGCCGCGCGCTCGTCCCGGCGCGAGCCACGCGCCGTCGGCGTAAAGGGAGGCCTTCGTGCCACATGTCCTGGTCCTCAACGCGTCGTACGAGCCACTCGGCGTCGTATCGATGCGCCGCGCCCTCGTTCTGGTCCTCGACAAGAAGGCGGTAAGCCTTGAGGACTCCGGGGAATTCATGCATAGCGCCACCAGCGCCCTCGCGGCGCCGTCCGTCGTCCGTCTGACCCGCTTCGTGCGGGTCCCTTTTCGTGGTCCCGTCCCGCTGACCCGTCGGGCACTCTTCGCCCGCGACGGCGGGCGGTGCGTGTACTGCGGTGGCGTCGCAACCAGCGTCGACCACGTGGTGCCGCGCAGTCGTGGCGGTCAGCACCGCTGGGACAACGTGGTGGCGGCCTGCCGCCGCTGCAACCACGTCAAGGCCGACCGTCATCTCTCCGACCTCGGGTGGCGCATGAAGCGTCCCCCGGCCCCGCCCTCCGGCCTCGCCTGGCGGATCATCGGGACCGGTCACCGGGATCCCCGGTGGCGCCCCTACCTGGAGCCCTACGGCTCCCGGGAGGAGGTCTCCCACGTCGCCCCCGACGTCCCTCCAGGCCAGGCCCCGGTCGAACGCATGTCCGCCTAGGGCCCGAGTCCGACCCGGCACGGCACCGCACGGCGACCACCGCACACCGCCCTCCGCCCCGCCCCAGCGGGCAACGGAGGGCGGTGTGGTGTCCGCGGGCCCTGGTGGGTCGGAGTTGCCGGACCTCCCGGGGTCAGGCCCGGCGGGTGTGCACCAGGGCCTCGCGGTCCGCGGTGGCGAGAGCGGTGTTGAGCGCGGCGACGATCGCGAAGGCGATGCCCAGCGCGTGATGGCCCACGGCGTAGACGCAGAGCGCCGCACCGCCGAACACCGCGGCCTTGAGCAGCATCACCCAGAACAGCGGCACCTTGAAAGTGGCCCGGGGCGCGCAGAACAGCCCCCACAGGGTGATGGCCGCCGCCGGGGTGCCCAGCCCCAGCAGCAGGTGGACCGGCACCCCGCTTCCGGTCCTGAAGCCCCACCAGGTCATCGAGCCGAAGGCGGCCAGCTCCAGCAGGAAGGCGAGCAGTTCGTTGGCGGCGTGCAGGGGCTTGGGTATCACCCGAGTGCTCCAGCGGTCGGCGTGGGCCCGGGCGCGGCCGGGGTCGAGGAAGCGCCGGGGGCAGGGGTGGTGCCGGGTGACGGCACGGCCGGCGGTGTGGCCGGCGTGCCGGGGGCCGGGGTCGCGGGGGCGGTCGGCGCGGCCGTCCCGGTACCTGCTGCCGGCGTGCCCGCCGTGCCGGCTCCGCCGCCCACGATCGCATAGAGCTCGATGCCGTACAGCGAATAGCCGAAATGGGTGGCCCGCTGCAGCCCGTGGATCCGGACGAAGCGCACCTCGGGCGCGTTGAAGTGCACCGTCTCGTCGCCGCCCTGACCGTCCAGCACGGTCGCGGCGGTGCTCCAGGTCACCCCGTCGACCGAGGTCTCGATCCGGTACTGCGCGGCGTACGCGCTGTGCCAGTGCAGCACCGCCCGGCCCACCGAGACGGGCTGGGCCAGCTTCAGCTGCACCCAGGCGTCGTCGGTCCAGGGCGAGGACCAGCGGGTGGTCGGATCCCCGTCGTTGACCTTCGCCGCGGAGTACGCCGGGCTCAGGTCGGCCGAGGAACTGGCGGTGGCCGACAGCGCCAGGTCCGGACCGCCGGTGCGCGGGTACACCCGGACCTGGACGGACTGGCTGACGACGTGTCCGTTCGCGGTGAAGCTGACCGGCACGGTGTAGCTGCCGGGAGCGGTGCCCGGCGCGGCCGCGAAGCGGAGCGGGGCCGCCAGCAGGCCTCCGCGCGGCAGCGCCACGGTGGCCGGGGCGCTGACGGTGAGACCCTTGGCCGTCGCCGGGGCCTGCGCCCGGAGGGTGCCGGAAGCACCGGTCACGCCCAGTGCCTGCAGCTCGCCGGTCAGCACCTCCGGATCGCCGCCGGCCTCCAGGTCCACGCTCTGCTGCGGCAGCTGCAGGTCCGCCACCGGGCTGTCCGCGTACCAGGGCACCACCTGGTAGACCACCGGCGGCGGACCGCCGGCCGCCCAGTCCAGCCGGACCTGGTCCGCCGACGCCTTCGGGTCGACCGGCAACTCGGTGTAGCCGGGACGCAGCGCGCCGATCCGCACCCAGCCCCTGCCCGCCTGGTGCACCTCGACCGAGCCCTGCGAGGCCACCGCGGGGTCGGTGAACACCACCACCCGGTCCAGCGGCCCCGGCTGGCCCAGCGCCACCGTCAGCGCGTCGCCGGCCTGCGGCGGGGCGACCGCGCGGTAGGGGCTGCCCAGGTCGCCGTCGACCACGTTCGAGGCGGGCGAGTCCGGCTCGCCGACCGGGCCGCCGGTGACCGTCGAGGGCGCCGACCGGGGCGCGGTGACGGTGAACTCGCGGACCGCGACCGCGCCCGGCTGGGTCCTGGTGGCGCGCAGCCGCACGTACCGGGCGACCACGCCGGACGGCAGCGTCGCGACCACGGTCTTCTTCCCGTGGTACGTGGCGATGCGGGTCCAGCCGCCGACGCCGGTGGAGTACTCCAGCACCGCGTCGTGCAGGTAGTCGTCGGCGGCAACGGCCGCGCTGCCGGACCCGTCGGCGGTCGAGCCGTCAGTCGTCGAGCCGTCCGTGGACGAGACGTCCGTGGACGAGGTGTCGGCGGTCGTGCTGCCGGCGCCGGAGCCCATGGTGACCCTGATTCCGCCCACCGGCTCCGCGCTGCCGAGGTCCACGCCCACCGAGTCGCCGACCCGGGGCGGCTCGTCGCTCCAGTAGAAAGTGCTCGGGTCGCCGTCGACCATCAGCGCCGGATCGTGGTCCTGCGCGGTGCCCATGGTGGTGGTCGGCGTCACCGGGGTGCCGCCGAGCCCGGCCCAGCTGTCCGCCGCCGCCAGCGCCTGCTTCAGGAACGGGTCCAGCACGCCCGCGCCGACGGTCACGGTGGCCTGGCCCAGCTGCTGCACCAGCCGCCGCAGCCGAACCTGGTGCGCCCAGGCCGTCGCACCCGCGTCGGCCGCGCCGGAGCGCTGCGCGGTGAGCATGTCCACGGCCTGCTGTCCCGCCTGACCGTAGCCGGACAGCTGGGCCAGCCAGGCGGCGTCCTCGGCGCCCAGGGCACCGCCGTCCTCCGGGGCCAGCCCGGCCGCGGCCAGCGTCGCCGGGGCCTGGGCCATGGTGCCGAAAGCGGCGCGCAGCGCGGCCGCGGCCGAGGCGGCGGCCGCGCCGCCCTGCCCCTGGGCGGCCCAGAACGCGGCGATCAGCGGGCGCAGGTACGCGGACTCCGGCTCCCCCTCGGTCGACCGACGGCCGGTCTCGCCGGGCTGCCCCGGCTGCCCCTGCGGTGCGGACGCGCTGTTCCCGGCCAGCGCGGCCAGTGCCGCGGCGGCCGCCGGCTGCCCCGCGGCCAGGTCGGCGGCCGCCGCCTGCCAGGAGGACGCCTCGTCGTAGCCGTCGGGGTTCCAGGCGAAGTCGGCGGCGGTGAACAGCGGGATCCGCGCGGCCACCGGCTGCTGCAGGGAGTTGACCAGCAGCGCCGCCGAGCCGGTGGCCACCGTCGTGTCCCGGCCCTGGTAGGGGCCGAGGTAGAGGCGGTCCGGGGTGGAGTCGTTGGCCAGCGCGTTGTCCTGGACCACCAGCGGGTGGCCGAAGGCCTTCTGCGCGGCGGAGACCTGGTCGTCGGTGATCGTGCTCGGCTGCACCCCCACGCCGGTCCAGGCCACCCGTACCGAGGGGTCGAGCGCCTTCGCCAGCGCGGTCCGGTAGGGGGTGGCGCCGGACTGGTAGTACTCGGTGGGCAGCACCGACAGCGGACCGCTGCCGGGGTGGGCGGCCACGAAGCGCTTCAGCACCAGGGCGACCAGGTCGCTCTGGGCGCGCGCGGTCGCGGCCGGGCCGGTGCCGTAGTGGATCCGGTCGGCGGTGCAGTGCCAGTGGGTGAAGCTGGAGTCCTGGAACTGCAGCTGGAACGAGCGCACGCCCAGGCCCCAGAGCGACTCCAGCTTGGCGATCAGCGCGTCCTGGTCGGCACTGCCGGTGAAGCAGACCGACCCGCCGACGGCGAGGCCGTAGCCGAAGGTCACGTGGTTCAGCGCGGCCTCCCGCGTCAGCGCGGCCAGCTGGGCCGCCTGCCCGGCCGGGTACGCGTCGCGCCAGCGGGAGCTGCGGAACGGGTCGTCGCCGGGGGCGTAGAGGAAGTAGTTCTGCTTGGTGCGCCCCAGGAAGTCCAGCTGCGCCAGGGTCTGCCCGGTGGTCCACGGGGTGCCGTAGAAGGCCTCCTCGGTGCCGCGCACCGGGGTCGTCGGCCAGTCCCTGACCAGGGCCCCGGGCAGGGTCGCCGCACCGGCGGCCGTCCGCTGCAGCAACTGCCGCAGCGACTGCGCGGCGTTGAAGGTGCCCGCCGCGTCGACCCCGGCCAGCACCACCACCCCGGACCCGGCCGGCTGCTTCGCGGCGGAGGCCGTCGCGGCGGACGGGGTCGCGGTGGACGGCGTCGCGGCGGCCGGCGGGGGCCCGCCCACCGGATGCCCGCCCACCGTCAGCTGCGAGGCAGCCGGCGGCTGACCCACCGGCAGCTGACCCACCGCCAGGACGTACCCGCCGGAGGGGAGCCCGGCGGGGGTCAGCGGCGACTCGGTGCCACCCGCCGCGGCGATCCCGCGCAGGGCGCGGTCGGTCGCCCCGCCGGCCCCCTCGGCCAGCCCGCCCAGGTACACCGTCAGACTCCCCGGCGCGGGCGCCGGCTCCACCGGCGTCACCACGACCTGCCGCGCCCCGGCGGCGCCCAGCAGTGCCCGCACGGCCCGCAGCGCCCCGGGATCGGCCTTCGCCGTGGCCACCACGGTCACCCGGGCCGGGACCGGCACCGCACTGCCGTACGCCTGCTCCGACTGCGGCCGCGGAAAGATCTGCGGCAGCGCGGCCTGCCCCGCCGCTCCGGACTGTCCCGCCTGTGCGGACTGTCCCGCCTGCCCCGCCTGTCCCGTCGTCACCTGACCCGGTCGGCCCGGCGCCGCCGCCGTGGCCGTCTGCGCACCCGTCACCAGCCCGCCCACCACGGCCGCCACCGTCAGCGCCGCGGTCGCCCGCAGCGCCACGCCGCGCCGCCGCGCCCCGTCGCGAGCCCGCGCCAGCAGCGGTTCGGTGCCCTTGACCGCGGCGATCCAGCGGTCCGCGGTCTCCGGCGCCAGCCGCCGCGCGGTACGGGCCGCGGTACGCCGGGCACCCGCCACGGCGGGGGAGTGGACCACCGACTGCAGCGCCGCGCTCTGGTCCAGGTGCCGGCGCAGCCCGCTGCCGACGGTGGCGGGAAGTGAGGGCCGGTGCTCCACGCGGACTCCTTGGGTACTGGTGCCTGCGATCCAGGGCCTGGCGGCCGCGGGGGCTCGGTCGGGTCGAGAGGCAAGACCATCAGAAGGGCGTGTTCACTGTCAACGAGAGTGCGGACCCCGGTGTGATGCCCGGTGTGATGCCCGGTGTGATGCCCGATCTGACCGGGATCCTCCCGGGCGGTCCGTGAACCGGCGTCAGCTGTCCGGAACGGCCGTCGCGACACTCCCCGGTCTGGTGTCCAAGTGCCCTCTGAAACGGGTAAGAAGGACTCTGTTCCGAGTTCCGCCGACGACACCCCGACGCGCCGAGGAGCCCACGTGGCCACAGCAGCCCGCCCAACCCCCTCCTCGTCGGACGGCACGCCGGCCCCGCCGGTCCTGCTCGAACTCGCGCGGGCGCACCACGTGGACACCCAGTTCGACAGCCACCGGGGGCCGGTCGCGGTCCCGCCGGACACCCTGGTCGCCGTACTCGCCTCGCTCGACGTCGACGCCTCCACCGAGACCCTGGCCCGCGAGGCGCTGGAGCACCTGCTGCACCGCACCGAGTCCCGGCTGCTGCCGCGCTGCGTGGTCACCCGGGCCGGCCAGCGGCTCGACCTCTCCGTCCCGGCGCGTACCGAGGTCTGGATCGACCTGGAGCACGGTGGCTCACTCACCGTCACCCACGGCCGTGTCCCGGACGACCTGCCGCCCGGACGGCACACCCTGTGCGCCAGACCCAACGACGGCCTCGGCGACCGCGCCGCCGCCGTCCCGCTGATCGTCTCCCCGACCCGGCTGCCCGGCCTGCGGCAGCGCAGCTGGGGCTTCCTGGCCCAGCTCTACTCCGTGCTCTCGCAGCGCTCCTGGGGCATGGGCGATCTGGGCGACCTCACCGACCTGGGCCAGTGGGCCGGGCACACCCACGGCGCCGGGTTCATCCAGGTCAACCCGCTGCACGCGGGCCTGCCCGCGAGCCCCGGGCAGGCCAGTGACCCGTCGCCGTACCGTCCGTCCTCGCGCCGTTTCGCCGACCCGGTGCACCTGCGCGTCGAGGCCGTGCCCGAGTACCCCTACCTGGACGCCGCCGCCCACGCCCGGGTCTCCGCCCTGGCCCAGCGCGGTGCGGCGCTGCGTGACGCGGTGCTGCTCAACGACGGACTCGTCGACCGCGACGCCACCTGGACACTCAAGCACGAGGCACTGACAGTGCTGCACACCGTCCCGCGCAGCCCCGGACGCGAGGCCGCCTACCAGGCCTTTCTGCGCCGCGA
Source organism: Streptacidiphilus sp. EB129 (assembly GCF_041262645.1). Lineage (NCBI taxonomy): Bacteria > Bacillati > Actinomycetota > Actinomycetes > Kitasatosporales > Streptomycetaceae > Streptacidiphilus > Streptacidiphilus sp. EB129. The sequence goes on from NZ_JBGCCS010000004.1 coordinate 371,383, forward strand.
GGGCAAGCCGCTGGACGACTACGCGATCTGGTGCGCCCTGGCCGAGGAGCACGGCACCGGCTGGCGCTCCTGGCCGGCCGGCCTGCGCGACCCCGGCAGCGCGGCGGTGCGCCGTGCCGCCGACGAGCTCTCCGCGCGGGTCGAGTTCCACCGCTGGCTGGCCTGGCTGGTCGACGAGCAGCTCGGCGCCGCCCAGAGCAGCGCCCGTACCGCCGGGATGACGGTGGGTCTGATCCACGACCTCGCGGTCGGCTGCCACCCCGAGGGCGCGGACGCCTGGGCGCTGCAGAACTGCCTGGCCACCGGCATCTCGGTGGGCGCCCCGCCGGACGCCTTCAACGCCCGGGGCCAGGACTGGGGCCTGCCGCCGTGGCGTCCGGACACCCTCGCCGACGTGGGCTACGCCCCGTACGCGGCGCTGCTGCGCGGCGTGGTCCGGCATGCCGGCGCGCTGCGGATCGACCATGTGATGGGCCTGTTCCGGCTCTGGTGGGTGCCGGAGGGCCGCCCGCCGACCGAGGGCACCTATGTTCGCTACGACCACGAGGCGATGCTGGGCGTGCTGGCCCTGGAGGCGCAGCGGGCCGGCACCGCGGTGATCGGCGAGGACCTGGGCACGGTCGAACCGGGGGTCCGCGAGGAGCTCGCCGACCGGGGCATCCTGGGCACCTCGGTGCTCTGGTTCGAACGCGACTACGACGCCAAGGGGGACTCCGAGGACGCGGACGGCGGTGGCAGCCCGCTGCCCCCGGACCGCTGGCGCAAGCAGTGCCTCGCCACCCTCACCACCCACGACCTGCCCAGCACGGCGGCCCGCCTCAGCGGCGAGCACGTGGAACTCCGGCACCGCCTGGGCCTGCTGGCCCGCCCGCTGGCCGAGGAGCAGGCCGAGGCCGAGGCGGACGTCGAGGAGTGGCTGGGCGAACTCGCCCGCGAGGGCCTGCTCTCGGTCTCCCCGTACGGGGAGGGCCCGGCGGCGGACGCGCCGGAGACCGGCAGCGGGGACGCCCTGCCGGACGCGGTCGCCGCCCTGCACCGCTACCTGCTGCGCACGCCGGCCGAGTTGGTCGGCGTCTGGCTCCCGGACGCGCTGGGCGACCCGCGCCCGCAGAACCTGCCGGGGACCTCCAGCGAGTACCCCAACTGGCGCCTCCCCCTGGCCGACGCCACCGGCCACCCCGCCTCCCTGGAGCAGCTCACCGCGTCCCCGCGCACCACCGCTCTCGCGGCAGTTCTCAACGAACTCCAGCCATAGAGCAGGGGCGGGGGGGGGGGGGGGGGGGCCCCCCCCCCCCACCCCCCGGGGGGGGGGGGGGGGGGGCCGCCCCCCCCCCGGCGTGGG